>CAYMES010000033.1:0-15508 GCA_964389765.1 Candidatus Woesearchaeota archaeon
CATATTTTCTCCTAAAAAATAAGAAGGAGCCACATCAAGTGTGGCCCTTCCTGTTGTAGGGAGAAGATGAGTCTGAATTAAAAAAATTGAAGCAATTGTAAGAGTAAGAAATAAAAATATAATTATTTTTGAAAATAAAGGTAAAGAATTAATATGATTTCTTGTTTTATTTTTTAAAGCCTGTCTTAATGTATTGCCAAGATACCTTGTTTTAACTTTTCCATTTTCAGCTCTATAACTTTCACAATAATATGGTCCAAAAGTCTTCCCCTTTTTTTTAATATATTTCTTATATGCCACTTTTTAAAAATAAGCTTCTCCCTACTTTTATACTTTAATAATCTAAGAAATAAATATTTTTAAAGTTTCCCTACAATTAAAAATAGATAGATTTTTTAGAAAGTAATAAAAAATCTTGTAGGGAAACATTATTTCCCTATATTACTTGTTCTTTTATAATTTAACCCAGCTTGTTTTATAATCTCTATAATTTCCTGTCTTTGTTTTGATTTTCCGCATCCTTTCCAATCTAACAAGACTTCTTGAATAGATTCTTTTGTTTTTTCTAAAGCTTCATTTAACATAGGAAGAGTTAAAGGAAATACATATTCTGGAATTATATGTCCAGTTGCATATTCACTATTTAACTGTACTTTATTAAAATTAGGACAATAATGAGGGCCTCCAATTCCTAATGCAGTTTGCCAACTTTTTTCTTTTATTTGTTTTTCATAATCATTTAATGAAGAAATGGTTTTTGCTATAACTTCTGCTGCTTCTGAATCTTGCCATTCTCTTTGATTACTTCCAATTTCAATAAAACAGCATGGCTTTTCTAGATAAGGACCATGATGGGTAGCTTCTAATGTAACTTCATAATTATTATCTAAATTGTTGTTTTGTTTTGCTTTTTTTGTATTTTCTTGTAATTTTTGAAATAAATATTTAAGAACTAAAGCAGAAGTTGGAGCTATCTTACTTGCCTTACCTCCAAAACTAGCAGAACGCCAATTACCAGGAGCATGTAAAGAAAGAGTTTTTGTATCTTTTTTAGATTCATGCTTACTTGCAAAAACAATAAAATCAACATCCCTTAATTCTTTTCTTTTATCTATATTTTCTTCATATATTGTTTGTTTTTTTAACTTGATTCTTGGAACCTGAGGTAAGAAAAATCTTTTTAACTGTTTAGCTATATTTGTTCCTGCAAGATCTTTTTTAGAGTAAAGAATAGCAAATTTCATTTTTTATTTTAATAGTTTAATAACTCCTTTAGTAGTTAAAACTTTAACTTTTTTTTGTTTTTGAAAATGTTTATCATCACCCCATATAGGACATTTAAAAGCTAAAGTTATTGTAACAAAAATAACATCATCTTTATCTATATCTCTAAAAATGTCCTCATCTTCTTTTTTAAAACTGCTAATTATTCTTCTAATTTATCTTTGTCTCTTTTTTTCATAAAAAGCAGCATAAGCATTGTAAACTTCTCTTATATCTGCATGTTCTGTTCTTTGAGTATATAATTCTAAAACCCTTATTGCACACTCTTGATTTGTTACAGTTCTTATATTATCTAAAGCTCTTAATACTCCAATATCATTGAAAAGTTGGGGTTTTTTTAATGTTTCTTGTCTTAATTTTTCATAATATTTGTTCATGAAGAAATAATTTAATCAAACTTTATAAGAATTATTATGATTTGTTACTAGCTTCTTTTTATTAATTTTCCTTCTTTTATTAAAGTTGAAGGTTTTCCAGAAAGTTCTGTTTTTGAATAAATTATTACATGAACTTGTTTTTTTATCTCTTCTGGAATTTCTTTTATTTTTGTTGCTGGTTTTTGTCCACTTTTATTAACTGATGTGGTTATAAAAGGAACATCTGCACTTTGAATTATTTTTGTGAAGCTATGTTTTGGAATTCTTATTCCTAAGGTAGAGTTTGGAGAAACCCAGGATAAGTATTTTGGATTTAATTTTTGCAATATTAAAGTATATGGGCCTGGCAGATATTTTTCTAATTTTGGTGGAAAGATAAAATTCTGATGAATCCAATCTAAAGAAGGAGCAATAACACTTAAAGGTTTGTTATCATCTCTTCCTTTAATTTGTCTAATTCTTTGTACTGCATCTTTATAAAATGCATTACATCCTAATCCATAAACAGTATCTGTAGGATGGATAAATATTTTTCCATCTAAAATTGCTTTCTTAATTCTTGCTTTATCTTGGTTTTCCATTATATTTCTAAGATATCAAGATATAAATAATTTGTTTTTATAAATAAAAGAGGGTATATATAAAAACTTTTAGAAAAGTTCTATTTGATGAATATCTTTCTTAACAAATAGATTTATAGATGAGAAAAAATTATGATTCTCATGAATATTTATAATAAACCTCTAAAGTAAAAAATAATAAATTTTTAAACTCTATCTTGTTATGATTTTTATGTTAAATATACTTTATGTTTTAATCTTGGTTTTAGCATTTCCAATAGGATATTTATTAGCTTATCTTTGTAAAGATGAGCTTATAGTAGGAAGAAAATGGTTTACTATTCTTGCTATTATATCTATTCTTTCAGTTATTCCTGTAACTATATTAACTAAAGAAAAATTACCTTCAATATTAACTCTGCTTTTTTTTGCTATCTTGTGTCTTATTGCTATATGGAAAAGTTATGATAAAAAGTGGATAGAATAATAAATATAAAGTTGATTAATTTTATATATGTGGTTTTCTATATTCTAATATGACATTTTACTTAATAGGAATAGGATTAGATAAAAAAAGTATAAGTTTAGAAGCTATAGAAGCAATAAAGAAATGTAAAGAAGTCTATTTGGAAAATTATACTGTTAATTTTCCATATGAAAAACAAAAATTAGAAGATTCTATTAATAAGAAGATTTTATCTTTAGAAAGAAAGAATGTTGAATCTGAAGAGCTTATTGATAGGGCAAAAAAAGAAAATATAGCATTATTAGTTTATGGAAATCCTTTATCTGCAACTACCCATATACAACTTATTTTAAAATGTAAAAAAGAAAATATTCCATATAAGATAATTCATTCAGAATCTATCTTAACAGCTATTGCAGAAACAGGTCTTCAGCTTTACAAGTTTGGAAAAACAGCAAGTATGCCTGAATTTCAAAAAAATTATGAACCTGATTCATGGTTTGATGTAATATTGCAAAATGAAAAAATAAAAGCTCATACATTATTACTTACTGATATTGGTTTATCAGCTAAAAAAGCTATAAATCAGTTAGAGAATATAGGGAAAAAGAGGAATATTGAAATTGAAAAGATAATTATCTGCTCTCATGTTGGAACTAAAAAAAGCAAAATCTATTATGGTAAAATTAATGATTTAAAAAATAAAGAAATTCCTTTGCCTTTTTGCATTATTATTCCAAGTGAATTACATTTTGTTGAAAAAAAAGCTTTGGAAATTCTGAGAGAAAAATAAAAGATAAGCATGACAAATTAGAAAGACATTAAGTTTAAAAATACATTATTCTTAAGAAAATTATGGCTATTAAAAACCAAAGGTTTTTAGAATCCTATAATAAGAGAATTTCTTTAATAGCTATTGCTATAATTAGCATTATTATCTAAATAGCAATCTCGATTATTCTGAGATTGCAGAACTTTAAAATGGATATAGAGATATATGACTGCACTTTAAGAGAAGGAGAACAAGCAGGAGGAGTTAGCTTTGCTATTGAAAAAAGAATAGAAATAGCAAAAATGTTAGATAAATTTGGAATTGAATTTATAGAACTTGGATGGCCAATTCATCAGGAAGTTTTAGAAGCTTTTTTAAAAATAAAAAAAGAAAATTTAAAAGCAAAAATTGTGGCTTTTGGCTCTACAAGTATAGCAAAAAATCCTGAACAAGACAAAAACTTAAATTCAATAATAAAAAGCAAAGCAAAATATGCATGTATTTTTGGAAAAACCTGGATTGAACATATTGAAAAACAGTTGAAAATAAGTAGGCAGGAAAATTTAAATAAAATTTCAAAAAGCATAAAATTTCTGAAAAACAAGAATATAGAAGTTTTTTATGATGCTGAACATTATTTTGATGGTTTTCAATCAGATAAAGATTATGCTTTAGAAACAATAGAAAAAGCTGCAAAAGCAGGAGCTTCAAGAATAATTTTATGTGATACTAATGGAGGAATACTTCCAGATGAATTAAAAGAAATTTTAGAAAAAACTAAAGAATTTATCAAAAATAAAAAGATCAAAGTTAAATTAGGAGTGCATCTACATAATGATTCTGGACTTGCTCTTGCAAATTCATTATTGTCTTTAGAATATGTCCCACATATACAAGGAACTATAAATGGTTTAGGTGAAAGAGTAGGAAATCTTGATTTATGTGAATTTATCCCTTTATTAATGCTGAAAAAAGATATAAAATTTAATTTTAAATTAAATAAACTTAAATCCTTAAGTGATTTTATATATAATGCAGCAAATCTTCCTAAGAAAATAGGGCAGGCTTTTATTTCAGAAAGGGCTTTCTCACATAAAGGAGGAGTGCATATAGATGGCACATCAAAAGGAGCAAGTTATATGCATATAACACCTGAAATTCTTGGACTTAATCATTCTTTTGTCTTAACAAGTTTAGGAGGGTCTTCTTGTGTAATAAATGCTGCTAAAAAATTAGGATATTCTGTAGATAAAACACAAGATAAGGAAAAAATTGAAAAAATATTAATATATTTAAGAGAATTAGAAAGAGAAGGATATGACTTAGGAAATATTGAAGCTGAACAATCCATTATAATAAATAGTTATTTTGGCAATTTTAAAGAATTTTTTAAAATAAAAAAATGGAGAGTAACAACAGGTGAAGAAAATAGCAGATGTTATATTAAAATTAAATTTCCAGATAAAGAAGTTGAAACAGAAACAGAAATTAAAGGAGGACCAGTAGATGTAATTTACAAAACACTAAAAAATGCTCTTTTAGAAAAATATAAAGGATTAGAAAATCTAAAATTAAAAGACTACAAAGTTAGAATTGCAAATCCTGAAGGTGTAGAAAGTTCAGTAAGAACAAAAATAAATTTTTCAGATGGAGAAGAATTTTCAACTGTAGGTGTAAGCAAGAATATAATTGGCTCAAGTCTAGAAGCTATAGAAAAGGCATTTAACTATTATTTAAATACATTTAGTCAAGATTTAAAAACTAAAAAATATAATAAATAGTAAGAAATATCAAATTTAGAAAGATGTTAGATTTTAAAAAAGTAGAACAAGAGATATTAGAATATTGGAAAAAAAATAAGATATATGAAAAAGTAAAAAAGAAAAATCAAAAAGGAAAAGATTTTTATTTTTTACAAGGACCTCCTTATACTTCTGGAAAATTACATATTGGACAAGCATGGAATAATTCTATGAAAGATATTGCTTTAAGATATAAAAGAATGAAAGGATATAATGTATGGGATAGAGCAGGATATGATATGCATGGATTACCTACAGAAAATAGAGCTCAAAAAGAATTAAAATTAAAGGATAAAGATGCAATAGCTGATTATGGTGTTGATAAATTTATTAGATATTGTTTGAAGATATCATCTGAAACAGCAGAATTAATGAGTAAGGACTTATTAAGGTTAGGTGTATGGTTAGATTATGAAGATGCTTATATGCCAATTTCTGAAGATTTTATGCAAGGAGAATGGTGGTTTATTAAACAAGCATGGAAACAGAAAAGACTTTACAAAGGTAAAAAGATAATGCATTGGTGTGCCCATTGTGAAACTTCTCTTGCAAAACATGAGTTAGAATATCAAAATAAAAAAGAAGGTTCTATATTTTTAAAATTTAAATTAAAAGAAAAAGATAATGAATATCTGATAGTTTGGACAACAACTCCTTGGACTATTCCTTTTAATCTAGCTGTTATGGTAAATCCATCTTTAGATTATGTTAAAGCTAAAGTTGATAATGAGATATGGATAGTTGCAAAAGCTCTTGCTAATGTATTTATTTCTGGATTGTTAGGAAAGAAATTTGAAATTTTAGAAGAATTTAAAGGGGATAAATTACAAGGAATGAGATATGAACATCCTTTTTATGATGATTTAAAAAAACAATATGATTCTCTTAATTCTGAGAATATTCATAAAGTTATCCTTTCAGAGCAATATGTAGATACTAGTGCAGGAAGCGGATTAGTGCATTGTGCTCCTGGATGTGGTCCAGAAGATAAAGAAGTTGGTGATGAATATGGAATTCCTGCTTATAATGCTCTTGATGAACAAGGAGTATTTCAGGATATGGGGAAATTTTCTGGTTGGAAAGCTAAGGAAGATGATAATAAATTTGTTCAAGAACTGAAGAATAAAGACTCATTAATAGAACAGACAGAAGTTGAGCATGAATATCCTTTTTGCTGGAGATGTCATAAACCAGTTATATTTAGAGCAACTGAACAATGGTTTTTGAAAATTGAAGATTTAAAAGACAGGTTAATTGAGATTAATAAAAAAGTAAATTGGGAGCCAGAATTTTGTAAAAAAAATTATGATTTATGGACAGAAAATCTAAAAGATAATGGAGTAACAAGACAGAGATATTGGGGAACACCAATGCCTATATGGGAATGTGAAAATAAATCTTGTGATAATATGCAAGTAATTGGTTCTGTTAAAGAATTAAAACAAAAAGCTGGAAAAGTACCTGAAAATCTGCATAAACCTTGGATTGATTCTATTAGTTGGAAATGTGATAAATGTAATGGGGAGATGAAAAGAATTCCAGATATAATTGATGTATGGATTGATTCTGGAACAGCTTCTTGGAATTGTTTAAATTATCCTCAAACTGACAAACATATGAAACTTTTACCAGCTGACTTAATTCTTGAAGCAACTGAACAGATAAGATTATGGTTCTCAATGTTGCAGATATGTTCTACAGTTGCATTTGACAGATCTGCATATGAAAATGTATATTGTCATGGAATGATTTATGATTTTGAAGGAATGAAGATGTCTAAATCTATTGGGAATATTATTTCACCTTATGAAGTTATTGACAAATATAGTTCAGATATATTAAGATATTATATATGTGAGACTAGTTCAGGAGAAAATATTAATTTTAATTGGGAAGATGTTAAACAAAAACAAAGGCATCTTTTAGTTTTATGGAATTTGCATAAATTGCTTTTAGATTTAAAGAAAAATATAAAAAAAGGCAGACAAAAAGCAGAAGAAAAATATATTTTATCAAAAATGAATTCTACGATTAAGGAAATTAGTGGATTATTTGAACAATATAAATTAGATAAAACTATAACTCAAGTAGAAGATTTATTTTTAGATTTATCAAGAGTATATATTCAATTAACAAGAGAGAGATCTGAAGAAAAAGTTATTTATGAAACTTTAAAAGAAGTTTATATTTCTTGTTTAAAATTATTTGCTCCTATATGTCCTTTTATAACAGAAAAATTATGGCAAGAATTAAGAAAAGAAAAGATTGTTAAAGAAGAATCTATTCATTTATGTAGTTGGCCAAAAAAAGAAGAAAAGAAAATAAATAAAAAATTAGAAGAAGAATTTGGACATGTTTTAGATATTATTGAGGCTGGTTTAAGAAATAGAGCAGAAAAAGAGATAGGATTAAAATGGCCGTTATCTAAAGCAACAATTTATTATTCTAAAAAAGTTAAAAAAGAATTAGAAGATATAATTAAAAACCAGCTAAATGTTAAAAAAATAAATTGGAAGATTGTTCATCAGAAAGATTTCAAAGTAGAGTTAGATACAAAGATGACTCCAAAATTAGAAAGAGAAGGTTATGCAAGAGTAATTTCTAGAAAAGTTCAGTCAGAAAGAAAAAAAGCTGGATTAATTAAAGAAGATAAGATTAATTTAGTTATTGTTACAGATTTAGATTTAAAAGAACAGGAAAAATATATTAAACAAAGGACAAATGCAAGAAATGTCGAGATAAAAAAAGAAATTTCTGAACAAGAGATTAAAAATTATATAAATAAAACAGATAAAAAGATTAAAGATAAGGAAGTTAAAATACTTTTTAATAAATTATAAATCTTGAATATATATCCTATTATATAGTGGTTAATGGCATTCTTCCTAATGGTTTGTCAAAGATATCCCGACGACAAAAAATAAATTATATATTTCTGAGAATAAAAAGATTTAAATACCCCAGAACATTCATATCTAATAAGATAGGGAATTTTATTCCTGAAAAATCACAATTAAAAAAAGAGCAAAAGATGATTGTAAAGGAAGAATTTTTAAGCAGATTGAGAAAAATTTTTGATTTGAATTTGTACGAGGTCAAAGTGTGGACAGCCCTTCTTTCTCGTGGCGTGTCTACTGCAGGAGAACTAAGTAACATAAGTGATGTTCCAAGAAGCAGAACATACGATATATTAGAGAGTTTAGAGAAGAAAGGATTTATAGTTATGAAGCTCGGAAAACCAATCAAGTTTGTAGCTTTAAAACCAGAAGAAGTAATAGAAAGAGTTAAAAAGAATTTAGTTAAAGCAGCTAAAGATAAAAGCAAGAGATTAGAAAAACTAAAAAAAGAAGATGTTTTGCAGGAACTGAAAGGTTTATTTACAGAAGGAGTTAAGTATGTAGAGCCAAGTGAATTATCAGGAAGCTTAAGAGGTAGACAAAACTTATATAACCATCTGGATATGATGGTAAGGGAAGCTGAAAAAACAGTAACTATTGTTACAACTGCAGATGGTTTAAATAGAAAGTTAGAAGTTTTAATGCCTTCTTTAGAAAAAGCTAAGAAAAGAGGAGTTACAATAAGAATTGCAGCTCCTATAAATTCAGAGAATAAGAAAGTGGCTCAGGATTTTGGAAAAGTTGGAGAAGTTAGAAATATGGAAAATATGAGGTCAAGGTTCATAGTTGTTGATAGTGAACAGATTTTATTCATGTTATTAAACGACGACAAGGTTCATCCAAACTATGATGTAGGTGTATGGATAAATACACAATTTTTTGCTTCTACACTTGAACAGTTATTTGAATTAGCTTGGAAAGAGATGACTATAGTTAGCAAGACTAAGTCCAAAAAAGGCAAAAAGAAAAAGGGAAAGAAGAAATAAATATTTTTATTTTTTACTTTTATTTAATCTTAATTGTTATTTTGTATTTTAATCACATCTCTTTAATAGATTCAATTCCTAATAAGTATAGAGAATTTTTCATAACTTTTTTAAATGAATCAACTAATTTTAGACGGAAATCTTTTTCCTTGCTACTAATGACTGGACAAGTATGGTAGAATTCGTTAAATATCTGAGCAAGTTCAAAAGAATAATTTGCTATGATATTTGGAGAGAGATTTTCATATGCTCTTTTAATAATTTGTGGAAATTCAGAGATTTTTTTAATTAATTTTATTTCTTGTTTTTTTAATTGTGGAATTTTTATGTTTTTTGAATTAGCTTGTTTTGATTCTGATGTTTTTGCTTTTTTTAAGATTGAGTTTGCTCTTGCATGACTATATTCTAGATAAGGACCAGTATCTCCTTCAAATTTAATTGCTTTTTTTGGGTTAAAAGTTATGTTTTTTATTGGATCTATTTTTAATAATTCATATTTAATTGCAGATAAAGCTATTTTTAATCTTCTATTTTGTAGTTCTTTTTCCTGAGGATTGTATCTTTTTTTAATTTCTTGTTCTGCTAAATCTTCTGTTTTTTTCATTAGACTGTCTGCATCTACTACTGTTCCTTGTCTTGATTTCATTTTTCCTTCTGGTAAAAATACCATTCCATATGACAGATGGAAGAGATTAGATGAAAATTCTAAGTTAAGTTTGTCTATTATTTTAAATAAGACTTTAAAATGATAATCTTGTTCATTTGCTACTACATAGATTGACTTATCAAATTTGTAGTCTTTGTATTTTTGTTTAGCAAGATAAAGGTCCTGGGTTATATATACGCTGGTTTTATCTTTTCTTAATAAGATTTTTTCTCCTAGATTATCTCCAAGATTAATAACTACTGCACCATCTTCTTTGTTTTTAAAAATTCCTTTTTTTAATCCTTGTTTAACTATTTGTTTGCCTTTTTTATACATCTTGCTTTCATAATAATGTTTGTCAAATTTTATTCCAAATTTTTTATATGTTTTTTCTATACCTTGATATGCCCAAGAGTTCATTTTTTTCCATAACTCTAGAGTTGATTTGTCTCCTTGTTCCCATTTTTTTAACATTTCAGAAGCTTGTTTTTCTAGTTCTGGATTGTCTTTTGTTTTTTTATTAAATAATACATAAAAATCTCCTACAAATTTGTCTGGTTTTTGTCCTGGCTTCTTGGAATTTCCAAATTTTTTATATGCTAACATTGATTTTATTATATGGATTCCTCTGTCATTATATAGATTTGCTCTAATTACTTTATTTCCTTGAGATTCAAGAATTCGTGATATGCTTTCTCCTATAGCTAGATTTCTAAGATGTCCTAGATGTAATGGTTTATTTGTGTTAGGAGAAAGATATTCTACTATTATTTTCTCTTTGCTTGTTTTAGAATATCCTAATTTTTCATCTATAGATATTATTTGTTTAGCAAGTTTTTGTTTATTTATAAAAAAATTAACATAACTTCCTTTTTGTTGTATTTTTTCTATATCTGATTTTTTATTATTTTCTAGTTCTTTATTTAAATTCTCTGTTATGTTTTGAGATATTAGATTAGGAGATTTTTTTAATTTTTTAGCTAAAGAAAAACAGGGAAATGCATAATCTCCTAGATTTTCAGAAGGAGGAATTTCTATGAGATTTTCTATTTGTTTTTTTGTTAGATTGTTTTTTAATTCTTTATATAGCAGGGAGATGATTTGTTTTTTAAACATTTTAGGGTTTTTTATTTTTGTCTTTTGATTATTGTTTTTAAGATTTTCTTTTTTTTAATTTTAAATAATATCAAATAATAATTAAGATATGTTTATAAAACTTCCTTGGTTAATTATTTCATGACAGAAAAATGTATTTTATGTGGGAATCAGATTCAAGAACAATATGGCAAGTTACAAGGAACAATATTAAAAGTTAAAGAAGATAATAAGAATAAATTTATTTATGTATGTTCTGATTGTCAGAAAGATGATAAATGGATTGAAAAAGCTAAGATAAAGTCAGCTTAAAAGAGAATTAATTTTCTGTTGTTTCTGGAATTTGAGGAACAACTGCTTCACCTTCTATTACATTTACTGGACGAGCATATTCTAAAATCGCATTTCTGCATCTTTGTTTTCCTTTTTCAAGAGCTTCTTCTACTTCATCTACAAATTGATCTGTTTCTAATCTATATTTTCCTATAAGTTCATATCTTTTTTCTTCAAGTGTAGCAACAGCATCAATAAAAGATAAAAGTTGCTCTATACAATATGTAGGGCCATAAGCAACTTTTACTGCTTCTTCATCTACTTGTCCTCCAATTTTAGCAAGAGTTTCTAATCCTTTTCCTGTTTCTTCTTGCATAGCTGAAGTTGTTTCAACTGTTTCATGTAATCCAAACATTTGTGTATAAGCTAAATCAAGTCCTGTAAAAACAACTTGATTTGTTTCAAAAAAACTTACCATCTGGTCATAAACTGCTTGTTTCATATCTCTAACTTGCTCAACTCGGGTCATAACAGCTTCTCCAGTAGCATATCCTACTCTTAGATTATCTGAAACATTTTTTAATAATTGATAATTTCTATCTTCTTTTTTAAATATATCTTCTGCTTCATCTCTTTTTAATTGTAATCTATCTTTTTCTGCCTGAAGAAGATTATCATTTTGTGAAGCTGTTTCATAATCTTTTGCTGATGATTTAATATTAATAATCTCCTTACCTTATATCTTGCTGGAAAAATAACTATGGGAGATTTAAATAGCAGAATAGAAAGTTCACAGAATTTTAAACCAAGACAAACTTATTCATATAGCAGAGGACATTATAAAGGAACAAGTTATGATTATTCTGATGATTCTAATGACTTTGGTTTTAGTTCTCCAGGTTCATCAGGATGGGGATTTGGAAGCGGAACTTTTTCAAGTGGTGGTGGATTTGGAGGAGGAGGGTTTTCTAGTGGAGGAGGTTTTGGAGGTGGTGGGTTTTCTAGTGGAAGTGGTTTTTAATAGAAAAGAATATAAATACTAATTTGATTGTTATCTTATAAAAAAGAGGAAAATGGCAATTAAATTTGAAATAAATCTAACTAATAAATGGCTTTATAGTCTAATAATAATAGGGGTATTATTAATTTTAGGAGTTGGTGTGTGGGCATATAATTCTGGGACTTCTCCAGATGTTATGGGACATAGTTTTGAAGAATTAGAAGAAGTTCAAAAACAGATAGAAGGTAATTGTAGTGGAGAAGCAATGGTAGGAGTTTATGAAAATGGCAGTGTTATGTGTGAATCTAGTAGTGGAGGAGGTTCTTGTTCTCTTGATTGTTTTACAACCCAGCTTGTTCCAGAAAGAGCTAATAACAAATGCAATTATTGGGATAATAACCATCCTGGATATGTTGTTACTGGAACTTCAGGAGAATATGATTGTGATCAAGGATGGTGTGATAGAGAATATATTTGTTGCAAAATAAACTGTTAATAACCTTTTGAAAGATTTTTTTATAAAATATTCTTTCTATAATATCTTTCTTATTATATACTTTATAAAATATTTATTTAAATAGATTAATTAAGATAGATAAGTATTTAAAATAAAATTCTATTATTTTTATATGTTAAGAGAGATAATAGAATTTGTTTTTATTGGAAGTTTGATAATATCTATATATCTTTTATTTAGAATTTTTTTCTTTAATAGCTTTTTTAAGGTTTTTTTAGGGCTTTTCTCATAGGTTCAAGAGTTTTGTCAGCTAGATATTTTGCATATTGTTTAGGTGTCATTTTCATAATTTTCTCTTGTTCATATTGTTCTGGAAAATAATGTTTTTGAAATTCATCTAGTGTTCTAAATTCTAAGGTTGTCATAAAAAATATCAATGTTTTAAATTTATATATTTATGTAAGTTATATTGTCTATATTGTTTTTATACTATTTATAAGTAAGATTAATTATGTTTTTTGGAAGTTTATTTAAGTTGTTAAGATTTAGATAAAGTAGATTTTGATATTAAGGAATTTATTGTTATTAGATAAAATTTATAGATTATATTAATTATCTAAGCATGTTTTATTTTTTCATAACATTTTTAAATTGCTTATTTCTTAATCAGATATGCGGGGGTGCCGGAGTGGCCAAACGGGCAGGTAGATTTTTTAAGAAATCTTGCCAAACTTAAGGTCCTCTGAATATCGGGGAGGAGATATCCTGTGGGTTAGTCCCTACGAAGGTTCGAGTCCTTCCTCCCGCATTTTACTTTCTCTTTATTTTTTATAATATTCATTTTTTCTAATTTCGTTTACTTTTTATTATCCTTGCTATTAATTTTTCAGTTGTAAAATTAAAAATTTTAGTTTTCATTGAAAGAAAGTAAGTACAAAAAATCCCCCTTAGTAAAATATATTTCTGATTGTAAAATTATTTAAAAAGCTCCAATAAGTATTATAACTTATGAGTGAAACAAAAAAAGAGCTAAGGGGGAAAAATTCATTTTCATCTATTTCAATTAGATGTTTAAAAATATTTTTGAAAGGAGGTTTTAAAAAATGAGAAAACTAGCTAGTTTATTAGTAATGGCTTTGTTAGTGATGAGTGTAATGCCTATGGTATTAGCTGTTAATGTTGGAACAGGAATCACACCAGATATTATAACTGAGGATTTTGCTCCAAGAGTTTGGATGTGTGATAATAGAGTTGTCTATGATGACTTTACAGAACCAGGAAGAATTTCTAATGGTAGTGAAGAATTAGTTGAAAGAATTAACAACTATGCTTTTGAAGGTGAACAAATTTCATGGAAAGTTCTTGTAATGGATAAAAACGGTATTGAAAAGATAGAAGATGTCTTTGCAACTGTTGGTTCTGTGCAAGGTGCAGGAAATGATATTGAAGTTAACTGTAAAAGAGCAGGAGGACAAGGAATTGAAGATTCTTGTAATGCAAGAATTTTAGAAGAAGATGTAACTTGGAATTCTGAGCTTATGGATTATTATACATGTACCCTTACAGTAGAAACACCAGACAGCATGTATGGCGAATACTGGATAACTGTTGAAGCAACAGACCTTGATGGAGAATCTGGAACTATGGATGAAAACGAATATTGGTTCCTAAATCCAGTTATTGCTTTAAGTATGGATGGATATCTAGAATTTGACAATGTAAGACCAGGAACAGACTCTTATTCAAGTACATTGTTAGTTGGGAATGATGCTGATGCAGGTTCAGGAGTTTTACTTGATATGTTTATATCAGGAACAGACTTTTATGATACTGCAAGTAGTGGAGCAATGTGCCCAGATACAAACCAATTAAGCTTAGATGCATTTAGATACTATGCAACAAATGGAGCTGCTTCAACTGAAGATGATACAAGAAGTGATAATGAAGGATATAATCCTATAGAATATGGAATAGGATTTAATGATCCAAATCCATTCTATGGTAACAATGAGATTATACAGAATGATCCTATGAATATGTTAGGTGGAAACTATTGGTCATCTAATGTATTAACACCAGGAAGTGAAATGGCATTAACATTCAAGTTAAGCTTACCAGAGCCATGTAACGGTGACTTTGACTCAGGAAGTATCAACTTCTGGGGAGAAGCTATTTAAAGCCAAATTTTAATTTTTGTTTTTTTTATTTTTAATTTTTTGTTTTAAAGCCCAGGAAAAAGAGGGATTTTTATATTAAAATATAATAGAAATTTGAAAAATGGGAAAGAGAAAGATAATATTTGCAATAATTTTTGTAGTTGTAGTTTTAATTTTAGTAAATTCTGTATTAGCTTATAAAAGATTATGTCTTAGTTATGGGCAATCAATTCCTTCTGAACAAAATCCTAGATATACTTGCTGGCATGATTTATGTCAAGTATGTGTAACTGAGAATGATTATCCAACACATCCATCAAGATGTAATGATATTGAAGGATGTCAGAATTTTGGAAATAATACAGAATTTGATATTGATGCTCCAGATTTAACAATAGATTCTCCAAAACAAGATGCTGTTTATGATTCTCGCTCAGTATTATTTGATATTAAAAGTAATGAGCCTTGTTCCTTATATTATATTGATAATAATGATGGAAGAGGAAGATGGAGCAGATTAGGAAGCAATATTCAAAATTATAATAGAGGATTAAGTTTTAAGGATGGTTATAATAATATAACTATTAAAGCAAGAGATAGGAATAATAATGAAGAATATTATTATAGGCAGTTTTATGTTGATAGTAAAAAGCCAAGAATAAGAGGAACAGAACCAAGAAGAGGATTTGCTTCTGGTTTATTCCAAGTAGAATTTGATGAAGAAAATCCTAAAAACC
>CAYMES010000034.1:0-15308 GCA_964389765.1 Candidatus Woesearchaeota archaeon
TCCTGTTTCTATATATAATTAATAAAAAAGAGGAAAAATGGGAAGATTAATTTTAATAGCAATACTAGTATTGATGTTTTGCCCTTTAAGTTTAGCTGATTTTGAAAAAGGAAATCTAACAGCAGATATCAAAGAAAGCTATTCTTCTGGTGAAAAAATTAGTGGATGGATTAATATAAGTCTTGATAAAGAACCAGCAGATAGTCTTGTATCTAGTGATTTTGAAAAAGGTGTTTCTATATTAAAACTTTTAGAAAATAATCTAGGAGATTATAATTGTATTCCATCTGATTGTGAATATGGATATACATCTACAAATCCTGAACAAAGCAAGTTATTTACACTTGATTATGGAGAGAAAATCCTCTCTCTAAAAGTACAAGGAAAATTAAATTCTGTAGATAGTTTAAGTTTGGATATTTCTATTGATAATGATGAATCATGCCTAAGACCTTTAGAAATAGATATTTTAAATGATGAAGTTGTTGAATGGAAAGCAAAACAAACAGGAAGTAATTTTGTATGCACATATGAAGGAGGTATGGGATGTTTTAATGTTTTTGAAAATTTAACTTCTGCTCCTATAGATGATGAAAAACCTTATTGTGAAAAAATTGGTTTAGTAAAAACAAATAAATTTAAAATAGGTGCATGGGTAAAAAAAGGCTCTACTTCTTGGCAAAATGGATTAATTAAAATGTATTTATATGATTTAAGTGGACAAGAATTAGCTAATTGTGATCTTCCTGAACCAAGCCAACAAGGAAGTGAAATTGGATGTGAAATTGATTATGAAAATACAGAAATACAGGATTTTTATGTATGTATAAAAGCAGAACAAGAAATTGAAGGTTATGAAACAAAAATGGAAAGTGAAGATTCTTGTGGATTTTATGAATTTCCTGGACAAGAAACAGGTTATAATGATTATTATATATTTGGTAAAGGAGCAAAATATTCAGATATAGGAGATTTTACATTTGACCAAGCAGAATATGAATCTCAAGAAAATGCAGGTGAATTAAAAGTTTATATTAGTGACTATTTAGATGATAAATATAACAATAACTGTTCAGAAGGTTGTTCTATTCCAATAAAATTTAAAGCTTATCAAAATCTTGATATAGAAATATCAAATATAGATTTAAGATATTCAACTACTTCTGCTCCTAAAAATAATTCATTAATTTATGATTCTGAAACTGAACCAGCTTTAATTAGTTCAGGATTTTTAAAACTTGATTTAGAATATTCAAATCTTTCAGCACCTTCTAGTAGGGGAAATCATACTCTTGAAATTTCTCTTGATAATGAAGAAATCATAGAACAAGATATAAGAGTTTCTGATCTTGTAGAAATTAAAAGAATAATTCCAAATATTGTTCCTGCTTTTTTATCTGTTAATTATTTTGCAGAAACAACAGGAAACATAACTTCTTATAAATGGGATTTTGGAGATAATACTGCTTTAATAACTACAATAACAAATAAAGCATCTCATATTTATACAAATACAGGTACATATTATCTTACATTAATAGTAGAAGATAAAGAAGGGCAAGAGATTAGTGAAGAATTTGAAATTGAAGTGCAAAGTCCAGAAGATTTAGTTAATGAAACATTACAAGAATACAAAAATAAAATTGAGGATATAATAGAACATATTGAAGCTCTTCCTTCTTGGTTTAAAAGAACTATAGAAGAAGAATCTGAGATATTATCTTTTTCAGATAAATTAGATAATTTAGAAAGAAAATATGAGATAGCTTCAACATCTCAAGATTATGTAGATTTAATGGCGAATTTAAGTTCTATTAAAATTCCACAATCAATAGATATAAGTGAGAGCAGTTCTCAACCATATTTACTTGAAGAAGATAAAATTGATCCTAGTTATTTAGAAGAAATAAGTTTAGAGGCTCCTGAAAAAAATCTTTCAGAATATAAAAAATCAATAATTGCTTGGTTTCAAGAAAATATTGATATGGAACTTAAAAAAGATGTTTATAGTTTGTATTACCAAGATAGTGTAGATGAACTTGCCACAACATATAAACTAACTATTAAACCAAAAAAAGATTTTGATAGAGATGTTTACCTAATAATAGAAGAAGATTATGGAGAAATAACATTTAAAGAAAATTATAATGAAAGAGATACTCGTCAAGGAGCTGCTTATATTGAATTTTCTGGATTAGATAAAACACAAGAAAAGATAATAGAATTTATTGTAATAGGAAAACAGGAAATTCCTATGTACATGTCTCCTGAATTTTCTAAATTACCTGAAGTAGAAATAGATGTTGAGCCATGTAATTTTAATAATATATGTGAAGAAGAATTAGGAGAAAATCCAGACAATTGTAGAGCTGATTGTAAGCCATGGGGATGGATGATTTTCTGGATTATCTTGCTTTTGTTCTTAGCTTTTATAGTATATGTTGGAATGCAAGAATGGTATAAGAGATATTATGAAAAACATCTATTTAGATCAAGTAATGAACTATACAATCTTGTTAATTTTGTAAATAATGCTTTTTATCAAGGATTAAGTAAAGAAGAAATTATGAAAAAACTTAAAGAACAAGGATGGAAAAGTGAGCAGATTATGTATGCAATTAAAAAAGTTAAAGGACAAAGAACAGGAATGTGGGAAATACCAGTATTTAAATGGCTTGAGAAAAAGAAAGTTAAAGAAGAAATTGAAAAAAGAAAACAAATGGTTCAGATTAAAGGACAGACTAATTTAAAGTAATTGGAAATAATTTCTTATTTTTTAAAAAGTTTGATTAAATTCTCTTTCTTTATCTATTATTTTATAAGCAATTGTTTCAATAATTAATCATGAAATTTTCTTATAACTAATCTTATTATTGCTGTTAAAGTATATCTAACTACTCCTAATTCAGATCCTATATAATCTTGTTTTGCAAGAAAAGATATTTATAAATATCTTAATATATCCTAACGTAGAGCAAATTTCATTAAAATCATTAAATTATCGTAGGTAAGAAAAGAACAGCAAAAATAATCAAAAAGCGTCAAAAATTTTTATCGTCGGGAGCTTCAGAAAGCTAAGCTCTTACAATATGTCAAATTAAAAAATAAGAACGAAAGTTTAATAAATAAGAGATATCTCATTTTTAAAAAGAAGTAATTAAGAATGGTTATAAGAATACTAAGAAATTTTGTAAAGAGAGTATTTTCCAGTATGTTTAAAAGAAAAAAGGAGATTAGACTAGGTTTTTATGGTCCTCCAAATGCTGGAAAAACAAGTCTTGCAAATAAAATATGTAAAGATTGGACAGGAGAAACTATTGGAAGTGTAAGTAAAGTTCCTCATGAAACAAGAAATGTCCAGTTTAAAGAAAAAGTAGAAATAGAATATAAAGGCAAGAAACTGACTTTTAAATTAGTAGATACTCCTGGAATTGCTACTAAAATAGATTATGAAGATTTTATGAAACATAAAATGAAGAAAAAACAAGCTCAAAAAAGAGCAAAAGAAGCTACTAGTGGAGTGGTTGATGCAATTAAGTGGTTAGATGATATGGATGCAGTAATAGTTGTCCTTGATTCTACAAAAAATCCTTATAACCAGGTAAATATAACTATATTAGGAAATCTCGTAGCAAGAAAAATTCCTGTATTAGTTATAGGAAATAAAATTGATTTAAAAAAATCAGATTTAAAAAAAGTAGAAGCTGCTTTTCCAGAATATGATGTAGTTGGAATATCTGCTAAATATGGAAAAAATATTGAAGAATTTTATGAATCTGTTTTTAAATTAGCTAAAAAAGCATAAAAGAGGTAAAAATGGCAAAGAAAAAAAAGAAACTAAAAAAATTAAAAGGATTAACAATCCAGTTTATACCCTATAGTGAGATTGAATATCTGGATAGTGGACAAAGAATTAAAAAACTTTTAGATGTTGTTTTAGAAAATAAAATAATTATATTGCAGGGTAAATTAAAAAGTGATGAAGAAACAAGACTCATAGAAGATACTATGGCTATGGTTGGGCATATTAAAAATTTTAAAGGAATTGAACTAGCTGTTCTAAATCCTAATTCTGAAGAGATAAGTATTTTTGGAAAGATAAAACATAACTTAGCTAGAGCTTTAGGTGCACAAGAAGCATTAACAATAATTGGACCTGCATCTATAGTTAGAGAAATTAAAAAAGATCCAAAAAATATTGAAATATTAATGAATAAATAGATTTGGAAATAAAATTCTTATAGATTATACAATAGAAATTATATCAACTAACAAAACTAACTTGCAATTTCCTTGATTTAATATTAAAAATATTTTAGATAAATAATTAATTATATATAATATAAGATTAATTATAAGAAGATTTTTATATGGGCTTTTCTTTATAAATTGTAAGTAGGTTTAATTTAAAAAAGAAGTAAATAAAGATTGTAAATTAGAAAATGAGTCATCAATGTGTTCACTGTGGAAAGATGTATGGAGATGCAGCTCCAGAACTTATAAAAGGATGTTCATGTGGAAGTCATTTCTTTTTTTATATAAGAAAAGATCAAGTTGAAAAATCAAAGCAAAAAACAGTTGAATTAGAAAAAGTTGATAAAAAACAAGTTGAAAAAGATATAAGAGAGATGATAGGAGTTGAAGAAGAAGATATTCCTGTTATACTTGATTTAGAAAGTGTCAGAACTCTTGGGCCTGGTAAATTTGAAATAGATTTAGTTAATTTATTTGCAAAAAAAAGGCCTCTTATATATAAATTAGAAGAAGGGAAATATATAATTGATTTAGCTTCTACATTAAAAATAGATTCAGATAAATTAAAAGAAGAATAACAGATTTATAAATCTGAAATGTGTTAATAATTTATGGAAAATAAAATTAATAGGATATTAAAGGAAGAGATTTCTAAAATAAAACCAGATAAAAAAGAGATTGGAATTCTGAAAAAAAAAGCTAAAAATTTTTTAGAAAGTTTGAAAAAAGAACTAAAAAAAGGAAAGATATCTGCTAGTGTTTTTTTAGGAGGAAGTTTAGCTAAAGATACAATAATTAAAAGACAGAAAAAGCAGGATATTGATGTTTTTATTAGATTTGATAAAAAATATAAAGATAAAGAAATCTCTAAAATATTAGAAAGAATAATTAATAAATTAGATTATAAGAATATCAAAAAGATACATGGTTCAAGAGATTATTTTCAGATAGAAAATAAAAATATAATTTATGAAGTTGTTCCTATATGTAAGATTTCTTCTCCTAAAAATGCAAGAAATGTTACAGATTTAAGTTATTTTCATGTTAAATATGTTAAAGATAAAATATCAAAAAATAAGCAATTAGCAGATGGAATTAGACTTGCTAAGTCATTTACATATGCACAAGATTGTTATGGGGCTGAATCATATATTAAAGGTTTTTCTGGATATGCTCTTGAATTACTTGTTATATATTATGGTTCTTTTTTAAATTTTATAAAAGATATTGCAAAAACAAAAAAAAGACAGATAATTATTGATCCAGAAAAACATTATAAAGATAAAGAGGAGATAATGTGGGAGCTTAATGAATCAAAACTCCAATCTCCTATAGTTTTTGTTGATCCCACATATAAACAGAGAAATGCTCTAGCTGCTCTTTCAGAACAAACATTTAAAAAATTTAAAAAAGCAGCTCAGAAATTTTTAAAAAATCCAAGTAAAAGATATTTTGAAAAAGAGCTTCCTAATAAAAAGGATTTTAATTTTGTTCTTCAAGTTAGTACAAAAAGACAAAAAGGAGATATTGCAGGAAGTAAATTAAAGAAATTTTATGAATTTTTATCAAAAAAATTAGAAAGATATTTTAAGATAAAGAAAAGAGAATTTTTATATAAAGAAGATAAAAATATTGGAGAATTTTATTTTAATTTAGAAAAAAGAGATAAATTAATTATTTATGGACCTCCTATAACAGATGTCCATAATTTAGCAAGATTTAAGAAAAAACATCCAAAAGCTAAAATTAAAAATAAAAAAGCTATATCTATAGAAAAAAATAACATAACTAAGAAAAAGTTTATACAAGAAGTTCAAAAAAAATATAAAGATATTATAAAAGATATGGGCATATATAAAGTTAAGATATTATAAAACTAAAGGTTTTTTGTATTTAAACCAATATTGTTCTTTTTATTTGCACTAGTTATTGCATCTCTTCTTTTATCTTCTATATCTCCTAATAATATTATCTCCCATCCTTGTTCTTGTCTTAATTCAGATGCAGAACCTGTTTTAGGAACATAACCAATTACCACACTTTTTATTTTTCTTGTATCTGTTTCTTTTAAATCATATAATTGATAGAATATTCCTTTTTTTGTATCTTTTTCATCAATTTCTTTTCCCATTACTCTATATGTAATATTATCAAAAGTGAATTGTCTTAAATCAAATGGACAGGTTTCTGGATATCTTTGAGGAAAAAATTCATAATATGAATTTGTATTATTTAAAATATAATTGCCATTTTCATTCTGAATATCTTGGGTTCCTTGTGTTTTTTGTTCTAATGTTGCTTGTCCTGTTTCTTCATTTGTCATTTTTTCTCTTGTTTTATCTATTTTTTTATTTCTTATATTTTATTTAAGATATGATAATCTTTCCAATAGGAATGAATCCTGAGTTTTTTCTAGAAGCTTCTTCATCTTCTTTACTTAATCCTCTAATTTCACCAATCTCCATATCTTCTTCTTGTGTTGGTCTCCAATCTCCTTTTACAAAAAAAGCTTCTAAACCACCAGCTTGTTCAACTTCTGATTTTGAAGCAAGATGATAATTTCTTCCAATTATATAAGCTGTTCTTTCTCCTAAATGGGTGTCAACAATAGTTATTCTTGAAACATCTCCTACACCTAATGCATCATATGGAAATATGTAAAAAGTATCGTCTTTTCCAGTTTTTGTTGCATTTGTCATTTTATTCTTCTATTGCCTCCCTTATTGTCTTGCATATATGTTTAAAATCTTCAAGTTCCACTAATGCTGCTCCTTTAGTTCCATATTTTTCTTCATAAGCTCTTGCTTGTTTATATGCTCTTTCTACTTGTTGTGTCTGTTTGTCAAGATAGATTTTTAAATCTTTTTTTTCATATTTTTTTCCTAAAATCATTTCAACAATATCATTTCTTCCTGTATAAATCTGCCTTCTAAGATTAACTGCATTTCTTGTTAAACCAGAAATCTGACTTAATAAATCCCTATATTCTTGTCTATCACTCCATCCATTTCTTCTTTCATTTTCTTGATAAGCTTGTTCAACTAATCCATCTGTTAGTTCTTGTCTTTCTATTTGTTCATTTGTCATTTTATTCTTCTTAATTTTGTTTAAATTTTTTTGATTTATTTAATATTATATTAAAGCTTTATCAAGGGTAAAGGAACTCTTACTTCTATTAATTGTTCTTTCCTTTTCTTCTAGGTCATCAGAAGTTTTAAGATCTTCTGTTTCTTTTTCTTCTATGTTTTGTCTATCTTTTTCTTGCATTTTATTTTTTTAATCTTCTGGTTTTCCTGTTAATTGTTCTAAATCTCCTAAAAGTTCTTGGACTCTTTTAGCTTCTTCAAAATCTCCATCTATCGAACTATCATTCAACCAGTTTCTAACATATTCATAAACATCTTGTCTTGCTTTTTGATATGATTTGGTTTGTGGTTTTTGTGTATCTAATAAATAAACCATATATCCCATGTTATCAACATTAGGAGTAGTATCTGAAACAAGATGTCCTAAACCATAATTTTCAAATATTTCTTTTACTTTTTTTCTTTGTTTTATTACACTTGCCATCTTAATCTTCTTGTTTTTTAGATGATAATCTTAATAAAAGTTTAGATACTGAATCTGATAGTTCTTCTAATGTTTCAGGAGTATCATCTTTTTCTCCTAATCTTAAAATATGTTCTACAGATTGTGCATCTACTATATAAGGTATTGTATTAGATGCTCTTATTGTTTTTTCAAATTCAGGAAAATCATCTTGAGGAACAATATGATAATCTCTATCAATTATACAATAAGCAAGTCCTAATTTTCTTTGTCCTGAATCAATAAGGATAAGTTGTTGAGGCTCATATCCTGGTTTTCTTATGGTAAAATCAAATATTTCTGCATCTTCCATCTTATCCTCAATCTTTAAAAGCTTTATCAAATAAATAACTTAGTGAACTTACAAAAAACTCTGAATTTATCCATATTCCTGTTTCTTCACTATTTTTAGGATTTTCTTTTTCAGTTAAAAATAATATCTGTTCTCTGTCAATTATAAAAAAACTAGAATTAAGTTCAAGCTTTTTAGCTTTTATCTTATGTTTTTTGTTTATTTTATTTATGTCCTTTTCATCTCCATTTAATGCAATTTTAACATCAATATTTCTTTTCTTTAATAAATCAAACATAGAGCTGTATATTCTTGATTTACTGTTTATTTCATCTACTGAAGTGCAGATTATTGCTTCGTTTTTTGCAGAATTAATTAATTCTTTAGCATGGTTAAAAACATTGCTTTTTCCTTTAATAGCTCCACTTAATTCTTGATGTTTAACTGGCTGAACACCTTTATCATATAATTCTTTCAATTCTTCATATTCTTGTGTATCTTTTAATTTTGCAAGGTTTTTTATTCTTTCATCAGCATCTTTTAAAGTATTTGTTTTTAATTTTTCTATTACTGTTGTAGGTTTTACTGCTATATATTTAACTGGTTTTCCTAATTTTGCTATTGCAAATCCTCTCTTTTCTAAACTTTCTAAAACATCATATGTTCTTGAACGAGGAACTCCTGACATTTCTGCAATTTCTCCTGCAGATGCAATTCCTCTATTTAATAATGAAATCCAAACTTTGGTTTCATAAATATTCAAATTAAAGTGGCTTCTTATTTTTTTAACTAATTCTTTATCCACCATCATTTTAATCTTCTCCTCCTTGAGTATTTTGTTCTTGAGTCTGAAATTGTTGTTTTGCTCTTTCTAAAGCACCTGTATGCATAACCATTGCTCCAAGTCTTTTATCACATGTAGAATGGTGAGCTGCTGTTAATAATTCAATTTCATTTTGTTCTTGAGTAGGTTTTCTTTCAGAACTTAAGAGATAATCTGCTATCATTCTTTGTGCAATTGATTTGTCCTGAACTTCTACAAGAGTTGCAGAAGCAGGATAATTACTCCAATTATCCAAAGTTCTTATATATGCTCCAAGAGCTGGTTCTCCATTATTTTGAAGAATACTTGCTTTTCTCTTATCTGTTTCTGTTCCGTATTGCATGAATGCTCTGTATAGTTTATCTTGCATTTTATATTATATTATTATTTTTACTACTCAAGGTAAATAAAATACCTTTATAAATGTTTCGTTTTTGTTATCTTTCTATAGTGACTACAATAGAAAAGTTTAAATATCTCTTTTAAGGCTTTGTCTTATGGAATTAAAATTTTTAGATATTCATTTTGAAGCTGTAAACGATGGAAAAGGAAGATTAGAAGAATTACAAAAAATAGTTAAACAAGGAACTCCTTGTGCAATTTCAATAGCTCCTTATGCTCTTAGAGAAGGATGGTATGATGAAACTACTCTTGATCTTTTAAATAAAGCATTTAAACAAGGAGCAATACTTGGACAACAAGGAAATAAACATAAATGCAGATATGAGCATAGGTTTAGTGATCCATGGCATGAGAATTATTGTCCTTATCATGGTGAATTTTCTCGTCAATCACAATCAGAAATATTTGAACAAGGAATGGAAATTCTAACAGAGAGATTTGGAAAACAACCAGAACTTTATGTTCCTCCAAATCATCTATATGGGCAAGAAACTCTTGCAGTTGCTTCAAATCTAGGATATAGATTTTTTGCAGAAAGAGGACTAAGTCAAAAAAAACCTTACAAATATGAATATGGGGACGTGATAATTCTTCCAGAAGTTAAATTAGGGAAAAAAGGAATTATTTTTTATATTCATTATGACAAAATTAAAGAAAAACAAAAAGATTATGATGCAGTTTCAAAAGCAGCTTGTGACTTTTCATGGATAAAACCTCAAGAAGTAAGCAGAAAAGCTGTATCTGGAAATAGAAGAAAAGTAAGGAGAAGAAAAGTCATAAGAGATATTATTAAATTGCCTAAAAAGATAAAAACTTTTTAATAAAATAATAAGATGGAAATTTTAAAATTTATTGAATATACGTGCATATTTTTTCTTGGTTTTGTTAGCTGTTTGCTTATAATGTTGTTATTATCAGGAACAGAAATTCCATTAGCTTTTGCTTTAAATGATACAGAACTAAAAGCTCCAAGCAATTGGATAGATGAAAAAGATATTAATATATATGACAATGCTGTTGTTCTAAATATAAAAGGAGCTTCTTTATCTAAATATGCTCCAACAGGAAGCATGCTACCTTTGCTTGATGAAAATACTAATGGAATAAGAATAGTTCCATTAGATGAACAAGATATAAAAATAGGAGATATAATAACATATGAAAGAAATGGAGAGCTTATTGTTCATAGGATAGTAAAAAAAGGAAATGATGGACAAGGAATATGGTTTATAACTAAAGGAGATAATAATGAAGGCGCTGATGAAAAAATAAGGTTTAAAGATATTAGATATAAAACAATAGGAGTTTTATGGTAAGATGGTAGTTAAAAGAAAATATAAAGGATATGATTTTGTTGAATTAGACAATGGTTTAACTGTTGTTTTAAAAAAAACTTTAGCTAAGAATATTGTAGCAAGAACAAGAGTTAATTTTGGTTCTATAAATGAAAAAGATAATGAAAAAGGATTAATTCATTTATTAGAACATGCGATTTGTGAAAGTGGAACAAAAAAATATTCTCCAGAAGAAGTTATTGAAATTAGAGAAGGTTTTGGTTATTTTGATGCTTCAGTAAATCTTGGAAGAACTTTTTTTAATTATGGTTTTCTTCCTGAATATTTTGAAACTTACTTAGATTTAATTACAGAAAGCTTATTTAATCCAAGATTTGATAAAAAATCTTTTGAAAATCAGAAACAAGTTGTTTTAAGAGAATTATCTCAAAGAAAAGGAAAACCTAATTTTATAGATTTAGCAAAATTCAGAAAAGCATTATATAGAGAACATCCAGCAAGATATAGTGGATTTGGAAAAGAAAAACTTATTGAAAAAGCAAGTGTTAAAGATATAGAAAGATTACATTTAAGAGGATATCATCCAAACAATATGGAAAT
The DNA here is from genome assembly GCA_964389765.1 of Candidatus Woesearchaeota archaeon. Taxonomy (GTDB): domain Archaea; phylum Nanobdellota; class Nanobdellia; order Pacearchaeales; family GW2011-AR1; genus CAYMES01. The sequence continues at coordinate 11,255 of CAYMES010000034.1, forward strand.
CATTATTGCTGGAAATCTCCCAGATAATATTGAAGAACTAATAACAAAATATTTTGAAAATTTTCCTTCTGGACAAGATACAAGATTAGATTTTCCTGAATTATCAAAACTAGAAAAGAAAACAATACTCCATACATATGCTCCAGATTTATACAATCATGATATTCCTGAAGAAAGTTCTAGTGAAATAACTTTAGCATGGATTGCTCCTCATAATCTTCATCCAGATTATCATACAAATTTTATATTATGCCAAATATTGGGAAATGATGAAAATTCAAGATTATTTAAAGAATTAAGAACAAAAAAAGGTTTGGTATATGGTATAAATACAAATATGTCCGGAGCATATAATGCAGGTGTTAATGTTGTATTAACAACTGTTCCATCAAGATTACAAGAAGAAGTTATAGAAAATATATTTAGACAAATGAACAGAATTAAGAAAAAAGGAGTGACAAAAAAAGAAACAGAAAAAATAAAAAATGCAGCAAAATATGGAATTGCAAGTTCTAGTGGAACAAACATGGGAGCAATTCAAGAAGTTGAAAGAATTCTTGACCTTGGTAGAAATTTTGAAGATATTATGAAAGCTTATGATAAAATTACTCCAGAAGATGTTAAAAAAATGGCTGAAAAATATTTTCCAGAAGATAGAGACAATGGAAAATATGTACTTTGGATAAGAGATCCTCTTAAAAAAGATTAAATATATAAAAAAACAAATATAAAAATGAAAGATGAAAAAGTAAAATGTCCTGGATGGAGACTTTCCTTAGTTTTAAAAAATTTAAAAAGAGGAAATCTTACACAAAAACTTTTAAAAGAACCTGGAAAAGAAGATTTTAAAAAAATAGTAAGAGAAACTGCTTTAAATTTATCTAAAGAACAAAAAGAACAAGCTGAAAGAAGGATATATGAAAGTTTATCTCCAGAAACTCGGGGAATGTATGATTGGTTAAGAAATCAAGTAGTAAGATATGGAGATATGAGTGAGAAATCTGTTAACAATTATTTAGAAGATTTAAAAGATCATATAATGGATTGTAATACTTGTTTTCAAAGATATAATAGATATATCTGGGCTCAAATAGAAGGTCAAGACTTAGATTCTAGAAATGCAAATGAAAAAGCAAAAAAAGAAGATGGAAAATTATTAAATATATTGAATATCAAATAATTTTATAAACTTTTAGATATTTTGTAAAAAATTATGAAATCTGGAAAAGAATATGGATGTCTTGATGCAGATAGTTTTGATGACTTTGCAGAAATTATCTCATATTTATATTCTGAGAATTACTCTTTTATTGGAACTGAACCTGAAATATCTAAAGATCCTATAATAAATGATTTAAGAACAGACCTTTATCATCATAGAGAAAAAATAGCAACTAAACTGCAGGAATACGGAAATTCAAGACAAGAAATAAAAGAAAATCTTGGAAACCATATAAGAGGCTGTCAAAAATGTTTTAAAAGGTATATAATAACACTTGTAGATGATATAAGAATCGACTTACAACAAGGAGATGATATAAAAAACTTTCCTCAGACATTTAGAAAAAAAGATAGTGAGCTTTTAGATATTTTGTAAATAAGAAAATGGCAGAAGAAAATAGCAAACAAAAACAAGAAAGATTAGAAAGAAAGTTAAGAGCAATTCAAGAACTTAAATCAGAACAATATATTGGAACTCAAGATGCTTATGATTATTTGAAAGATGTTCAAAAAATCTATTCTGTTCCTGAAAAAACAGCAGAAGTTATAAATAAAAGATTAAGTTTATTAGAGCCAATTACATATCCATCTACTCCTGAAAGAATTGTTGGTTTAGCAAAAGCAATTTCAGGTTTATCTTTTGAAGTAGAGATTAATGAAGAATATATAGAAAACATTCCAAATATATCAGATATTGCAGAAAAATCACCTTTTTTAAAAGCTTTAGACTTTATTAATTATCTTGAATCTTCTTTTAATGATGTTAAAGAAACAACAAAGAATGTTTCATGTTTTTTTGCTTATGCTAATACTGAAGAAATTAAATCTGATAAAGATTTTGGAGATATTGTTGTTAAGCTTATGGAAGATAGCTATAACAAAATAAAGAAAGACATTGATAGAAATTTTTTAGATAATTATGATAACTTTATGCATAAATTTTTAACAAAATTATCAAACATAGATTGGAGATATCAATTATCCAAAGATAATTTTAGGAATTTAGAAAGAGAAGAAGTCAAGGTAGCTCGTTCAAGAATCAGGCTTTCTACTATTATTGAGAGAATATTTAGAGATAAATTAGACCATAAATTAGAATATAGGAGACAGACTTTATGCAGATGGTTAGAAAAATTTTCTGATGCTGGACTAAATGCAGATTATGAAATTGTTCTAAAAAATGCTGAATTGCAAGTTAGAGCAAGAAAAAAATGTATGGAAAGATTAAAAAGATTTGATTATCCAGAACAGATTATTAAAGATTTAGAAAGACTTGCCAGAAATGCAAAATTCATAAGACATCTAGTAGGAGCTGATAAAAACTTTATTAAAAGATATTTAGAACATTAAGATATTAAAGATAGTAATTATAAATAAAACAATAATCTTCCAACTAACATTCCTATGAAAATTCCTGTTGTAAGAAAAGGCATAGCAGGATAAAATTTTCCTTTTTTAGCTGCTACAAACAAAGAAAACAAGGCAATTAAAGAAAATAAAGTTACTGTTAAAGCAGGAATAATCCCATATGTTCTTAAAAATATTCCTGCAGCAATTATTGGAAAGATAACATCTCCTCCTCCAAGAATAGCAAGAGAAACACTTAATTTCTTTTTCTTTATTTCTTTTTCAGGAATTTTCTTGCCTTTATATTTGTTCTTTATGTTTTTAATTTTCTTTTTGGTTTTTTTATCTGCATATGGAACAAAAAATCCTGCAAATATCTTCATCTTGTTAATCTGAAATTTAGCCATTTTCTGCATAAATCCAGTATGCCAAACAGCCCACATATCATAAGCAGATATAGCAATTAATAGAACCACAATAGTCCATACATTTAATATAGGAACAAAAACAGCTGCAATTCCTGGATATACCATTAATTCAGATATATTATGTACAAATAAATTTCTTTTAAAAATTTTAAAAAATGCAAGAGGAAGAGCAACAATAGCAGCTACTAGCCAAGCAAGAGGAAAACCTCCAAATATATTAACTTGCATAGAAAAAATATCAAGTTTTAAAAATAAAGCATTTAGAGTTATTCCTAAAGCAAGTATAACAACTAAAAAAAACCAATATCTAAGTATAGAAGAAATTTCAAATTTAGATAATATAAATACAAGAGCTATAGCAATAACAAAAGCAATTATTATGCTTGGGAAAATTGTCCAGAAATCTTTTTGTTTTTCTAGTTCAGGGGGCTGCATTCCATAAGGTAAAGGGTTGATAGTCACATTTTGCTCTGTACCATTAACAATTTTTGTCTCTTTAATAGGAGTGTAAGTATTAATAACAGCTAACCCTATTAACTGGGTTATTAAAAACATTGCTAATAAAGTTAAAGTTATCTGCCAGTTATGTTTCATTTATTTTCCTCTTTTTAATTTAATCTTAAAACCTAATAGGAAGATTGGTTTTTAAATCTTAGTACTTTTATTAAGAGCTCAGCTTTCTAAAGATCTTAATGATAAAAATTTTTGGTGCTTTTTGATTATTTTTGCTGTTCTTTTCATTATCGAAGGTAATTTATAATTGTCAGAAGAAATTTTATTGAGACTTGGCTTGGAACTTATGTTCTGTATTGCATGACTCTTTTTCTTAATTTATCTTTAGATTTTTCCATAGAATTTATTGACTTTATTAAAATATTTGGATTAGCTTTTATAAATTCATATAATCCATTAATTGAATTCTTTTTTTGTTCTTGAGGAAGATTTCTATAATCAAACAATTCTCTCAGCATCCATGCCCTTTTCTTACGTTTAAGTTGTGTTGTTGTTCCCAGCAAGAAAGCATCATTATAATTAATTTCGAGTGCATGTAAAAATTG
>CAYMES010000035.1:0-14292 GCA_964389765.1 Candidatus Woesearchaeota archaeon
ACCTCTTTCATACCCATTTTCTACCGTTCTAAACTTAACATAATGTTTTTGAAATAAGAATGGGTAGGGGAAGATTATGTTCAGACATTATGTTCTAAACTTAACATAATGTTTTTGAAATATAAAATTATTGAAGATATAACAATAAAACTAATCTTGTTCTAAACTTAACATAATGTTTTTGAAATAACCCATCGACACCGAGGGATAACATCCATGTGGCAAGTTCTAAACTTAACATAATGTTTTTGAAATACATCTAGCCCTCTAATTGTAGGCAGATAACCTATAGTTCTAAACTTAACATAATGTTTTTGAAATTAGTGGAGGGGATAAAAGTATATTATTTCCTATGAAGGGTTCTAAACTTAACATAATGTTTTTGAAATTGCTCAACAGCTTAACGAAGATAAAATAAAAAATGTGTTCTAAACTTAACATAATGTTTTTGAAATAAAAAAATCTACAGACAGAACAATGGGAAAAAATAAGTTCTAAACTTAACATAATGTTTTTGAAATTAGTGGAGGGGATAAAAGTATATTATTTCCTATGAAGTTCTAAACTTAACATAATGTTTTTGAAATGAAGGAGATTTGGATGTTAAAAGTGCTAAGAATTATTGTTCTAAACTTAACATAATGTTTTTGAAATAGTAAACCTAAATCTGAATGGTGGAAATTCTGGAAAGTTCTAAACTTAACATAATGTTTTTGAAATCAAGCTTCAATAACGCTTGTTCCGTGAATTTCGTCTCGTTCTAAACTTAACATAATGTTTTTGAAATTAAATCTATATCAAAAGGTATGTGAACTTGCATGAGTTCTAAACTTAACATAATGTTTTTGAAATTATGAATCAAGCTGAAGAAAAATGGCTGAAAAATTAGTTCTAAACTTAACATAATGTTTTTGAAATCTTACAATTAAATGTAACTATGGAAGATGATGGAAGTTCTAAACTTAACATAATGTTTTTGAAATATAAAAGATGCATGTATATTAAAGAGAAAAGAAACAGTTCTAAACTTAACATAATGTTTTTGAAATTTTATTGAGTTTGAACCTGTGAGTGTTGATGTATGTTCTAAACTTAACATAATGTTTTTGAAATAAAAATTTCTGTGGAGTCCTAAATTCAAAAAAAACAAGTTCTAAACTTAACATAATGTTTTTGAAATATATATAATGTAGATTTTTATGGCAGATATGATAAATTGTTCTAAACTTAACATAATGTTTTTGAAATAGAAATTTGTAGAAGTTGAAAAAGAAATCGGGGGAAGTTCTAAACTTAACATAATGTTTTTGAAATATTTTCAAATAATATAAATATAAAACAAAAACTACTAGTTCTAAACTTAACATAATGTTTTTGAAATATTCTGGTGGTGGTGATTTGGGTAGTTCAAGTTACTAGTTCTAAACTTAACATAATGTTTTTGAAATGTTTGAAATATATTGTTATCATCTATCTTAGTTCTTACGGTTCTAAACTTAACATAATGTTTTTGAAATTACAAAATCAGGATGGTCTGGGTTATTTCGTTCAAAGTTCTAAACTTAACATAATGTTTTTGAAATATAAAAGAGATCTGTCCCTGCTTTCTTGGGTTCATAGTTCTAAACTTAACATAATGTTTTTGAAATTATGATTAAGACCATAATTAAGGTCTTTATAGTTCAGTTCTAAACTTAACATAATGTTTTTGAAATATCTATCCCTCAGATGATAGTTCAAGGGCTATACCTAGTTCTAAACTTAACATAATGTTTTTGAAATAATGGCTATCTTAACAAGTGCTCTAATCGGCGCAGGTTCTAAACTTAACATAATGTTTTTGAAATCAATTCAAACAGATACAGAAGTTGAGGAAAAGAAAAGTTCTAAACTTAACATAATGTTTTTGAAATTAAGATAGATACACAAACAAAAAATAAAAAGAATAAGTTCTAAACTTAACATAATGTTTTTGAAATTCAATATTCTCAACTTCTGGACTATCTCTGTTTAAAGTTCTAAACTTAACATAATGTTTTTGAAATTCAAAAGCTGACATCCAGCCCATCTGCGTTTTGAAGTTCTAAACTTAACATAATGTTTTTGAAATAAGCAGGTGCAAGTACTGGAGATAGATGTCAATTAGTTCTAAACTTAACATAATGTTTTTGAAATAAGATTGGGAGAAAGTAAGATACTATAAAAGACCAGTTCTAAACTTAACATAATGTTTTTGAAATCTCTATAGCACTTCTTACAAAACTCTTCTTCTTTCAGTTCTAAACTTAACATAATGTTTTTGAAATACGCTTTCTTTTAATTGGTATTTTCCTTCTCCATTTGTTCTAAACTTAACATAATGTTTTTGAAATAAAGAATAATTTATCTCATTGAACATTACTTGTGTTAGTTCTAAACTTAACATAATGTTTTTGAAATTAGTGAACAGTTTCGTGGTGGAAACATTCCCAAGTCTAGTTCTAAACTTAACATAATGTTTTTGAAATTAATCATATTGAGTTAGTGGGTCGAATCCAGTTTCAGTTCTAAACTTAACATAATGTTTTTGAAATGAAATACCTTTCAATCTATCAATAGTTCTCATCAGAACAGTTCTAAACTTAACATAATGTTTTTGAAATAATAAATAAGAGGTTAAATAGAAAAAATGACACAACAGTTCTAAACTTAACATAATGTTTTTGAAATAATAAATAAATTGTAAGGAGGTAAAAATGATATATGTTCTAAACTTAACATAATGTTTTTGAAATACGCAACAATGTAAGGGAGGTGTAAGGAGAATAATAAGTTCTAAACTTAACATAATGTTTTTGAAATTGTTAAGAGTGATTATGATAAAAATCATATATTTAAGTTCTAAACTTAACATAATGTTTTTGAAATTTAGAGCTTCCGATAGACACAAGAAAAAAAGTTATAGTTCTAAACTTAACATAATGTTTTTGAAATACAATTCCTTTTGCTCCATCTTCAACAACACCCCATGTTCTAAACTTAACATAATGTTTTTGAAATTGTCGTAGGAGTATAGCTTAATGCTTTCGATTCCTGTTCTAAACTTAACATAATGTTTTTGAAATGTGGTAATGATAATAAGGATAAAATGAAATTAAAAAAGTTCTAAACTTAACATAATGTTTTTGAAATTAAGTTCCTGTAATCTCGTCATATATCTCTTTTGTGTTCTAAACTTAACATAATGTTTTTGAAATCTATTGATACAGATGCATCTTCTTCTGATAGCAATGAGTTCTAAACTTAACATAATGTTTTTGAAATCAGAACCCTAAGCCCCACCCCTTCGTATAATCTATAGTTCTAAACTTAACATAATGTTTTTGAAATTGATTTTGATTATAGTGAAGATAGATACTATGAGAAGTTCTAAACTTAACATAATGTTTTTGAAATGAAATTTAAGAGGTAAAAGTGATGTTGAAAATCAAAGTTCTAAACTTAACATAATGTTTTTGAAATAGATATGCTTAATTTTTTTTTGTTTTCAAATAAATAAGTTCTAAACTTAACATAATGTTTTTGAAATTTGCCTATTTCGTCCTCTAATTCTTGCTTAAAATCAGTTCTAAACTTAACATAATGTTTTTGAAATCAAAATAGAGAAAATAGAAACACCTATATATCAGGAGTTCTAAACTTAACATAATGTTTTTGAAATAAACTAAATCAGAGGCTCTTAAATATGCTGGGGTGTGTTCTAAACTTAACATAATGTTTTTGAAATGCTGGAGGGGGAACATGGACATATAATTACTGCAACGTTCTAAACTTAACATAATGTTTTTGAAATTGCAATATTTATGGGGATTTTAGTTGTAGGAATATGTTCTAAACTTAACATAATGTTTTTGAAATTGGCTATTTTTCCTGTTATTGCGTCTGAAGATAGTCGTTCTAAACTTAACATAATGTTTTTGAAATATACCTAAACCAACAGAATAAACAAAACTTTTTCTTTGTTCTAAACTTAACATAATGTTTTTGAAATTAAAAATTGCTGAAATCATAAATAAAAATGCTTTTGTTCTAAACTTAACATAATGTTTTTGAAATACTCAATAGTTATGGGTTATTCTACATTTTTCAAAGGTTCTAAACTTAACATAATGTTTTTGAAATAAATCAATATGATCTGAACAATATTAATTTAAACCCCAATATTATATGAAAAATTTAGTTGGAAAAAATTTAAATACAAAGAAATCAGAAATATAAATATGAAAACTAAACAAAGCAAAAATCAATACACTAGAAGAAAAGCATTAGATTTGATATTAAGATCTTTTTGTGCATCTGCTACAGGAACAATTGCAGTTTATGCTTCAGGATGCGGAAGAAATAGAGAAATAGGAATAATCTACAAGCTGGAAGGCAACGACTACTGCTCCCTCTCTCCTGCATGGTCCATAGAGGATCAGACCCAAAATTCCTATACATTGGTCAAAAGGAAGCCCAATGGAGAAGTAATCAAAACAATAGAATTCGATAAGGAAAAAATGCTTAGAACATATGGTAGTGACAAACTAAGAGAAACTAAATCTATTTTAGACACGATTTTCTTTCCTGACCTATAGAAGCTGAGAAGTTAACCACTAAAACTCTTCTAATTAAAAAATGAGAAAGAGATTATTAAAAGTTATATTTTTTACTCTATGATTATTCTTCATAAACATCACAATCTTTTAACCATGATTTTGCACTTTCTGGACAATTAATATGTTTAAGATGAACTGCAAAATTTGGAGATGGACTTCCCCAAGCTAATCTATTATCTTTCCAAAATTCCAAACCTTGAAGTCCGCTTCTTTCAGGACATTGAAGCAGGGCTTCTAATGCTCCCTTACTAATCAAAATTTCTTTAGGATTATATTTTCAAGAAAACTTCCAAAACCATAATAAGTAATTCTGTCTTCATTCAATGTAGCAATATAAATTTCTTGTTCTTTATCATCATAACTTATCTTGATAGAATGTTCTTCTTCCATCTTTATTAAATATCTTGGAGATTTTTAAGTTTAATTATAATTTAAACAATATATTAAAAAACCTTGAAAAATATCTCTTCTTTATCACTTCCTCAAAAACTTCTGCAGCTGAAATAAACTTAATGTATTAATAATATCTTTTTTTTCTGCCCATCCTCTTCTTGCCATTCCTATTCCTAATTCTATAACCTTTAAATTGTTTTTATCATGGCTGTCAGTATTTATAGCAAGCTTAATGTTCTGTTTTATAGCTTCTCTAATATCTACATCTCTCAGGTCAAGTCTTTCAGGAGCAGAATTTATTTCTAAAGCAATTTTATTTTTTTTAGCTTTTTTAAATATCTTTTCAAAATCTAATTCATAAGCTTGTCTTTGTTGTATCATCCTTCCTGTAGGATGTCCTATAATATCTACATGCTTGTTATCCATAGCTTTTAAAATTCTTTCTGTCATCTCTTTTTTAGACATTTTAAATTTAGAATGAACAGATGCAGTTACAATATCTAATTTTCTTAATACTTGATTATCTGCAGATAAATCTCCTTCTGGAGTAATATCAACTTCAACACCTTTTAAAATTTTTATTCCTTTAATCTTATTATTTAATTTGTCAATTTCTTTATTTCTTTTTCCTAATCTTTTTTTATTTAAAGCATTAGCTATTTTTAAATTTCCAAAATGATCTGATATTCCTATATACTTGTATCTTTTTTGTTTAGCTGCTTTTGCTATTTCTTCAATCTTGTCTTGTCCATCTGACCAATTAGAATGAATATGTAAATCTCCTTTAATATCTTTATAATTTATTAATTTAGGAAGCTGGGCTTTTTGAGCAGATTCTATCTCTCCTGAATCTGTTCTTAATTCTGGCTCTATATATTTCATCTCTAATTTTTTATAAACTTCTTTTTCTGTTCTTCCAGCTACTTTTCTCTTACCTTTAAAAATCCCATATTCATTTAACTTCAGATTCTTTTTTTGAGCTATCTTTCTCAGATGAATGTTATGCTGCTTGTTTCCAGTAAAATATTGTAAAGCAGAACCAAAGCTTTCTGATTTAATAATTCTTATATCTATCTGAAGATTATCTTTAGTTATTATTGTAGCTCTTGCTTTCCCTTTAGCTAAAATTCTCTTTACTATTTCCATGTTAGTAAAGAAATCTACTATATTCTTACTATCTTTTATTTCTTTTTTCTTATTATTTGTTTTAAGTTCAACTAAAATATCCACATCTCCAACTGTTTCTTTTTTTCTTCTAACACTTCCTCCTACTACTGCTTTTTTAACTTCTCTTAATTCTTGAAGTTCTGATTCAATTTTTTTTGAAATTGGAAGAACATATCCAAGAAGTTTTCTTCCTTTTGTTTTTTTTAAAAACTTTATACCTTGCAGGATATTTTGTTCTGTTTTAGATTTAAATCCTTCTAAATCTCTTATCTTATGTTGTTTAGCAGCTTTTTCTAAATCTTTTATAGACTTTATTCCAAGTTTTTTATAAAATTTTAAAGCAGTTTTAGCTCCTAATCCTGGAACTTTCATTAATTTTTCTACTCCTTTAGGAATAGATTTTTTTAATTCCTCATATTTCTTAACTTTTCCTTTTTTAACATATTGAATTATTTTTTTAGCTATTGCTTTTCCTACTCCAGAAATATCTTCTAATCCTTTTTCTCCTTGCTTATTATAAATATCTTTAACATCTTTATTTAGAGATTCTAAACTTCTGGCTGCTTTTCTATAAGCTTGTGGTTTCCACTTTACTTCTTTCATCTCTAAGATGTCTGCAATCTCATAAAAAATATTAGCTATTTCTTCATTCATCTTACCCTTTTTAATTTTCTATTATCATCTAATAAAAAGAAATTTAGATTTAAATAACTAATGAACCTAATTTTTTTCAAATTATTTTAATAGTGCATCAATCATAATTCAATTATAATAATTCTTAAATATAAAACTCTCATTTTTATTAAATGAAGAAAAAAGAGAGAAAAGTAATTGCAAAAAGAGCAAAACAGATTTTATCTACAAGAATAGTTAAAACAAAAAAAGAGCTGACAGATTTAGTTGATGTTTACCCTAATGAAATCAAAGTCATTTTAAGAGAACAAGGAATCTGTCTAATGCCTAAAAGATGGCATACAGAAAACAAAATTCTAAGAGCTTATAAAAGATATAAACAACCAGAAGATATTGCAAAAATAACAGGTCTAGCCATACCAACAATTTATTACTATGGAAAAAAGCTTGGCATATCTTTTAATAAAGATAAAAAAAATACAAAAAAAAGTAGAAATAAAGTACAAATATATCCCTCAAGAGATGAACTTATAACTCAAGGAAGAACCCTTAAATATATTGGAAAAAGAGAAGGAGTAACAAAAGAAGCAATAAGACAATACATACTAAAAACAGGACAATATAACAGATGGGTAAAACAGACAAAAAAAAGAAAAAAAGGAATAAAAATTATAAGAAAATATAAACAACAAGTTAAAAAACAAAAACAAAAGACTTTATCAAGAATAATTAGGGCAGTTATTGAAAATAAAAAAGGATATATTTATGAAGATGAATGGGCAATACAAAAAACAAATAAATACTTATCTTCTCGTCCTAATTCTCAAGTTTCTTTTGCACAAATCTATAATGTCTTGCATAAATATCATAAAGCAAAACAACAAGGGGAAAAAATAAGTTTAAAACAATTAGGAGCAGAAGGAAAAATCAATTCTGCAACTTTAAGCAAAATTTTAAGAAAAATGAATTTAAAACCTCTTTATGGAACATTAAAAAGAACTTCTACTCCTAAATGGAAAAAACAAGCAATGAAAAGAGCATGTAATTTTCCTGCTTCTTATTCAGATATTGCTTATTTTTTAAGGCTTGCTCCTTATGTAGTCTATCAAAACATGAACTACTGGTATGGGAAAAGGTCACCATACAACTTTCCTTTACTATCAGAAAATAATTCTCCTGCTATGGGAAAACTCACATATGCAAAAGCAAGCCAGATTTATGAAGCTCAAGATTTAGGATTTACAAAAAAACAAACAGCTGAATTAACTAACCTTCCAAAAGAAGCAATTGATTATTGTAACCAATATAAAGAGATTAAGAAGAAAATTATTAATTTAATTGAACTGCTTTATCAACAAGATGTAGATAAACCTTATTTAGATTGTTCTGAACAGAACTAATGAATAGAATCAATACCATTATATAATAAAAATCCTTCTAAAACTCCTACTCCAACAGATACAGCTCCAAGTGAAACTGAACCAACACCATCCAATATTCTATCTAAAGAAGAAACTTTGTCTCCAAAATCATCTTTTCCATCAATAGCCCTTTTACCATGTTGATAAGACAACATAGCAGGAGCATAAAATAAAGGATTTAACATCAACAAACTATTTCCTATATATCCTGCTCTCTTAAAAAAACTTTTACCTTGCTTATTTTTCATTAAAATTCAAGGAAATTTTAATTTAAATACATTCTTGCTCTAGATAATATATAATTTTATAAACACTTTAAATATTTTAATATAAAATGGGTATAACTATAGAATTTAATCCTGATTTAGCTTTAAGAAATTATCAAGAATTTGAAAAAGGTAACAGAGCAAGAGAAGAATGTATTCCTAACAATTTAGTTATAGAAGAAGAATATCCTTTTCTTAAAAAAGGACAACGAAATTATTGGCTAAAAGGAGAAATACCTCTATTAGAAACAAAAGGAAATGAAAATTTATCCAGACCATTAGCAAGTATAGTTATACTTGAAGTTACTCATTTTATAAAAGACAAAGAAATTTATACAAAAGGAACTTATAAAATTAAAGAAATATACAACATTTCAGAACCTGAAATACATTTTGAAGGAATGAATAAAATTAAATAAATATGAAATGATTAAGATTTTAATATAAAGATGAAGCCTCTTTCAGAAAAATATCGTCCTAAAAAATTTGAAGAAATAAAAGGACAAGATAAAGCAATTCAAGAAATAAAAGAATTTATAAGATATTTTCCAAAAAAACAAGCTGTAATTCTACATGGACCAGCTGGAACTGGAAAAACTGCACTAGCTTATGCAACAGCCCAAGAAAAAAATTCAGAAATTTTTGAATTAAATGCATCTGATTTAAGAGATAGAAAAAAACTTGGAGCAGTAATGAAACCAGTAACCCAACAAAAAACTTTATTTGATAAAAAAGGAAAAATTATTCTTGTTGATGAAGTAGATGGTATTTCTGGAAAAGAAGATAGGGGAGGAATCCCTGAACTAATAGAATTAATTAAAGAATCTCCTTATCCTATTATTCTCACTGCAAATAATATCTGGAGAAAAAAATTCAGTTCTTTAAGAAGAAAATGCTTATTAATAAAATTAAAAGAACTAAAATATAATGATATCTTACAAATACTAAAAAAAGTAGCAGATAATGAAAACAAAGAAGTTTCAGAAGATACTCTTAAAACAATAGCGTCTAAATCAAAAGGAGATGCAAGAGCAGCTTTAAATGATCTACAATCTGTTTTAAACCTAGAAATAAAACCAGAACATATACATGAAAGAGAAAAAGATGAAGATATTTTTAATGCTTTAAAAAGAGTTTTACAAGATAAAAATGATCCTAGAATGTTATGGATATATGATAGTGTTGATATGTCTTTAGATGATATCTTTTTATGGTTAGAAGAAAATATTGCAAGAGAATATGTTCGTCCTGAAGAAATAGCTAAAGCTTATGATGCTCTAAGTAAAGCAGATGTTTTTAGAGGAAGAATCTATAGACAGCAACATTGGAGATTTCTTGTTTATGAAAATTTCTTATTATCAGCAGGAGTTTCCTTTGCTAAAAAAAATGCTAAAACAGGATTCACTAAATATCAAAGACCTAAAAGAATACTTAAAATGTGGATATATAAACAAAAATTTGTACAAAAAAAGAGTATATCTGCTAAATATGCCAGATTTGTCCATATTTCTACAAAAAGAGCAATGAAAGAATTTTTTTATATTTCTTTGATTATAGGGGATAAAATAAAAAAACAGCTTAATTTAAGTGAAAAAGAAATAAAATTTCTTGATGAGTATAGACAAAAACAAAAAACCCAGTTAAATACTTTATTAAAAAAATGAATTGGAAAACAATTGAATATCCTGGTTATTTTGGTAAAAAAAGAAACCAACTATATGATTCTTGGAATAATAAATATGGAGAAGATAATTGGAGAATAGCTTGGCAATGGAATTCTCAGATTATAGAAACTTCTGAAGCTCTTCAAATATATGAAGATGCATATTATGAATATTTTAAACAAGATAATGATATTGTTGATTGGTTAATTTCAACTGCTAAAGATGTTTATGATACTGCTCCAACTAATATAAATTCAGGTCTTAAATATGAGATACAAGAAACTCCTAACAACCATTATCATGATATAGCAATAAGAAGAGCTTTATTAAGAAATGGTAAATGGTTTAAAGGACCTGAACTCTTGCATGTAAGAGGACCAAATACAAAAGGGCAAAAACTCTCCCCATATAATATTCCTTTTCATCTTCCAGAATTAATTTCTAATCAAGAAATTAAAGATTATGGGAATAAAGGAAAATGGTGGAGGAAATTAGGAATTGAAAATAGTGTAGAAGAATTCTATCAACAAAACAAGATTCTTCAAATTTTAGATTAAAACACTTTAGAAAAAAAACTTTTAATACTATCAAAAAAAGAAGGTGTTTTTGGTTTTTCAACTGCCTCTCCTAAGCATCTTCCTTTTTCACATCCATTTTCACATTCATATTCAATACTTTCTCTATATGAATGTAATCCATTGTCATCTCCAAAACAATAATATTCTATTAATATCCTCTCATTCTTGCACTTATCTTCTTTATTATAAGTCTCCTTTGTTAAAAAACTATATTCTCCAAAAACTTCTCCTTTAGTATAATAATCTTTTCCATTATCTGTATCTTGACATGTATTAATGCTTGTTACAAATAATCCAGTTAATTTTAAGGAAACAAAAACAGCTGATAAAACAATCATAACTAAGATAATTATTAATAAAAGATTTTTTTTATTCATAAATAGCAATAGAAAAGCTTCTTTAAAAAATTTCCTATAAGAAAAATTAACTAAAAACAATCTAACTAAATCAGATTATCAAATATAACCTAGATAAAATCTTAATTTCTATAAATAATTCTGTTAAGTTTTAATTATTCCACCTTTCAATTTTAGCTCAATTTCAAAAAGATATTAAAGAAAACTAACTCAGAAATATAAAAAAAAATTAACAAACTCCAGTAGGAACATTTCCAGTATTTGCTTCAACTATTCCTATTCCTGGTGAAAATGTCTGAGTTGAAAGTTCTGTTTCACATTCAGATGGAATATTTCCTTCTGTATATGAAGAACATATTACTTGCTTTATTTCTTCAGGACTTCTTCCTTGAGATTGTCCAGTTAATCTAACATTATTTATACTTGGTGTTGGAGAACCAAACTGCTGTAAGTTATTTTCTTGAACAAAAATATTTGCTTCTTGTTGTGTAGCTTTAAAATAATCTTCTCCATTACTTTCTATACACTGATTTATTTTTGCTTCATTTAGACCTGCTTCACTCATAGCTTTTTTATTTACACTACTCATACAATCAGTAAAATACTCTCCATCTCCTTTATTTTCTGTATCTATTGCTTGTCCTGTCTGTAAATTTACACCATGATATTCATTATAACATTCTGCTCCATCTTCACTATAAACTACATTACTCAAATAATCAATAAATTCATCTTTTCCATATTCATTTAAAATACATAACTGCCTCATTGATTCTTCTTGTTCTTCTGCCATATGAGTAATTCCCATATGAACCATATTAATATCTGCTTTATCTTTTAATAAATTATAAGCAGGAATTAATCCTTTCATATATTGTAATCCATAAGGACAATAAGGTGATAAAAAAACTTTAAATACTGGATTATCTGATTTTGGAACTTCTGCTGTTGTTTCTGCTGGTTGTTCCCCTGTTTCAGCTGTCAGAGGAATTGATTGAGGAACAAGATATTCTCCATCTTTAGTAACATAAATAGGAGCTTGTTGTCCATCCATAGAAAGAACAACTTCATATAAACTCCCCTGATCATTAATCTGAGTAACTTCTGCTTCTGCTCCTCGTGATTCAGCAAAATTAATTACTTTTTGTTTTATCTCTGCTTCAGAAACAACATTTCCTGTAACTCCTCCAGTATAATTTAAATAAACTAATACTATAACAGCAATTGCAAGAATTATTGAAATAACTATCCAAGGGTTATCTTTAATCTTTTTTTGAATATCCTCTGTTTCTGGAGGCTTTTCATATACTTCTTTTGGTTTTTGTTTAACCATTCTTGTTTATGTTTAGATAAAGGCCTTTAAAAATTTTATTGTTTTAAAAAGACACTATACTACTAATAAATAGTATGTTTTTCTTTATTAAAATTCTAAAAACTCTTAATTTATATTAATTTCTAATTAAATTTATAAACTTATAATAATATTAAATTTATAAGAAGATAAAAGAGGAAAATGCCATATGACATCACTATAGGAAGAGACAAATCAGATAAAAAAAGATTTGGAAAAAAAGGTTTAATCTATCTTGGAAAAGGTTATGTAACTATGGGAAATTATACTTCTTTATCTAATCATATCTGGATAGATGTTGCAAGAAGCCATGTTGTTCTAATATCTGGTAAGCGTGGAAGCGGAAAGTCTTACAGCGTGGGAGTAATGGCTGAAGAACTTTCAAATCTTCCACAAGAAGTTAAATCAAATACAGCATCTTTAATTTTTGATACTATGGGAATTTTCTGGACAATGAAATATAAAAATGAAAAAGAAAAATCCCTGCTTTCTGAATGGAATTTAAAACCTAAAAATCTTCCAGTAAATGTCTGGGTTCCTCAAGGATATTTTGATGAATATGAAAAAAGGCAGATTCCGGTAGATAAAAAATTTGCATTAAAAGCATCAGAACTAGAAATTGAAGACTGGCTTCTTACTTTTAATCTTGAATTAATTAATCCTATATCAGTATTAATTGAAAGAACAATAACAAAATTAAAAAAACAATCTGAAAATTATGATATTCAGGATATAGTCTCAAGTCTAAATAATTCTGATGAAAATCCAGAAACAAAAAAAGCAGCTATTGCTTTATTTGAAGCAGCTGATTCTTGGAAGATTTTTGCAAAACAAGGACAAAAAGGAACAACTATAAAAGAACTTGTTGAACCAGGAAAAACCACTGTATTTGATTTGTCAATGTATAGTTCTGTTGCTTCATTTAATGTCAGGGCCCTGGTTATTGGTATTATCTCAAGAAGATTATTTAATGAAAGAATGTTATCTAGAAAAAAAGAAGAAATACAAGGAATTCAGCATGGTATGGATTATCTTTCCTATAAAAAAGAAAGAGAAATGCCTCTTGTATGGATATTTTTAGATGAAGCTCATGAATTTCTTCCTAAAGATGACAAAACTCCTGCTACAGATGCATTAGTTCAATTATTAAGAGAAGGCCGTCAGCCAGGTATTTCTCTTGTTTTAGCAACTCAACAACCAGGAGCAATTCATAAAGATGTTATGACTCAATCAGATATAGTAATAAGCCATAGAGTTACTGCTCAACCAGATATTAAAGCTCTCAACAATATAATGCAGACTTATCTTTTAGAAAATATAAAACAATATATAGGTGAACTTCCAAATCTAAAAGGCTCTGCAATAATTCTTGATGACAACAGCGAAAGAATATATCCTATGAGAGTTCGTCCAAGATTTACATGGCATGGAGGAGAAGCACCTACTAGTGTAAAAGTTGAAAAGAGAATTTAAATACAGAATAATAAAGATATTCTCCATTAAATAAATCTTTAAAAACCTATTTCTTATATTTGAATTATGGCAGAAGAAAAAGATACAGAAAATTCAGAACAAAAAACAGAAAAATCAAACTGCCCTCATATTAATGGAAATATGGCTACACCTTTTGATTTTGGAAAAGATATTTTATGCAGAATAGAGAAATGTCCTTATGGAAATAATCTTAGTGGAGAGATAATATATGAAGGAGAAAAAGCAAGAAAATGCAAGATTAAAGGAAAAGTTAAAGAAAATTTATTAGATAAAATAAAAAATCCTGATATACAAACTAGAGAAGGGCTTATTGATATTTTAAAAGAACAAAA
>CAYMES010000036.1:0-13407 GCA_964389765.1 Candidatus Woesearchaeota archaeon
ATTCAAATAGGATAGTTTCAACTATCCTATTTCTTGCCCTCTTTCGGAGATACTGATGTTATAGTTAAACTATTATAATAAAGAATAAAAGTCTATAAACCATCTAAAAAATTTCTAACATAAACAAAAAATTTTAATTTAAATTTTTTTAATTCTGTACTATTTCATATTAAAATTCTGTTTCTTTTACAAGAGCAAAGGAAAATGGATATAAGTGGATTAAGTATATCAAAATCTTTAAAATGATAGATTATAAATCTTGAAAAATACATCTGCTATTCCCGATTATGAATTAATAACAGTATGAATTTTCTTTTCTGCAGTCAATTTATCTTCTTTATTTTGAATCAGATTATTTTTTAATATAAAGAGAATATCCTCTACAATAAATTTTTTCATTTCCAAAAATCTTATTAAAATTAATAAAACAATAAATCTAAAAATTAGGATTTCAGCTTTCACCATTTCAAAGTCAATGAGTATATAAATTAAATTATTCTTTAACAAATATTTTAGATTATAAATTTATATTTAAATAAATATTTCTTCATAAAATTAAGAGGTGTAAAATGGGAGATAATATATCAATTGTTGGAAAAGTTATTAATAAGATAGTAACTAAAAACAAAAACATATTATTTGAAGTAGGTGATTCTGCAAGAAAAATGATTGCTTTTATTGCATGTAATAAAGTTCCTTTATATAAACAAGCAGAGAAAATACATAATGATGAGATTATTGAAATAAAGGGTAAAGGAAATAAAGGAATTGTTTTTGCAAATGAAATAGCCATATTATAAAAAGATATTTTTTCTATTAGGGAAAGATTTAAAAAAGCTTTCTTATTTTAAAAATAGAATTGTAAGTAAATTATGGGAGTTATAAAAATTAAAAATGGCTATAAAACAAGGAGATAAGGTAACTTTAGAATATGAAGGTAAATTAGATAATGGACAGATATTTGATACAACAAAACAAGGAGAAAAAGGTCCTTTACAAATTGAAATAGGTGGCGGAAAAATACTAAAAGGATTTGAAGATAATATAATTGGAATGGAAAAAGGTCAAGAAAAAGAATTTTCTTTAGAACCTGGACAAGCTTATGGAGAACCAAATCCTCAATTAAAAAAAGAAATACCTAAAAATGTTTTACAAGGACAACAAGAACCTAAAAAAGGAATGATGCTAATGTTAGCATCTCCTGATGGGAGAAAATTTCCAGCAAAAATTGATGAAGTAAAAGATCAAACTTTACTTATTGATTTAAATCATCCTTTAGCTGGAAAAAAACTAAATTTTAGTGTTAAAGTTCTTGATGTTCAACCTTCAGATAATAAAAATCAGGAAAGTCAAGATACTCAAACAAATACAAAATAAATAAAAATTTATTTTAAGTGAGAGCAGCTGAATTAAGAAATATTGACATAAAAGAAGGAGAACTGGTTCTTATTTCAAATAGTTCGACAAAACCTCTTTTAGAGGAAGATGTAAATTCTATATGTTTAGTTGAATTTGGGAAGAAAAATTTTTATGACAAACAACCTGGACATCTTTTATTAGATTATGGTTGTTTAAAACTTGGGATATCTGGATACACAAATATGGATATTGGTTTTAAAACCCTTCTAAAATTAATGCCTCCTTTACAAGTAAGGAATGTAAAAATACCTAGAATAAGAGAAATTTTAAAACAAGATTCACAAATAGAACCTTTTTATTATCATGCTGATAATTTTTTTGTAGGAGAAAGAGATATTTCTCTTGCTCTTCGAAATAGTGAGGAGTTAAGAGATTTTTCTGATTATGTTTATTTTTTAAAATTAAAAAAGAATTAGAAAAAATAAAATTTAAAATCTATAATAAATCTAATAAAAGAGGTTTTAATTGTTGTTTTTTTCCTAAATCAGATAAAGGTTTTCTAAATAACCAATTAGCAAGTTCATCAGCTATGTTTACTATCTTAACTTTTCTATCAAGATCTTTCCCATGATAAAATTCCATCATATCTTTTTCTAAATTTAGACAATCTTTTAAAATTCCTTTAGTATATGTTTTTTCTTTAGATTTAAATTCTCCATCTACATAAATCTTTATTGGAGGTCTTAAATCTTGTCCATATATTAAACTAGAGATTAAAACTCCTTTTCTTTTTAATGTAGGAATTTTTTCATTTTCTTCTTTTTTTAATAAACAAAAATAATATTGTCTTTCGCTGCATCTTCCTGCTATTCCTTTATGATTTCTTTTTTTAGGATAACATGCTTTTCTAGTTTTTATTTCTAAAGAGCTGCATGAATCAGAATTAATATTTGAACAAGCTGCAACATAAACAGCAGGAAATCTTCCATTATTTGATTCATCAATTCCCCAAAACCTAAATCCCTCTTTTTTCATTACAAATAAAAGAATAGTTTGATTTTTAAATTTTTATTTAATAAAAAACAATATTTAGATAATTAGTTTCAGATAATTATTTTTTTAATTCATTTACTCTTTCTTTTACAGCTTTTTGAAATCTTTTTTTCTTTCTTTTTTTTCTTAACTTTGTTACAAAAAGCATTATTCCAATCACTATTATTGTTACAATAATCGCTGAAATAATATCATAGATATATATCTTTTCTAACAAACCTGCTTTAGAAAGAATCTCATTTATTGTTGACCTAATAGCATCTCTCCATACTAAAGCTATTATAAAGCCGAAACTTGCAATTACTGGTCCTAAAACATCGCTTCTAATCTCTTCTTTTAAAGCTCCTAATTCTGCAAATAACCTTGCAGAAATTTCTTTTTTTGTTCCCTCTTTATTTGTTTGTCTTTTTACCATCTTTAAACTAATAGATTTTTTTATATAAATTTTTTGCTAAATTTCATATCTTCAAATTATCAATAGGAGATTTTATTTTTTTAAGTTCTTTTGTAGAGATGTGAGTGTAAATTTGTGTAGTTGAAAGGTCACTATGTCCAAGAAGTTCTTGAATTTTTCTTATATCAATCCCATCTTCTAAAAGATGGGTAGCAAATGAATGTCTAAAAGTGTGTGGAGAAATATCTTTACCTATATTTGCTTTTTTAAGAGCATTTTTAACTATTTTTTGTATGTTTCTAGAAGAAAGCCTGCCTTTTGGACCTGTAAACAGATATTCATAATTATTTTGTTTTTGCTTTTCTGCTTGTTCTTCTAAAGAAGATGATAAAAAATTAGGAATATTAAAAAACCTGTCTTTTCTTCCTTTTGCTTGTTTTATATGTCCTGTTTTATCTTTAAAATTTAAATCCCTGATTTTAAGATTTATTAATTCACTTACTCTAAAACCACAAGCATAAATTAAAGAAATCATTAATTTACTTTTTTCATTAGTTATAGAATTTAAAAGTTTTTTAACTTCTTGTTTTGATAAAACACTTGGTATTTTTCTTTCTTTTTTTGGTCTTTTTATATTTCTAGTTATATCTTTTCCTAATAAATTTAAATAAGCATATTTTATTGCTGCAAGAAATAAAATTATTGATGATGAAGCTTTATCTGATAGTTTTTCTGCTATATATTGTTTAACAACATCCTGATTAATATCTGAAGGTTGTTTATTGCAAAAATCAATTAATTTTTTATTTATTTTTAGATAATTTCTAATTGTATATTCTGAATTTTTTGAAATTTTTAATTCTGTTTCAAGTTTTTTTAAAAATTCCTCTTTTTTCATTTTAAGTTTAACTATAGATTATACGAACTTTAGTTTATAAAGTTTTATATTTGAGATTATTGTGTGTTATCTAATTAATATTATATAAAGTTGTTGAATTTTGTTTTTTCAGATAGTAATACTTAATTATTAAGATAGATATTATCGAGGAACTTGCACTAAAAATATATCAATTCTTTTGTTTAGCTAATTAAAATTAAAAAATTAAGAACAATAATTTTTTTAATAAAAAAAGGATATTTATGATTCTGGAGCTTCAACTGCTCCAAATACAATATTTCCTTGACAAGTTCCTGCTGCTCCTATTGGAACATAAATACGCCAGTAAGTTTCATCAGTTGCTTCATTTACTGAATCGTTTTGCCTATGTCCTAAATTAAATTCATTAACTCTTACATCTGAAGTTAAATTGATATATGCATCTTCAAATTCACTTAAAGACAAAGCACCAGCAATTGAACTAGTTAAATTAAATTTTTCATATTCTATAGATATATTTGCTGTTCCTAATGTACAATTCATAGCTAATCCATCTCCTTCATTAACTGCATACCCAGAAAGACTTAAATTAATTTTAACATTTCCATAATTTGTTGCGTTGGTTATATTTTCATTTGATACATAAGTTGCATTTACTGTTCCATAATTTATTGTTGAAGGTAATCCAAGAGCTAATAATTTTGAAACAGATTCTGTATTGCTTCCAAAATCTGTCCAATCATAACTATCATTAACTTCTATACTTCCATTCCAAGTTCCTGGATTTGAATAATACCATAAATTATAAGTACAGTTTATTAAAGCTTTATAAGCATCATCTGTATATCCATTAAAGCTTCCAAAAGATTTAGTAATATTGCAGGAAAAATTTGAATAATGGTTATTATTATCATCAGTTTCTCCATAAGAGGAATTAGAATTATGGAAGAACTCTGAAGTAGCACTTACAATATCATCTTCTCCATTCCAATCTCTAACAACAGCTATACACTGAACTTGTTTAGTATCATTAGGTGTCAAAGATATAGAATTTCCATAATTTATACTAATATTTAAAATTTCTGGATAAACATTTCCAACATCTAATTGAGTTATAACAGTAACATTATCTTCAGAAACATCTGCTATAACTCCTGTTCCTGAAAAAAATAAACTAAAAAAAATAGATATAAGAGTTATCTCTAAGATAATTAGGATAAATATAAATGCATTTAAATTTTTTTCAAATATTCTATACTTCATTTTAATTACATTGTTATTTCTACATAAAGATAATATGCTGTTACAGTGCTTCCTGAAATTCCATTTTCAGGAGCTAATAATTGGAAATCATAATTTTCCCCATTATAACCTACTTGATCATCTTCTAAAATTGATGCATAAACTATGGTAGAGTTATCATAAAGTGCCATTTCTTCAAAATCATCTGTTCCTGTTCCATCTGTCTGGCTGTTGTTATTTACATATGTGCTTAAAGTTGGACATGTATCAGCTGAAATAAATTCATCTCCTACATAAAATGAACTATGTTTTCCAGTTTCATTAAATGTTGAAGTAATATTATCTGCTCCTGTATGATTCATATTATAATCTTCTACACTTAAATGGGTTGTGTTAGAACAATTTATAAGTGTCCAAGATGGAGTTGTAGAGCTTCTTGTTGAATAGATTCTTCCACCAGTTATTGTTGATGTCCATTGATAGATAGTTGAACCATCAGCATCATCTAAAGTATATTCTCCATTTACCCATCCTACAAAAGCTTTCCAATGTGGATTTTGAATAGTAGCACTTAAATTAAGTTCAGCTATTCTTCCTCCTGAAATATTAATCATTTCTCCAGATTCTGGTGTTTTGGACTCATTTGTAATAACATCAATAGAAGTTGGTCCTTCTGGTTCTGCAGCCATTACATTATTTAATAATAAAGCAAAAGTTAAAACTAATGCTAAAATTAAAAATATATTTAATGCTTTGTCTAATATCTTTTTCTTATCTTTCATCTTCATATTGTTTTTCTTTTTTAGTTATAAATTTTAAATAAAAAATAAAATAAAATAAATTTTATCTACTCTATCTCAACGTAAAAGTAGTATGTTGTTGGAGCTGTATCTGTTCCATGTCCATCATCTAATACTAACATCTCAAAATCATGATAATTATTGTCAAAACCTGTAACATCTTCTTCATCAAGTATTGCTGTAAATACTTCTACTTGTGCATTTGGTTCATATAACAAAACTTCTTGAAATTTGCTATCTTCTGCACTTCCAGAATCTGTGAATATGTGAGTGCTTAAACATTCTCCTGCTGCAAATTCAAAGTTTGCTGTATAAAATAAATCATGAGCTAAGTCTTCTCCTGATTCATGATGTCCATCTAAACTAAATGTTTCATTAACTCCATCTACATCATCCCATGAAATTCCAAAATCTGCTTCAAGTTGAGAAAGGTTTTTTCCAGCTAAACTTGTTGCTCCTGCTTGTCCTGTATCATCTCCATATGTTCCTGTAGCTGTAAAATTAAAACACTGAATATATGACCATTCTAAACTATCGTTTTGTGCAGCATAGATTTCTCCTTCTGGAGATGCTAATGTCCAATTATACATAACATTGTCATCACTATCTGCTAATTGAACTACACCACTTACATTACCAAAATAACCTTGCCATGACTGGGTTGTTGAATAACCAGTAACACTTAATTCAGTAACATTTCCAGCATAAGCATCATGACTTGCTGCTGGGTCAGTTGGAGCTGTTTCTGTATCTACTTCAGTATAGTTTGCACCATAAGGTCTTACAGCTAAAACACAAGGTGTGATTAAAGTTATCATTAGTATTGTAACTAATAAAGATAAAACCATTGTTGTCTTATACATCTTTCTATATTAACCTCCTTTTTTATTATTTGATAGAAATAACTAGAAGTTGATATTTATAAATGTATCGTTTTTTTCAAAAAAAGAAAGCTTTTCCAATAATAACAAGCTTTATAAATAATGAAAACATAAATCATGTATGGAAAAAATAGAAAATACTGATATTCTAAAAGAGCTTTTTGATGACAAAATAATTAAAATAATAAATATATTTTTAAATCATCCTACTCGTCAATTTTATCTAAGTGAAATTTCAAATATTTCAAAAGTAAATGTTTCTAGTGTATTTAGAATATTAAATAAATTGTCTTCAAAAGGTTTTGTAAAAACAACAGTTATAGGAAAAATAAGATTTTATCAATTAAATAGGAATGAAAAAACAAGGGCTTTAATGGAATTTTTAAAAAAAAGTTCAGCAGATCCTTTAGATAAATTTATAGATCAGATTAAAGCATATCCTAGAATAAAAAAAATAATTCTCGAAACAAAAAAAGAAAAAGAAGCTAAGATATTGATTGTAGGAGATTATTTTCCAGAAAGCAAGTTAAATAAAATAATCAAAGAAATCAAAGATAAATATGGTTTTAAAATATATTTTGTAAGAATTTCCGAAGACCAGTTTAAAAGATTAAGAGATTTTAAAAATTATTCTTTAAATAACAAGATTATTTGGGAAAGGAAAAAAAGTGATTAAAATAAATCTCTGATTAAGGAGTTTTGTTTATGAGCTAAAAGGAAGATTATAAATTAATAAATTGCTTTTTATATTAATATAATGGATTTTTACAATCTTAATTCCAAAATTAATAAAGAGGGTTAGAATAATATTATTAAATAAGGTGTTGTAAAAATCTTTAAAATATTTCTACATAAAAAACAACTGATTTAAATTCAGTGGTGTCATAATCTCTTAATTTTGCTGGAACTCTCATTTCATAATCATAAATTCCATAAGTTCCTTGTTTTTGTTTATTTATTTTAGCAACAAAGATTAAATCTTCTTTTTCAGTTGAATCATATTCTCCATTAGTATCATCAGAACTATCCCATAATATTCCTGTAATAAAATTTGTATTATTTATAGAATCTGCTATTGGAACATCTTCTATTAATTTATTAAATACTTCAATATTTGTTTTATTTTTAATTGTTCCTGAATCTGTATAAATTTCATAAACAGAATCTGTATAGCTTGTCATTCCCAAAGCAGAATCTATTTCTGAAAAATCTGCAGAAGAATTATCCTTAGTTTTGTTTTTTCCAATAGCTTTAATTTTTGTCCAGGATATATCTGAACCATAATCTGTTGCAAAAACATTTCCATTGTTAAAATTTTTAAGAGACCAATTCATTATTCTTAAGTCTTGTTGATTTGCTAACTTATATTCTTTTGTTCCTATAATATTTCCATAAAAAAAATGCCATGTTCCTACTGAGATATTTTTACTTGCTTTATTGTTTGTTTCATTCCATTCTTCAAAAGAACCATTTGAAGAAAGAGGAGGATCTACAACAACAAAAATTTCTGAAGTTCCTAACAGAGAATTCCATTCTACATATGTATAATTTTTATCATATTTGTTAATGTCAATATTTTTATCTCCATTAATTTGAGTCCCTCCTGAATCAGGATTACCATTATAAAACCTAACTATTACATCTTGTGTATCTGCTCCTCCTAAATTATAAATAGTAGTATTAATCTTTATAGACTGGTTTTCTATTGGTTCAGTATTATTAAAAGCTATTAAAGTAAAATTTATCATAAAATCTGCAAGAGTTACATTAAAAGTTCTAGTTTCTGACCATCCAATGTTGGAAGCATTATCAAAACATGAAACATTCCATGAATGTATTCCTAAAGAATAATTTCCCCTATCTTCTTGATAAGTTGAGCCATTATTTACATTTATCTCAGAAATATTCAAATTTCCATCGACATAAAGATTACATTTAAGAAGATCATCAAGGTTATCTTTTACACTAAAGTTAAATGTCACTTCTTTTAAAGTATTAGCATTATTTGAGGGTAAACTTAGGTTTATAGTTGGAGGAGTTCTATCAATTATAAAATCTGATTCATTAGCTTTAAAAATATTATAATCAGGAGCTGCATCAAAACATTCTATTGTCCAATTATGCTTTCCTTCAGGAATATTTGAAACAGTAAAATTATTATTCTCATTTGCTGTAATTGAGCTGCTGCTATCATTAAAAATCCCATCTATATAAATTGAACAATTCTCAATACCAATAGGGTCTTCTGGTAAATAAACAAAAACAATATCAGTTGAGTTTAGATAAGAATTTTCTGTAGGAGAAATAAGAGTAACATTTGGAGGAGCTTCGACAGTGAAATTATAAGTTTCACTAGCATTTAGATTATCTGCTTCATCATAACAAGTAACATTCCAATAGTGAATTCCGTCATTAACAAGAACATGATTTATAATATCACTTCCATTAGTGGAATTATCAGAATATTCTATTTCTCCATCAAGATAAAAATCGCATTCAATTTCTGAGTCAAGATTATCAAATGCTGTGAAATTAAAAGTAATATTGTTGGTATTTAAATCTGCTGTTTTGTTAGGAAAATTCAAAATAAGTCTTGGATTTTGAGTATCAACATAAAATGTTCGATTGGGAGTAGCTGTTGTATTTAAACCATTTATATCTTCAACCTTAACAGTCCAATCATAAATTCCATCTTCCAAGTTAGTGACTGAAAAATTATTATCTTCATATGCAGTTATTTGAGAGGAATTAGTCTGGTTTATTTGCCCATTTATATAAAGAAAAGATCCTAAAAATCCTTCATAATCTTCAGGATGGTAAGTTAAATTAAAAGAATTTGTATTAATCCAAGACCCATTATCTGGATAAACTAAAGAAACTGAAGGAGGAGTGGATTTTGTAAAATTAAATATTTCACTATTCCCTGGATTGTTGGTACTGTCAGTACAATTAATATGCCATGTATGAAAACCATCATATATTCCTGAAATGGTCTGATTGGTTACTGTTCCATTATAAACTGTAAAACTTGAATTTTTAACAGTATTATCAACAGTTAAATTACAGGTAAATGATGTATCTTGATCATCTGTAGCTGTGAAATTAAAAAAAACATTGTCAGTTCCTATTTCATGTCCTTTAGGATAATGAAGAGTTATATTTGGACCATAAGTATCCACAATAAAAATCCTTTGTTCAGATATTCCTGTAAGCCCTATAGTATCTGTGCAATTAACATACCATGTATGTCTTCCTCCGGAAATTCCAAAAACACTAAAATTATTTAAAAAGCCATTGTTTATTTCTGTTTCATTTGACTTCTCATAGTCTCCATCTATATATAAATCACATTTGCTCAGATTAGTATTATCTGAAGGAATATAAGTTAAGTTAAAATCTCCTGAATCAAAAGAAGTTTCATTTTCTGTACTAAGTTCTACTTCTGGAGGTTCAGATATATTAACTTTCCAAATAGGGCTAAAATCAGAATGTGAAGCATCATCCCAACAGGTAATATACCAAGATCTTATTCCATCTCTTAAGTTATTGATAATTACATTTGTGAGATTTCCAGATTCTGCATTAAAAGTATCCCTGATTCTTCCATCTATTGTTATATTGCAATCAAGCAAAGAATCCATTGTATCATTTGCTGTAAAATTAAATGTGATGTCTGCATAACTTAAATTATCTCCACTAGAAGGAGCATTTAGTTCTATTGAAGGGGCATAAAGATCAACACTAAAATTTCTGCTGCTTGTTTTATCTGAACCATCACTTAAATCAAAACATTCAATGCTCCAATTATATTTTCCTTCTCCTAAGTTTGTAGCATTTATTGATGTGTTTCTCCCATTATTAATGCTTGTTTGGTTTAAAGAATAAAAAGTATCATTAATTAATAAACTACAATTTTTAAATCCAGTATTATCAGTAGCATTAAAAACAAAAGATAGGTTTCCATCAACATCAATATAATTTTGCTTAGGCCAGATTAATTCTATTTCAGGAAGAGTATCATTTATTTCAAAATTCCATGTATTGCTTGTAAAGCTTCTACCAGATTCATCACTGCAAGTTACAAACCAAGAATAGGGCCCTGAACTTAATACCCCAGTTGATACATTTGTTATTTCTCCATTATTTGCAAGCACATTTGTAATATCTTCATCAAGAGTAACATCACAATCTAATACAGAATCTAAGTTATCTGTTACATTAAAACTTAAATTTAATTTATTAGTAATATGTGAACTACCATCTTCAGGAAAAATTAAAGTTATGTTTGGGTCTTGTAAGTCAATATAAAAACTTTTTTCTGGAGCTGTTCCTACGAGATTTTGATTGTCAGTAACATTTACTGTCCAATTATACATTCCAGAAGTAAAATTAATTGTAAAATTATTGTTCTGGTTGTTTAGGATTTTACTGGAATTTGTAGCATTTATTTTACCATTAATAATTAAGCTGGAATTGCTAATATCGCTATTAATATCACTTACATTATAAACTAATGTTAGATTGCTTTCTGAAAACCATTGGTTATCATTAGGGGAAATAAGAGTAATATTTGGCGAAACTCCTGTTTCAACTGATAGTATTTCACTATTATTAATTATAATTGTTCTTAATCCAGATTGAACCCTAACTTTATAAGTCCCATATTCAGAAGGATTTGTAAAATTATATCTATAATCTCCACTTTCATTTGTTACAAATGCTGTATAATTGATAACTATCTCTTTAACTGTTGGGCTAAAAGAATTATTAGTTGAACTTAATTCCATTTTATATTGTAAATATCTGCTTGCTTTATTAGAATCATTTATAGGATCCCCATTAGAGACCTTTTTCCAGTTTGTCCAAGAAGATTTATCATTGGAAGTTCTTATATAAACATCCACTCCTGTACAATCATCTGAACTATATTGTACAGTTAATTTAGGTCTTTCGTTTTGTGTTGAATACTCGCTGCTTCTTATGTTTATTCCATTACTTGTAGACATATCAAAAACAACCCCGTAATTTTCTGAAGTTTGATTTGTCCATCTTTTCAGTGCATTAATTATATTTACTCTATATGTTCCTGTTGAAGATGCGCTAAAATCATCTTCTGAAGTAGTTGCTCTTGAAGGGGAACCTCCACAACCTGAAGAACTCCATGCAGTTTCTGTTAATCTGTTATTGTAAGTTGCCTGACTTTCAGTCCAATTTTCTAAAACCTCATATATATTTACTGTGTTTCCTGCATCTGATACTACAAATGTAATATTTGCTGCTTCAATTGTAGAATTAAATGGGATTTGATTAAATTGGGTTCCAAAAATATTTCCGAATTTAATAAGTCCTCTTTCAGAATCAGGAGACCCATCAACCGAAATACCTGCTGAATTTCCAAAATTAGTACTAACAGAACCACTGTCAATATAAGTATCTTCTGTAAAATAATAATTATTTATATCTGCTTCTTGAAAACTAACTGTTGCTGAACAAGCATGTCCAGTAGATTGCCACACAATATTATTCCATTCTACTCTTGCATTAGCATCTAAAATTCTTGTATAATTACCTGAAGTATTTCCAGAAACAATTTGAATATTTTCTCCATCTGTATATGTCCCTTCATAAGTTCCTTTATTGAATTGTGTATCAGAAGTTTCGTTAAATTTAAGATGGTTATCATAATTTCCTTCAGGAGTTATATTATTAAATAATAAGAGCTCTTCATCTAACCATATATTAAAAGGGAAGGATTTTAAAACAGAACCATTAGTTAAATTTATGTTTCCATAAGCTGTAACATTGGTTTTAGAAGAAACTGGGTTTGGAGATAAGTTTAAACTTATGTTTCCTTTTAGCATTGTAAAATTGCCATCATATTCAGTTGTACGGTTTGCAGTATCATTTGCATATATAGTATAATAATATACTAGATTATTCCATGTATGATCTGTTTGAATTGTTCCTATCCAAAGTATGCCTCCTATATATGATAATGCTGTTCTAAATTTTTCTGCTCCTCCTTTTACAGATTCCCATACAACCAACCATACACTATCTGTATTATCTCCAGATACATTCACATTAATAGTTAAATTTTCGCCTTCATCTAATGGATGGTTATCATCAACTATAATGCCATCTTCTCCTGTCTGATTAATAAAAGTTATATTTGGAAGAGTAGAAGAATAATAAAAAGTTCTTATCTCGCTCCATGAAGAATTATCTATTAAATCTGTTGCTTTGACTCTCCAATAATAAGTATTTTCAAAAGGTAAAGTTGGTGTATCTCCTGTAGGATCCTCTTGTTCTGAAATGCTTCCATTATAATAAACATTAGTTGAAAAATTAGAAACATTACTCACTTCTAAAATATAATAAATAGAGTCGCCATTTACATCAGTTGAATTTGTCCAATTAAATTCAATAACTGAAGAAGATGTAGTCCTGTTTGCAGGAGCATTTAATTGAGGAACACTTGGAGCTAATTGGTTAACAATTGTAATATTTATTTTTCTTGATTGTCCTCCTGAAGAAAACCAATTTGTATAATTTGTAGTATTTGCAATAACATAAAATTCCCATGTTGAGTCAATAGAACCTGTTGCATTTACTTTCCAGGAAACATCACAACTCATTCCTGGCTTTAAATCACTTAAGCAAGTTGTATTAATATGATCTCGTGGATTTTGATGTATTGTGTAAAAAGGCTCGTCTCCAATATTTGTTGAAATTGCTCCTAATTTACCTTTTTCTTCTTGTCCAAAACTAACAAGATTATTTTGATTTGCTACAACTTGA
>CAYMES010000037.1:0-13044 GCA_964389765.1 Candidatus Woesearchaeota archaeon
AAAGCAGCACAAGATTTTGAAAGGGCTTTTGAAATTACTAAAATAGGATTACAACCAAAAGAGCAAAAAGAAGTAAGGGATTTTTATATTAGATTTTTAGATCATAGAAATATAAAAGATATAAATAAATTAGCAGAATTAACAGGAGTTAATCTTTCTAATGAAATTATAAATAAAGTTTATATAAACAATCTTAAAAAAGGAAATATAGAAAAAATAAATTTATTAAAAAATGAAACATCTGTACAACCAGAATTTAGTGAAAAACATATACAAGACGCTTATAAAGAATTATTTCAAAAAGGAGAAGTTAATAAAGCTCTAAAAATGTATTTATTCACAGACACTGAACCGAAAGTAGAAAGCAAGATAATTGACCAAGCTTATAAAACAATAGAACAAGAATTAGATTCAGATAAAAAACCTTCTTATAATGTTAGTTTCCAGGTTTTAAAATGGATGCAACAAAGATATCCAAAGCAAGCAGAGAGATTTGAAAAACAACAAATAAAAAAAGCATGTCAAAAAAGAGAATTTAAGAGAGCACAAGAAATACTAAATGTTCTTCATACTGTCCCTTATCCAGAAGAAGAATATGTTTTAGCTTGTAAAAAAGGAGACTGGAATCTTGCTGAATCTCTTTTTAATAAACATGAACAATCTATAATTAATGATTATCCTGAATATGCAGAAATATCAAAATATATCTAATTTTCAAATCTGAAAAGAAATTTACAAAAATGAAACATCAAGATATTCAAAGAATAAGAGTATTTTATAATAAAAGAGAACAATGCCATGAAAATGTGAAAAATATGTTATCTAAATTAAATATAAAATATTCCATGCTTCCTACAACTGGACCTTATACTTTACATATAATTAAAAAAGATAAGAATATTAGAATTGCTTTAGGTCCAACTAATGTTAAAATTGCTTTGGAAGATTTATTAGAACAAAAATTATCTTAACTATTTAAGAATTCTTTTAAAAATATTAAAAATAAATAAGAATATTTAGCGAATTCTTTTTGCCCATTCTGCAGGTTTATATTCTCCATCTACTAATTCTACCCAATCTGGTTTAGCTAATAAAAATCTTGCACTTTTTGGCAAGCTTTTTTGTGCAGTTCCTAAAGAAATATATCTCGCATTTCCTTGGAGCTTATCCATTCCAGGTATTGGCACTACATTATCAGCACCATATTTTGTATAACCTCTACATGATTGAACAGTCCCAGTCATTCCTCCTACAAATCCTGCTGCTCTTTCAATCTTGTAAAAGATATCTCCTTCTATTTCTTCAGGACAATCAGTTCCTTGTAATTGAAGCCTATCAGCTACAGTATCTTTAGACAAACTAACTTCTAAATCTGATTCAGCTAATTTGCCACTTTCTGGGTCTCTTATTACAGCACTCATTACAAGAAATGGACCACAAAGGCTTTCTCCTGTTTCATTACATACTTGTGACATTTTTATTTTTATATAATTTATTTATATAAAAATCAATAATTAAGAGTTTATAAACCTTTCTATTTTAATCATTTAAAAGTAGTAACTATTTATTATAATGAAGAATCTGATTATAAAATATAATTTATAAAAAATAAATTCCTCTTTTATATTTAAGATAATCTAAACATGATTTATTAAAAAACCTTTAAATATGCCTTTATTTTATTGTTTTTATGCCTTATATTAAAAAACTGGTGATGCATGGATTTAAGAGTTTTCCTCGTAGAACTGAGATACCTTTAGATAAATCTTTAAATGTAATTGTAGGCCCTAATGGTTCTGGAAAATCAAATTTAACAGATGCAATATGCTTTGTTTTAGGAAGACTTTCTATAAAGTCAATGAGAGCAGCTAAAGCAGCTAATCTTATATTTGCAGGAACCAAAGCTCATAAACCAGCTTCTGAAGCAAGTGTAGAAATGGTAATTGACAACTCAGACAAGACATTTTCTATTTCTGAAAGCCAAGTATCTATAAAAAGAATTGTTAGAAAAAACGGACAGTCAATCTATAAAATAAATGGACAAACAAAAACAAGACAAGAAGTTCTCGAATTACTTGCTCAAGCAGGAATAGATCCACATGGTTTTAATATAGTTCTACAAGGAGAAATAGATAGCTTTGTAAAAATGCATCCAGATGAAAGAAGGAAAATCATAGAAGAAGTAGCAGGAATATCTGTATATGAAACAAGGAAACACAAATCTTTAAGAGAACTAGAAAAAACTGATGAAAAATTAAAAGAAGTTAATGCTGTTTTAAAAGAAAGAACAACTTATCTTAAAAATCTAGAAGAAGAAAGAAAACAAGCTTTAAGATATAAAAAACTGCAAAAAACAGAAAAAAGATGTAAAGCATCAATATTGAAGAAAAGATTAGATGAAAAAATTAAAGATAGAGATAAAATTGCTGAAGAGATAAATAAAAAAAATAAACAAATAGATAAAATAAAAATTGATATAGGAAAAATTAATGAGAAAATTCAAAAAAGAAACAACAGAATAAATGAAATTAATAAACAAATTCAAAAAGCATCAGGAGCAGAACAAGACACTCTA
The DNA here is from genome assembly GCA_964389765.1 of Candidatus Woesearchaeota archaeon. Taxonomy (GTDB): domain Archaea; phylum Nanobdellota; class Nanobdellia; order Pacearchaeales; family GW2011-AR1; genus CAYMES01. The sequence goes on from CAYMES010000037.1 coordinate 2,576, forward strand.
CGCTCTGAAATAGCAGAACTTAAAGCTGAAAATGCAGGATTAAATGTTAAAAAAGAAAATTATGAAAATCAAACTCAGGAAATAACTAAAAGAAAACAAGAATTGGAAAAAAGCATACAAACCCAAGAACAAGAGATTAAAGAACTCCGAAAATCAAAAGGAAAAAGCAGGAAACAAGACTTAGATAAAAAACAACAACAACTTGAACAAATGGAAGAAAAAATAAAAAAATATTATTCTTATAAATCTTCTCTAACTCACATTAATGAAAGGCTCCAAGATAAAGAAAAAAACATACAAAGAATTGAAAATGAATCAGAATCTGTTTTAAAGAGATTAGAAGAAATAGAATCTAGTTTAAACTTTAAACAGAATCTGAAAGAAAATAAAGAACTATTAGATTCTTTAAAAAACCAGTTACAACAAATCAAAGAAACTCAAAAACAAAAAGATAAAATAATTTTAGATATGGAAAAAAAGATAGCTACTTGTCAAAACCAGATTAAAGAATTAGAAGATGTCAAAAAGCAAGTAAGCGAGTTAGATATCTGCCCTTTATGTAAAACAAAAATAACTCCAGAACATATTAAAAAAATACAAAGAGATTCTAATGAAAAAATTGCTAATTTTAATAAAGATATTGAACAAGCTGAAAAAAACAAAAATTCTGCTCATGAAATAAGGGAACAAGAAATTCTCAATTCAAGAAAAATTCAGCAAGAAATTGAAGAAAGACAAAGAGATATAATAAAATTAAAAGATATAACTGAAAGAAAAAAACATCTTAAACAATTAGAAAATCAAAAACAGACAGAACAACAAGAAATTGAAGATATTAAAAACAAAAAGAGAAACCTTGAAAATAATATCTCTGATTTCAAAAACTTAGAACAAAATTATGACTCTCTTAAATTAGAAGTAGATGAACTAAAAAGAAGTGAAGAAGAAGATGTAGGAATGGAAATAACTTTAAAACAAAGAGAAGTAGAAAGAATGAAAGTTATTATAAAACAAATTACAAGAGAAAAACAAGAACTTCAGCAAGAAATACAAGATATAGAAAACGAACTTAACGAAAAAGAGGATGAATTAGAAGAAAAACAAGAAAAAGAAAAAGAAATTCAGAAAAAATTTAATAATCTACTACAAGAAAAAAATAAAATACAAGATGAAATAAGAGAACAAGAATCAAAAGTAATGAAAAAGCAAAATGAAGTTAAAACAATAGAAGATGAGACAAATAATCTGAAAATAAAGATAGCAGAAATTAAAGCACAAGTAGAATCAATTAGTTCTGAATATAAAGAATTTGAAAAATATGAAATATTAAAAATGCCAATAGAAAAGCTGCAAAAGAAATTAGAAAAAACAAAAGCAATATTAGAAAGAATAGGAACAGTTAATCTGAAAGCTTTGGAAATCTATGACAACATTAAAAAAGAATATGATGCAATAGCAGAAAAAGTAGAAAAATTACAACAAGAAAAACAAGAAATTATGAAAATTATTCAAGAAATTGATAATAAGAAAAAAAGAGCATTTAAAAAAACTCTTTCAGAAATTAATAATCTTTTTAGCAGAAATTTCTCACAATTAAGTACAAAAGGAGAAGCATTTCTTGACCCTGAAAATAAAGAAGACTTTTTTTCAGGAGGACTTAACATAATTATCAAAGTTGCAAGAGGAAAATATTTTGATGTACATTCTTTAAGTGGAGGAGAACAAACCCTAATTGCCCTATCTCTAATATTTGCAATTCAAGAATATAAGCCATATTGCTTTTATATATTTGATGAAATTGATGCTGCTCTTGATAAAAGAAACAGTGAAAGATTAACAAGACTATTGAAAAAGCATATGAAAAAAGGACAATATATTGTTATAAGCCATAATGATGCTGTTATAACAGAAGCAACTACTCTTTATGGAATCAGCATGCAAGACGGAGTTTCTAAGATTTTAAGTTTAGAAGTTTAAATCAGAAAGCTTTGGATTAATTTATTATTACTTTTAAGTAGTTATATAAACGAAACATTTAAAAAGGAGATATTTATTATATTAATATGAAACAAACAAGAGACTATACAAAATTAGCTTATGTAGGTATTAATAAAAGCCCTTCTGCTTTAATGAAACCTTCAGGAGATTTAGTTTTGCAATTTACAGAAGAAGGTCCAGAAGAACCAAAATTAAAAGGATTAATGTATGATTCTGATTATGTTAATATACCTTTATCCGAATTTAGAAGACAGTTAAGAGAATTAGAGGAAAAAGTTCTACAAACAAAGGATAGTTGGAAATACCAAAATATCATTAATTTTGATACAACAGAATTAAGTGAAGCTGAAAGACAATTTACTGCTATGAAAACTATTGATGAACAGATTAGAAAATCTTTTAAACCTGTTTATTTAGAATAAACAACTTTCCTGGTTAGTTTTAAATAAAATTATTATAAACTTTTTTAAATAACTCATTATCTTTAATTAAATCATCTATCTCACTTTTAGATAATTTTCTAGAAGATTGATTAGAATAGAATAATCGCATTTCTTTTCCTTGTTTTTTACCAGAATCAACAATCTCAATTAATCCGTGGCTCATATATCTGTTCTTGTTTTTTCCAAAATGAATATAAAAAGCACTCCATATCTCTTCTCCTTGTTCTTCTGGATATTCAAGCTCTTTATGTCTTTTATCAAGGATATAATACCTTTCCCACCAATTTAAAAATATGTGTTTAAAAACAGTTCCTTTTTTTACTGCCATTTTCTTTATTAATTACTTATTATTTTAAATAATCATCTAACCAATTTTTTGTATAAATTGCAATCATATCTATCTTTCCCTTGATATCCTGAGGAATTTCAAAATCTCTTCCAATATTTCCAGAAATCTCTTTAACTAAAGCAGGAAGACCATGATATACTATTATTTCTAATTCAGCATCTTTTTCTTTATTAGTTTTTTTCCCTTTTTCATTTTTTTCATAAAGTTTTTTTATTAAAGGTAAAGCATCCTCTTCCATAAACAGGATATTTTTATATGGTTCACATCCAATATTAGCTGGATTATATGAAGAAAAGCTGTCAGCCTGCTTTTTCCATTTTTCAATTTCTTGATTAAATTTATCTTCTATGCTCATTTTTCTTCATCTTCATTTAATAATCCTAATCCCATAGATGCTACTCCCATAGTTACTAATCCTATTCCAGATAATAAAAATATCTCAGAATTTCTTTCTACTCTCTCTTTGTTTTCTTTATATTCAAGAACTTCAGGATTATCTTTAGTTTTAGAAACATATCTTTCTAAACTTTCAATAGTTTTATTTAAATCAGATAATCTTCCTTCTTGAAATTTAAAATTTTCTTTTATTAATTGGAGGTTATCTAAAGCCTTTTTTGTTTCATAATAAGTTCTTACAATTCTTGTTGGTTCTTCTAAATAAACTCCTTCATAGATGATGGCTCCACATGTAGATACAAAACCAAGAGCTGCAGCAATAAATCCATATTTAAAAGATTTTTTCCCCTCATTCAGCCATCTTCCAAATCCTACATGTCCTTTTTCTTTTGTTTCTTCTTCCATCTTTGATAATAATTATCTTTTTATTTAAAACTCTCCAAATTTTAAAAATAAAAAAATTATAAAAAAATAAATAAAAATTAAAAAAAACAAATCAATCTAGTAGTAGCTTGTTTCTTCTCCTTCTGGAATAGTTGGCTTTCTTGTTAACAATACTATTAAAATTACTAACAACACTACAAAGATTATTGCTAATATTATAGTTAATACTACTATTGAATTTGAAGCTCCTTCATCAGCAACTTCTCCTTCTACATTAACTGAGAATACTGCTCTCTTAACTTGTTGTCCTGCACTTTCAACATTTATTGCTATGTTATGAGTTCCTTCTTGAACACTTTCTGTTGCTCTTACATCAACATCTACAGTCTTACTTGAACCTCCTGCAACTGTTACAATAGGATCTACATTAACTAACAATCCTTCTGCAGGTTCAGGTGTCAATGTATAAACTTTCAAGTCCTGTCCTTTATTAACTAGAACTAAATCATAACTTGCTTCTTGTCCAATTCCAATTGTTCTGCTTGTAACTCCAGATAATATGTCACTTAATTCTCCTTCTCCTTTAACTTTTAAATCCTTTGTAACTGTATCAGTTATATCAGGATTGTAAGCAGTTACTTCTAAGTTATATATTCCTGCTAATGCATCATCTGGAATATCAAGATAAATTCTTCTTTCAACAGAATCTTCATCTTCACATCCATCTTCACATCCATCTTCTGGTTCTAAGTCTCCAAAGTAAACTCTTCTTTCAGCACCTAAATCAGCAATTTCTGCTCTCACATACATATCTTCTAGTTCATGCATTCCTCTGTTCTTTAAAACAACATCTAAAGCTAATCTGCTTCCAGGAGTTACTTCATCATCTATTTCTACAGAAAGAACATCAACATTATAAGATTCTCTTTGAAGTTTCAAATTAAATTCATCTTCATCATCTGAATCCTTGTTAGCTAATCTTACAAGTAATTTGTAGTCTTCTGTAGATTCAATGTCATATGGAACTTCTAAAGAAAAAAGCTTACTATATGTGCTTCCATTAATAAGTTCAAATCTTTTTGTTCTGTCTTCAATATCTTCTCTATAGCCATCAATCCATACTTTCAATCTAACATCTTCAGCATTTTCAATAGCAGTAAAAACAACTTTTATAGGAATTGATTCTCCTGCTTCTATACCGATTGTATCTCCATCAACTTCTACACCATCTACTGTTAAATCAAATTTATCTGTAAGCTCTCCCATGTCTTCTGCTGCAACAACTAAACTTAATGTCATCAATAAAGTAAACAAAGCCACTATTATTGTTAAAATTCCTTTTCTCATTTTTTATAAGATATATTATTTAATTAGTAACGAAAAAAGCTATTTTTCCTTTATAAATATTGTTGTAGTGTAGTAACTATTAAATTATAACATTTTCAAAAAGTTTTTAAAGTATACTACTGTATACTTATATGAAAAACAAAAATAACAAGAAAATAACGACGATAAAGTTAGAAAAACATACTAAAGAGAGATTAGACAAATTAAAAGAAACAGATAAAGAATCTTATGAATATGTTATTAAAAAGATGTTACATATATTAAATTTATTTAGAAAAAACCCTTCTCTTGCAAATAAGATGTTAAATGATATTGAAAATGCAAGAGCAAGGAAAAAAAGTATACTTAAGTATACTTCTCAAAATGCAAAAAAAACAAAACAAAAAAGTTGATTTATATACACATGAAGAGCATTTATTTGATTCAGTTATAGAACAATATCCTAATAAAATTCTTAAAAGAGATTCTGATTCTGTTGATTTAGAAAAGGAATCTTACATAGTTGATGATGGAGACAGAGGAATCTTATATAGTTTATTTAATCTAAACTATCCAATTTTAGAAAATATCTTACAAACAACAAGCTGTGAATATGAAATAAGAGACAGTAAGACAGGAGAATTTATAAAAATAAAATCTCTTCCAAAAAAACTTAGAAGAGAACATCTAAGTTAAGTAAAAGATGGAAACAGATAATAAATGGTGTGAACAGGTAAGAGATTATCTTGAATCTGTAAAACAAGAAGCAAGAAAAGGCAACCCTCTAATAGCATTAAGATATGCAAATAAAGCTTACCAAACAGTATTTGAACTTTATCAAAATCAGAAAAATGAATTACAAAATACAGGAAAATTAATTAGATTTTGTTATGAAAAAAATATTAATCCAAAAAGAATAAGACTCTTAAAGAAAAGTGCAAGAACAACTTATAAACATATGGTAGAAATTAATAGCTGCTTATTAAAATTTGAAAGAGTTGAATCAGCATTAGTTGAAGAATGCTTATCAGAAGAAAACAATTAACTTATCTAATTTCTTTATATAGCTTTAAACTCTTTACACTATCTTTAACTGGAGAAGGTGATTCATTTATAATAGTTATATTTTTTCCACTCTTAGGCAAAACAGATAGCAATTTCCTCATCTCTTTTTCCTCACTTATTATATGCCTTTTTTCACCTTTATCTCCATATTCAATCCCAGAAAAATGACAATGTAGACTATTAAATGATTTAAATGGTTTGTAAAGTTCTTTATAATTTTTCTTACCTTGGTTTCTTGCATAAAGATGTGCAAAATCTACACATAAAGAACATCCAGTATCTTTAACTAGCTCCTTAATTTCCTGAACAGAACCAAATACATTTATTTTCCCCATTGTTTCAGGAGCAATCTTTACATTTAATTTTTCTTCCTTAATCTTTTCTTGAATTTCTAAAATTGCATTTTTAATATTTTCATATGTTTCTTCTTTAGTTTTCTTTCCATAAAAACCAGGATGAAAAACAATATATTTAGCTCCTAAAATATCTCCTATCTTGCAACAATTTAAAATTCTTTCCTTACTCTTAGTTATTTTATGTTTATCTTTGCTATTTAAATTAATCCAATATTGTGCATGTATACTAAGATTAATACCTAATTCTTCTGCTTTTTTCCCTATTTTTAAAGCATCTTCCTGATTTTTAATATAAATTCCATAAGTAAATGGAATTTCACAAGCCTTTAATCCTAGTTCATGATATTTTTCTAAATTTGCCTCAGCTTCTTTAACTCCTCCTAAACCAGAAGGTCCGAATTTTATCATTTTAAATCCTTTAATAAGATTATATTGAACTTACATCTGTAAGGTTTCCACTTATCTCTCCTAAATTTTCAATAATATAAGAATGCATTTTTTTAATTATTAAATCTTGCAGTTCTTCTTTTAAGAGACCATGACAGCTTTCTAAATTTTGTTCTGGAATAGTCATTGTTTTTAAAGGCAGTCTGCATATCATATTTTTTCCCTCTATATTGCTAAGTTCCTGTTCTCCTTGTTTTGCCTGTAATAATTCTACTTCTACTTCGCACCTCCCCTCGTCTTGTCCTTTAATAGTATAAAGCCAAGTAGCTTCATTATCATCATTTAACCATTGAGCTCTTTCACAAAAAACTAATGCTTCTGAAAAACACTCCCTATTAGGACAATCTTTTGTAAAAGGATATAAAAACCAAGTCAAAAAAACAGCAGCTAAAACAACAACCATAATTAAACTAACAATAATTAACTTTTTATATGAAAATCTTTTTCCTTCCTCTTTTTCTCCCATATACTTTTTAATCTCCTATAATTTAAAAACCTTCTTATATAAATTTAATGAGGTTTAAATAAGAAATTAATCTGCTCATATCTATGGAAAGAGAAATTGCAAGAGGAATAGTAAGGAAAATAGAAAATATCAATAAACATCTTAGTTTTATAACCTTGAGAACAATTGAAGATGAATCATACCAAGAAATAAGAGTTCCTTTTTATATGCAAGTTGCAGAAAAATATCATGGAAGAGTAGTAGATATCATAACTCAAAAACAGGACTATTTAATAGAAAATTTAAACAAACAATACAAGGAGATGATATTTCAAATACTATAGAAATACCTACATATGTGGCTAAATGTATTAGTGATTCTTATAAAAAATTAGAAACAAGAAAATAAAATATAAAAAAAGAAAAATTAAAGACTTACTAAATCAATATAAGTCTTTGTATATGAAAAATTCTTTGCTGCAAGATGTTCGCATCCCATTTTTTCTGCTGATTTAATAACACTTAAATTAACTGCACCATCAATAACAATTACATAAACATTATCTGCTCTTGTTCTTGATAACTGGCTTAAAGGAACTTTTTTGATTTTGTTAAGATTCTCGTCAAGCAATAGTGCTCCTTTTGTTCCAATCAGATCTTCACTCATTTCTCTTATTTTTTCTATTTCTTTATCACTAAGTTTTTTAATATCTTTTCTTGTCTGTTTTTTTCCAATGCTTTTTGAACCTTTTCTAATATCTGTTCTTTTCCTACTTGTTCTGCTACTTTTTCTCCTGCTTTTTGTTTTTCCAAATTTCTTTAAAAATTCATCTGCTTTAACTTTTTTTCTTAAACTCACAAGGATTTCTTTTCCAGTTAATTCTTCAACTTCTTTTCCATCAGGAGCTTTCGTCACATAATCAATATCACTATTTTCAATAACTGTCTTAGCTATTAAATCTCCTCCTCTATCTCCATCTACAAAAAGAGTTATTTCTTTTTCTTTAGATAATTCTTTTATAGTTTCAGGAAAAATAGATCCATTCATACCAATAACATTGTTAATTCCTTGTTTTATTAGAGTAATAACATCTGCTCTTCCTTCTACTACTATTATCTCTTTTCCTGATATGTCTCCTGCAGAAAGACCTTCTTTACCATATTCTTGCAATTTTGACATTTTTGAAGACACTTTAACTGCATCTTCTATTTCTCTTGTTTCTGCTGAACCTTCAATAGTTCCTAATAATTTTTTTGCTCTTTCAATTATATAATCTCTCTTGTTCCCTCTAACATCTTCTATTTTCTCTATTTTTATTTTTGCATCACTAGGTCCTACTCTTTCTATTGTTTCTATAGCTGCTGCAATTATAGTAGTTTCTTCTTTACCCATAGCTGAAGGAATTTCAATTTCACCTTTAGTTTTTCCTCCTTCTGTTTTAATATTAACTTCTATTCTTCCAATTTTTCCTTCTTTTTGTAATTTCCTTAATTCAAGGTCTTCTCCAAGTAATCCCTCTGTTTGTCCAAATATAGCTCCGATTGTGTCAGGACGTTCTATAGTTCCTTCTGTTTCTATCTTTGCATAAATAATGTATTTTATTGAAACTGGGCTAATTTTAGCCATATTTAACTCCAGAAAAAGATATCATCCCTCTTTAGATTGTAATAAGTTCTTATTCTCTACCAATAAAAATGAAATATAAATTTGGTGAACTTTTGATGAGTGATGATTCACATGAAAATAATCCATATGAATGATATATAATAGATGATATCTTTTCTAATTTACTTTAAATCTCAACACAATATAGATTTATAAATCTTTCTCTTAATCTTTTAGCGGGGCAGAAATAGCCTATTTATTGTTATAAAATTTAAGATTCATTAGCTAATTGTAATCTTATAAGTTTCTATTATTAGTTAAATAGCTATAGAACATTTTAATTTTTTATATATAGAGCATATTATCTAAGATAGATTTTCTCTTTTTATAATAAATAATTAGGTATTTTTACATAATGTTATAGTTAAACTATCACGATAAAAAATAGAATCCTATAAATAATCTAAAAGATTCCTAATATTAACAAAAGATTTTAATTGGAATTTTCTTAATTCTGTCCCATCTCTTCTTAATCTTTTTATTTTAAAAATCTTTTAAAAATAAATTGTAGAAAATATTAACAATATAAACCAAACCTTTATAAATAAGTGCTCTGAGTTTTTATTAAATAAAAAACAAAATAATAAAATGGTAAAAGATCTTTCTTTTGATCCAGATGATGAATTCACAGAAGATGATTTAGGAGAAGAAGAGGAATAATTCATTTCTTATAATCATCCTTTTTTTATTTTTTTTCTATATCTAAATTGGGCTCTTGTCATTTTCAAATTAAGAGAAATATTTTTTAATAACCATGTTGTTCTTTTTAACATATTTTAGATTATATAAAAGCTTATATATCTCTTTCAAATATTTAAACCTGTAAAAGAGGGAATATGGTTGATAAAGTTAGAAAAAGAGATGGAAGATTAGTTAATTTTGATAAAGACAAAATTGCTCATGCTATTTTTAAATCTGTCCAAGATATAGGAGGACATAATAAACAATTAGCTGACAAACTAGGACAAAAAGTAGATGATTATATGGAAAAAGAATTTGAGAAAAAAATACCTACTGTTGAAGATGTACAAGATGCAGTAGAAAAAGTATTAATAGAAAATGGACATGCTAAAACAGCTAAAAATTTTATCTTATATAGACAGCAAAAAACAAATCTTAGAGAAACAAAAGAATTTATAGTAGACACAGTAAAACTTGTAAAAGATTATATAGGAAAAGAAGACTGGCGAGTTTATGAAAATGCAAATGCTACTTATTCTCTTCCTGGATTATTATGGTATAGTTCAGGAACAATAATGAGTTTTTATGGTTTACATCACATATATCCAAAAGAAATATCTTCTGCCCATATTTCAGGATATTTTCATATTCATGATTTATCAATGGCTCTTGCAGGATATTGTGCAGGATGGTCATTAAGACAGCTTTTACATCAAGGATTTAATGGAGTTTCAGGAAAAATAGAATGCAGGCCTCCAAAACATCTAAGATCAGCTATAGGGCAGATGATTAATTTTCTTGGAACATTACAAAATGAATGGGCAGGAGCTCAAGCATTTAATTCTTTTGATACTTATCTTGCTCCTTTTGTAAGAGCAGACAATCTAACTTATAAACAAGTAAGGCAGTGTAT
>CAYMES010000038.1:0-12370 GCA_964389765.1 Candidatus Woesearchaeota archaeon
ACTTCTTTTTCCATTTTATCTTTATCAATTTCTATGTTTGATTCATAATCTATAGTTTTTAAAGGAATTTCTTCTTCATGATATTCATCTCTATAACATGAAGGACAGAATTTTCTTGTTGCAATTTTTGTATATGGTGGTGCACCTTTTGCATTTACAACCATGCTATATGCATAGCTTGTTTGTATTGGAACTCTTACAATTAATTTTTCTATAGGAATTCCTGCTAGTGGATTTTCTTCTAATTGTTCTTTAAAAATCATTTCTAATCTTCTACTTGTGTTGTCTCTGTCACAAATATATAAAGTAGAGTCTCCTGATTTTGTTTTTTTAATATCATCTATTAGAAAGTCCATTTCTTCATAATTTAAGATGTAATTTGAAGGAGCTATCTGATTTAACACAATTTTATGATTATCATCATCTGTTCCTGAATGAAATGTAGGAAAAGATGCATGGCTGTGCCACCATCCTAAAACTCTTTTTCCTCTTTGTCTTATTTCTTTTCCAGCATCAATTACTGATTGTGCAGGTATTCTTGTATGTGCAGATGAACTTGTTTGATTTGGAGCAAAATAAACATCTTCTATAACTCTATTTTGTCTATTAGGATTTCCAAGAAGATAACCATAACACTCTATATAATCTTCTTTTTTTGGTTTTGCAAGTTTAGCATAAATTCTTGCTTTTTTTAGTGCATCTTTTGATATACACATGCTTGAAAATATGTTTTTTTCTTGTTTTTGTTTTATTGGTTCTGAATCTAGTAATTTTTCTAATTTATTTACAGGCATTTTTACCTCCTATTGATTTAATTATCATATTCATTTTCATATCCCGAACTTTGAGGGGATTGATAATTTATATTTGTGATTTCTAATCCTCTTTTCTTAACTTGTTCAGGAGTTATTCTTCTGTTAGTATAATTTTCAAGAACATGGTAAGGATTTCTTCCTCTTTGATATCCTCTTAAAACAACATTTCTTGCATCTACTAGTAATTTTGCAAGAGCTTTTCCTCTTTCCATGTTGTTTATAAAAGAGTAATTATAACCTCCCATACATAGGCCTCCTCCTTGTCCATTGTAAAAAGGGCCTGAAACAAGGTCTAATGCATAAGGATCTTTAATCAATACAGGAAGACTTGAATTATCATAACTATTGTGGCCATATCCTATTTTTATTCCTAATCTATGTCCTGAAAACTCATATAAATTATCTCCTCCTGGTTGTTTTAAAACATAATCAGGAACCTGGACATATATGGTAAGAGTGCTTTCTCTATCTTTTATAAATCCAAAATCTTGTTCAGTATAATTATCCATCATACAGATTTTATCTATATCTTGTCTTTCTTGTCTTATTCTTTGAAATTCTTCACTTTTTATTAGGTGTTCTTTTAAAGTTTTGATTGTGAAGTCTCTTATTTTTTTCATTACAAAATCATTTTTTAAATTTCTAAAAGAACAGTTTTCAACTAAAGCATATTTAACTCCTTTTATATTTAGCTGTTCTCCTTTTGAAACATTAGCAAGATTATATACTCTGTTATCTATTATTGCAAAGTTATATCCCCCCATAATTTCTAAAAATATACTTTCCTGAGCATTACTTTTAGATAAATTTTGGTTTAATAATAAGGACTCAAGTTTATTTTGCCTAGGAGGTTGCCTTATATTAGTTTGGTTTGTTTGTAGTTCATCTACTCTTGTTAAAACATATTCTTTTACTTCTTTTATATATTCTTCATCGTTGTTTTCTTCTTTTTGTTCTTGTTGTTTTTGTTTTATTTTAAAAAGTTTGTCTAGTTCATCTGGATTGTTTTTTCTAAGATTAGGAAATATTCTTTCAATAGTGAATTTAATTAAATTTGTATGATTTTCATTATAGTTTTCATTATTTAGAGTATCTTTTCTTTGTAGTTCTTCAGCTATTAGTCTTCTTTGATATTCTTCATAGTCTTGCCTAAGTTTTTGTTCAGATAATTCTTCTAATATATTTAAGCTAGGGCCTTCATTAACACTCATTGCCCTTCTATTAATTTTAAAAGTATCTGGACTAGCATTTTCTGAGCAATAATATATACGGTTATCTATGACAAAAATAGGGCTTTGTTCTGCTAGCCCAAATACTAGATTTTTTTCTAAGACTGCTCTTTCAATTCCTTGAGTTCTCATTTTAACCTCACACTATCTCATTAATTTAACAAGACCACCTTCTTGAACAGAAGCTACTTCTACATCAAGAGCTTGGTAGTTGACTCCTTTGTGTTCTTTTGTTACAAATAAGTCTCCGACTTTTTCTTCTTTTTTTACTGCTGACCCATTTACAGCTACTGTATAGTCATTTTCCATTTCTCCTCTGATGCTTCTTGCAGTTGCTACATCAGTTCCTTGAAGTTGTTTTTGGTCTGTTAAGTACTCAAGAACTTTTTCAACAGTTGAATTTTGGTAGTTTTTTGGTAGTTTTTTCATTATCTGGTTTTCTGGTCCAGATAAAGCTGTTCTTACACTTGCTACATATACTTGTTCTTGTTCATTATTTGGTTGTGCCATTTTTACCTCCTTGACATTTATTTTCATAAGATTCGAGAAGAGCCACTAAACTATCTTGAGGATGTTTAATAACTTGTCCCGAGAATGTGATTTCTTCTATTTCCATATCTGGCAAATAGAATTTAAAAGGAGTAAGACTTTCTTCAATAACTGATTTAAGACCTCTTGCACCCATTCCTCTTTCATAAGCTAGTTCTGCAATTGTTTCATATGCATCTTCTTGAAATTCTGCATTAATTCCATATGATAAAAAGTCTTTTTTATATGCTTCAATTGGAGAATCTTCTGATTCTTTTAGAATTTTAATAAGTTCTTTTTTATCAAGTTCTTCAAATTTTGCTATTACTGGAATTCTTCCTAAAAGTTCTGGAATCATTCCGTATTTTTTTAAAGAAGAAACAAGGTCGCAAGATTCTGCGCTTTCTTGATTTTTATATTCTGGTTGTTTTGATTTAATTTTAAATCCCATATCCTTGGTCTGATGACTTTTTTCTAGATTATCTAGATCAGAAAATGCTCCTCCTCCCATAAATAATATATCTTTTGTATTTAAGATAGCAGGACCTTGGTTTGATAAAACTTTAATATCATTTTGTTCAACAATTTTAAGAAGTCCATTTTGAACATCTCTTCCAGAAACATCTCTTCCATATCCTTCTCTTGTTGCTATTTTGTCAATTTCATCAATATATATAATTCCTTTTGAAGCTAGTTCAATATCTCCTTGTGTTTTTATTACTAAATCTTGGACTAGATTTTGAACATTATCTCCTACATATCCTGTTCCTGAGAATTTTGTTGCATCAGAAATTATTAAAGGAATGTTAGTTATTTCAGAAAGTTTTTCTAAGACATATGTTTTTCCACATCCTGTTGGACCAATTAATAAGACATTATTTTTTATTTTTCTTTTTTCATCTCTTAGATTGCTGTAATGGTAACAAACAGCATTACAGATTCTTTGTAGTGCTTTTTCTTGCCCAATTACATATTTTTTAAGTTCAGTATAAAGTTCTCTTGGTGTAAGATTAAATTCAAAATTATTTGCTTGTTGCCTTTCTCTTTGTTGCTGTCTTCTTTGTCTTAATTCTTCTAGAGCATTATCTCTTAATTCTCTTGCAGAATCTCTTCTGTTATTTGGATTTAATCCAAGTAACTCATTAAGCTGTTCTTCATCTTCCATCTTATCCGAGACAAGAATCTTCTAGATTCTTATTGTATTTAATACTATAAGATAATGTAGTATTTACACTATTTAAATATTTTGGTGTTCTAATATCTATGTTAGGTTTGACTGTTTTTATTTTTAGTTTTATTTTTCTTAGTTTGTACATTTTTTTCATAAGTTTTATAAAGACTGAAGAATTATTCTTTCAGTCTTATCCGAGACAAGGATCCTGATTTCCAGGGTCCTTTTATTATAATATAACTATGAGTTGTAGTTTTATTATATATTTCTTACAAAAAAATGTTCTTAGTGTTGCACTTAATAAAAAGGCTTAAATAGAATGTTTTTCTTATTAAAAGATGGTATTAGATAATAACACTATAAAGAAAATATGTGATTTTGTTAAACAAAAACCTAGAACAATTCAGGAAATATCTCAATTAATAAAGAAAAATTGGAGAACAGCAGAAAGATATGTAGAAAAAATAGAGCAAGAAACAGGATGTATTTCTTGCAGAGTTTTTAGAAAAGGAACAAGAGGAGCATTAAAAGTTGTTTATTGGAATATGATAGAAAATATTCATTCTACTAGTTTTCAGACAGAACTTTTAAATTGTTTAGTTAAAGGAAGAAATAGAGGAGATTTTTCTCCTTTTGATATATATCAGCATATTTCAGGTAGAAAAAAGAAGATACAGGTTGAAGAAATTAATAAAAATTCAAATCTTGCAGAAGCAACTGATTTTGTTAATTTTTTAAAAAAAGCAGAAAAACAGATATTAATTTTTTCTGGAAATTTGTCATGGGTTAATTCTATACAGAAAAATAAAGATATTTTAGATGTAGTTAGAGAGTTAACAAAAAAAGGAGTTTCTATGAAGATTGTTGCAAGAGTTAGTTTAGTAGGTGCTGAAAATGCAAAAAAATTAATAGCTATCAATAAAGAACCAGGAAGGGATATGATTGAAATAAAACATAGGTATCAGCCTTTAAGAGGCATGATAATTGATAATAAGATAGCTAAATTAAGAGAGAAAAAAGATCCTGCATATTATAAAGAAGGAGAATTAAAAAAACCAATGGAAGTTTTTTATGATATTTATGATAAAGAATGGATAGATTGGCTTCAAAAAGTTTTTTGGAAGATGTTTTCTACATCTTTACCTGTTGAAAAAAGATTAGATGAAATTGAGAAAATAAAAGAAAAAGTTTCAATTCATTTTTTAGATTAATAAGAAAAAATTTAAAAAAAGAAATAAGAAGAAAAAATTAACCAATTAAAATACTTCTTTCTGTTTCATTTCTTTTTCTTTTCATGTTTCTGCTTATGTTCATTAATTCTGGATAAAGTTTTTTAGCTGTTATTTCTGTAAATCCTAAACTAGTCATAACTCCAAGATAATCATTTGATGTAAGCTTCTTACCTTCATATGTTCCAAAATATAGGTTGACTTCTCTTTGTTGTCTTTTTTCTTCTATTAATCTGTTAAGAATTTTTCCATGTCTTGGATATTGTTCAGAGAAGACATCTATAGCTTTTCTCATTCCTCTTGCTTTCATAACATTGTTTTCTTCAACTCTTGCATAAACTCTATCTCCTTCAAATTGTTGTCCTTGTTCTAGTTCCATATTTTTAGCTAGCTTTGGTTTTTTTCTCTTTAATTTTCCAGACATGCTTGAAATGGGTCTATCTATTCTGTCAACTGCAATTATTTCTATAATTTGTTTTTCTAGGTTTTCATTATTTGTCATTTTTTCCTCCATAGTATTTAGTTAATAAAAAGAAAGATTATTTGTAAATAAATTAGTGTGGTGATATATATCACCTTAATAATAAAATTTAAATATGCTGTTTTGTTGTATTTTTTATGGAAACAAAAGAATTATTACAAGAATTAGGATTAACTAAAGCAGAAACTAAAGTTTATTTGGCGCTTTTAGAATTAGGACCAAGTTTAGCTGGACAGATTTCCAGAAAAACAGGAATTCATAGGAGGAACATATATGACATAACAGAAAGATTAATAGAAAAAGGGTTAATTGGATATATTTCTAAAAATAATAGGAGGTTATTTGAAGCTGCTAATCCAGAAAAATTTAAAGATATTTTAAATCAGAAGCAAGAAGAATTAGATGAGAATATGGCAGATTTAAAGATATTATATGAAAAAACAAAACAAAAACAAGAAACAAATTTTTATAAAGGTTTAAATGGGTTAAAGACAATATTTCAAGATCAACTTGAAATACATAAAGAAAATAAAGAGATTCTTATTTTAGGAGCATCTAAATCTGCTTTTGATGTTTTGCCTTTTTATTTTAAATGGTATGATAAAGACAGGAAAAATAAAAAGATTAGAGTTAGGATAATTTCTTCTGAAAAACTGCATAAGAAGATACCTTTGTCAGAAATACGTTATTTGCCTCAGAAATATGCAAATCCACTTGCTATAAATATCTATAAAGATAAAGTTGCTTTAATTTTTTGGAAAAAAGAAAAGCCTCTTGGAATTGTTATAAAAGAAAAAGAAATTGCAGAAAGTTATAAAAAATATTTTGAATTAATGTGGAAAATTGCTAGGAAATAAAGGTTTTGAATCTAGATGTTTAGAAGTATTTGTGATGTACTAGGAGTATGCAATTAAGACAAGGATATTAATAATTATAAAGTAGTAACATAAGGAAAGTTTTAAAAGCAGGTAAAACAAGTATTTTTATGACAAGTTCAGGAGAAAAACCATTAAGATTAGAAGAATTAGCTGAACAAGAACAAAATGAGAATAAAAGAGTAAGAGCAAGAATTAGAGAAAAAATTAAAAAGAAAAAAGTAGCTAATCTTTCTAATAAACAATTAGAAGAATATTTTATAAGAAAAAGCAGCAAACAACAGAGAGCTTTTTTAAAAGATGTTTTTAGACAAACTGTAGACTTATTAGACATGGATTTAAAAGATTATGAACCAGAATATAACTCATATAAAGATTTTTCAAATGGTTTTGTAGATGAAATTTTCAGAAGATTAGATGGAGAATGTGTTAGGCATGCTTCTTTAAAATTAATTAGAGATTTTAAAAGAGTTGGAGTTTCTCAAGAATCAGAGCAATATAAAGCTCTGAGAGAAAAAGCAGATGCAGCAAGAAGTCCTGAACAATATGATGAGTTAGAAAAAATAATAGGAAAAGAATCAATAAAAATTATTTTAGGAGGTTATAGAGAATTAAGGCAGACCTTAGAAAATTTAAAAAGTGGAAATATTGAAGAGGCTAAAGATTTATTCATTCATCCATCTTTTTTAGGAACAGCTCTTAATTATACTTTAGATTCTTTTAGAACAGAAGCTGAAGCATTTCATTATCCAGGAGATAGAGAAGTAACTAGAGCAGGAGTATATGTAAGAGATGGAAATATTAATATTGTACAAGCTTTAAAGAATTTATCTGAATCTTTTTTAGTTTCTTTAGTAGAAGATATTGAAAAAGAGGTAGTAGATGATTTTTTAGCTCAAAGAGGGTTAGGCTCTAAAGATCTAGAAAAAATACAAGAAGGGAAATTCAATTATAAATTAAATAACAATATTGGATTTTTTAAAGATGTTTATAAAGGGATATTTGAAATACAAGAAGATAAACAAGAAATTAGAGAAAAAGTTATAAAATTTATAGATGGAGTAAGTTCAGCTTTTACTCAAAAAAGAAAAAAATTAACAAAAGGAAAAATTATAGGAAGTCCTATTGTTCATTATATTAATAGAACAAAAAAACTTGATGAAGTTTTAAATGAATTAACAAGAGAAATCTGCGCTACTGAATGTCATAATTGGAAAAGAGGTTGTTGTGATGGGCAGCATTTTGACAGAGGAATTTCTTTTGAATTAAAAGACTTAACTGGACATTTACAGGTTTTACAAGCTTTAAAAAATGGCTGGCAAGAAAAAAATAAAGAAGATAGGATGTGTAAATATCATTCTAAAGAAGGATGCAAATTAGATACTTTAAAAACTCCCCTTTGTATAGGATATGTTTGTTATAATCTAAATCTCTTTCTTGCAGAAGAGTTAGGTATTAAGGATCTTCACTATGCTCCAAAAAAAGGAGATTCTTTGAGAAAACTATATGATGATTTTATTACTTCTATGGGCAGAGTTTCAGGAGGAATTTTATCTTTAGATCAAGATGATAGTTTTTTTGTTTTTTCTAATTTAGATAAAGCAATAAGATATGGAAAAGAACTTATTAAAATTAAAAAAGCAGCTAAAAAAAGAACATAAAAAATAGAACATAAGACTTATTAATCTTCTTTTCTTAGATATAAAAAAGAGGAAAAGATGTTATGGTTATTGTTGATAGTTGTTGTAGGAATTTTATTTGCTATTGTGAATATTTTAGATAAACATGTTATTTCGCATGATATAAAAAATCCTTATTTTAATGTAGTTTATACATCTTTTGTTGCATTTCTATTATATACTATAATAACTATCTTTAGTGGTTCTTTTGTATTAGATATATTTAATATATTTTCTTTTTTAGGAGGAGCTTGTTTTGGAGTAGCTGCATTTTTTTATTATTATTCTATTAAAAAAGAAGAAGTTTCAAGAGTAATGCCTTTATTAAGTCTTAATATATTATTTGTATTAATTTTTTCTGTTATTTTTTTAAATGAAATTTTGACTTTGTCAAATTATATTGCAGTTTTCTTTTTATTTATGGGAAATTTTTTAATATCTATAAAAAAAATTGAAAAAGAAAGAATTAAAAAATTAATTTCAAAATCAACAATATCTCTTATTATATTAGCTACTGTATTTTTTGCTTTAAGAACAATTTTTATAAGATACTCTACTTCAAATATAAATTTCCTCCAGACTTTATTTTGGTTTGGATTAGGACAGTTTTTTGCTGCTTTTTTAATATATGTTTTTAATAAACATAAAGTAAATCTCAGAAACAAAAAGTTTCTTGAAGGTATAAAGTATCTTACTGTTCTAGTTTGTATTGATGTTGTTGGGATGTTTTTGTTTATTTATGTTGTTTCTATAGCTCCAGCAGTTAGTTATGTTCCTGCTATTGGAAATTCTCTCCAAGATTTTTTAGTATTTTTATTTGCAACTTTTGCAACTATATTTAAACCAAAATTTGTAAAGGAAAAAATATCAAAAAAAGCACTTATAATAAAGTTCATAGCTATTGTTTTTATAGGTTTAGGAATTGTTTTAATATCTGTATGAACTATTTCTAAGAAGATTATGTGGTTGGTTCTTTTTCTAATCAATTATTACAAGGTAGGTTGTTATGTTTTTTGCATAAAGTATGTTTTTGAATTCCTTTTTCTAAAAGTTTTTTACCTATTGCTTTTCTATATTGTTTTGCTTTTTCTCTGTCTGAAGGTAGATTTCCAATATTTAGAAAATTTGATTCATTAACTAGTTCTCAATCTAAAACTAGCTGAATTCTGTATTTTGGTTGAAGAAAACAGGAGATTTATAGTTCTGTTTGTTTTTTATCAGCTTTATGCTGGAAAAATATTATCTGCTTTCATTTTAATCTTCTCAGAATCAGTCTGAGGAAGACTCCTTCTTGATTTGTTAATGATTTGATATTTATAAAATTATATAGTTTTTAATTGAAATTAGAGCTTTATCAGGGAGCCTTATTTTTTAAAGATATTATGAGCATGATAGATATTTTTTTGCAAGCGATTTTGAAAAAGCATTGAGAGATATAGGAAATCAAGAATTGCATCATTCTGATTTATATTAAGGATGCTTTGTTTTGAGCGAAGCAAGGAATTGCGGACAAAGTGAGCAGCTTTTTAGGGCAAAGAGGATGTTACTTTATTGTTGAGAATTTCCAAACATTTCTTTTCTTATTTCTTTTGAATATTTATGAGCTATATGAAGTGGTTCAGGAAGTTTATGAGGAGGTTTTATTAAATTTTTACAGATTTTATGAGATGTATTTATGCTAATAAGATTTCCAGGAGAAATATATAATGGTCTGCTTCCTTTTTTTGTTGTAAGTACTTTTCCTACTTTTTTATTATTAAATATTATTTCTTGTCCTTTAACTTCTCCTTGAAGAAGGGATTTTCCTATTCCTATTGTAGGAACTTTAGTAGAAAGAGAAAAATGACTTGCTAAACCTAATCTAATATGTGCAATTCCATGTCCAGGTATAAGAACAACATCTGGAGAATTTTGTAATTTGTTAAATGCTTTTACCATGCAAGGAAGTTCTCTATAAGCTCTAAATCCAGAAATATATGGGAAGGTTGATTTTTCTAATGCATATTCTTGTTCTATGATTTCCATATCAGGAGAAACTAAGACGCATCCAGAAATTATTTGGTTTTTAAAAAAAGCATTATCTATAGCAGCAATTTTATCTATTGTAGAAAAATCTATACTATCTTTTATTTCCAACATCTTAGATAGTTTTTCTTGTTCTCTTTTTAGTTTTTCAACATTTATATCAAATTTTTTAGCAATTTCTTTTGTTCCCATTTTCACCTATTTTTTCTATATTTAAAAGAAAGTTTTTATTAAAAAGTTTTCTATATTGTTTTTAATTTTTGTTTTAAATCTTTATTTTCTTTTTGTAATTTTTCCCTGTCTGTTTTTAGAGATTTTATAAGAGTTGAATCTTGAATCATCAACCAAATAACTATTTTCTTTATGATATTTTGGACAATATACTATAAAGTGTTTAATTTCACAGATTATTTAAGATTTATTATAGTTATGCATAAGTTTTTTAAACCCTCAGGTATGTAAATTAAAGTGGTCAAAATGTTTGATAAGAAAAGATGCTCTAAATGTGGTAAAAAGGTAGGAAAAGGATATTCTTATTGCCCTTATTGTGGCAATAATCTTGGTGATGAGGCTAGAGATCAGAAAGATTATGGTTTTTTAGGAAGAAATGATGGGTTTGGAGAAGATTTTTTTAATGATCAGAAACTTCCTTTTGGAATGAATTTTTTATTTAAGAATTTGATAAAAGAAATGGATAAACAGTTTAAAGCTTTAGATAAAGAAATAGGAAAAGAAATGCATGAAAAGACAAGAAAGGAAGTTAAAAAACCAAAGCAACCAGGGAAATCCAGATTCGATAAAGGGGGAATAAGCATTAATATTTCTTCTAAAAATGGGGTTCCTACAATTAAGGTAAAGAGTTTTGGAAATATGCCTGGGGTAAAAAATATGGAAAATCAGATTGAAAAGCAAGCTGGAAAAAAAGAAAAAAAAATGCCTGTGAAAAAGATAAGTAAAGAAAAAGCAAAAAAAATAGCTAAACTTCCTCGTGAAGAAGCAGAAAGTAAAGTTAGAAGAGTAGGAGATAGAGTAATTTATGAGATAGAAGTTCCAGGAGTAAAAAATATGGAAGATATTTTTATAAATAAATTAGAAAATAGTATAGAGATAAAAGCATTTTCAAAAGATAAAGCTTATTTTAAGTTTTTGCCAGTATCTTTATCTTTATTAAATTATAAACTTGAAAAAGAAAAATTAATTCTTGAATTAGGAGAAAAGTAAAATTGCAGAAGAAATTTTAGAAGAAGTTTTAAATTTTGCCAGAGAAAATAATGTAGATGAAGTTTATAAAGGAGTAGATCCAAGTGTTTTTAGGGGAGAGAGTGAAGATAAAGGGGACATTACATATTATTTTCTTATTAAAAATTTATCATTTGTAGATAATATACATGATGAGGTTTTTGATTTAGAAATGGAGTTATTACATAATAAGAAAATTGATGTGGGATTAGTATGTTTACCATATTTTGAAGATTCAAAAGAGTATTTCCCATTTATTGAAAAGAAAATATATCCTTGTTAAGAAGAAGTTTGATTAAAAAAATATTTCATTGCTTCTTGTATTTTTTCAACTTCTCTTACTTTTATATCTACTTCTTCTTCAATGCTTACTTTTCTTGGTTTTGTTTCTTTTGTACATATTTTATTGTTTCCAAATACTTCACAATGTTCTTTTGTTATATATACAACATCTCTGCTTTGTAATAATGGAACAATTATTATTTTAGTTCCTTGTTTTTTAGCAGCTTCTGCTTTTTCTAAAATTTCAGAAACAGGACCTATAGTTCCATCATGATTTATTATTCCTGTTATCATTACTTCTGTATTTGGTTTTTTATCTTGTAAAGCAGCTATTGTTGCTATAGTTAAAGCAGCTCCTGCAGAAGGACCTCCAATAACAGAAGCATCTGCTTCTATGCTATATATAATATCATAATCTTCCATTTTTTTCTTAGTTATATTTTCAGCAACTCTTCTTGCTTTT
Organism: Candidatus Woesearchaeota archaeon; assembly: GCA_964389765.1. GTDB lineage: Archaea > Nanobdellota > Nanobdellia > Pacearchaeales > GW2011-AR1 > CAYMES01. Next base: position 12,017 of record CAYMES010000038.1, read on the forward strand.
CTTATACTATGTTGAGTATCTGCCCAAAATAATAAGTTATCAATGTCAGTTAGTGTTCTTCCTGTTCCTGGAGTTGCTTCTACAATCAGTAATGTGTTTACTCCTTGTCCTTGTTCATTTATAGCAGGAATAGACATTTTTATTCTTGTGGAATTTTTAATTGAAAAAAAGTTTTCTTCAAGATTATTCCCAGGTTCTTGTTGTTTTTGTTGATTAAATATATTATTATTATTATTATTATTATTTTGATTTTCTGGAATTGGTGAAGGTGTGAGGAAATTAAGAAAGATTAATATAGCTAAAATATTCATTATAGATATTATTACAAATATTAGTTTTATATTTATATCTTTT
>CAYMES010000039.1:0-10782 GCA_964389765.1 Candidatus Woesearchaeota archaeon
AATATTTCTGGATAAGATTGAGAATATTTTTGTGTATCTGGTAGAACTATTATTGAAAAATATTCTAAGCTTTTATTTATATTTTCCGAACTATTATTTGTTAGGTTAATTTGTATATCTTTTTGTTTTATGTTTCTGATATCTGTATAAATAAATAAGATAGCTATGGTTAATAATATAAGGATAATAATTAAAAATATATCTATATTTTTTATTTTCATTTTCCTCTTTTATAAATTTAAAGATGTTATTAAGTTTTATTAATTATATTTAATAATTTGCATTTCTTACAGATTTTGTTTCTGCTTGGTTCTCCGCAAATTTCGCAATATCTAATTTTTTTATCTTTAACAAACTTCTTTTTTAGTTCTGGTAATAAAGAGAGGAAGTTATTGAGGATATTTTCTTTTGTTTTTGTGTTTTTATTTTTAAGAAATTTTCTTGTATTTATTCTTAATGAATCTAAAGCGCAAGGACATTTTTCATATATAACTGGAAGTTTTAAATTTTTAGAATATTTTTTTATATCTTTTTCTGCTACAAAATATAACGGCTTAATTCTTGGAATAAATTTTTTATCTTGCTTTATACCTGTTATTGGGCCAGAATTTATTCCTAAAGAAAGATTTCCTTGGAGAAAGTTTATAATTATTGTCTGAGCTTCATCATCAAGATTATGTCCTGTTATTATTTTTGAAACTTTAAGTTTTCTTGCTTCATGATTAAGAAGCCATTTTTTAAATATTCCACAAATCATGCAATTGCTCATATTTTTTTTATTTTGAATCCCTATTCTTATACTGCACATTCTCATCCCAGATTCTTTTTTCATATCATATATATGTAATTTTGCATCTTGCTGAAAACATAATTCTTTAACAGATTTTAAACATCTTTCACTATATTTTCCAAGTCCAAGATTTATATGAAAACCCTGAACATTATATCCTAATTTTGATAATATATAGAAGATGGTTGCTGAATCTTTGCCTCCAGATAAAGCTATTAAAAGCTTTTGTTTTTTATTAAAAAGTTTATATTTCCTAATAGTGGATTTAACTTTATTTTCTATATTTTTATTAGATTTAGTTTTGTTTTTATCCATAATGAAAAATAGAGAAATGGGTTTTTATATTTAATTAAGATTTATGTAATTATAAATTCTAGATAATAACTTGATGTTTTTGTAAATTTTAATAAGAGAGTACTGACATTATGTTTAGTCTTTAGTCTTTAGATATCTCCTTGATAAATTAAATTAAAAACATTATAAAAAATCTAAGATAGAAGGTATAGATATAGATTAGGATAAATAAAGATTAAAATTGTACAAAAATAAAAATAACTTAAACTTTGGCGATATAAGTCATAAATGGCTTATTTCTTTTTTTTCTTTTTCTTTTTTTTGCCTGCCATTTGTTGGACCTCCTTTTTTAGATATTTTATTAAGTCTCTAAAGTATATAAACTTTTCTTAGAAAATTTTTGTATAGGTAAATGATACATTTATCAAATATATTAAAATTTTAAAATTCTGCAAATTATGGTGCTTAAAAAGATATTTAAAAAGAATGTAATTTTATTGATAATATGGCATTTATAAGGAAAAAGAAGATTGGTGACAAGATTCATTATTGCATTGTTGAAAATAAGTTAATCAGGGGCAAGGTTAAACAAAAAGTTATTAGATGCTTAGATAATGTAAATAATATCCTTAAAGTATTTGAATTCTACGAAAAACATCATTAATTTCCACACATAACCTTATCAATCATAAGAGCTTTGCTTTCTGAAGTTTTCAACTATAAAATTTTGATGCTTTTATTATTATTACTATTATTATTTTTTCTGTTCTTTAATTATCTACCATAATTTAATAATTTTAATGGAATTTATTTCATAATATTATCATAATATTAAGTAGTTATTATCAATCAAAATATTTATAAACCTGTTTTTACTCGTATATTTAATATATTAAATAAAAAAGGAGGTAAAAGATTTAAAATGTTAAAAGAGAGAAGAGCTCAAGCTCAAGTGATTACAACGATTTTAATAATATTGTTAGTATTAGCTGTAATTATCATTGTATGGCAAGTAGTTACAAAAACTGTTGAAACAGGAGGAAAAACTTTAGAAGAACAATCAAAATGTCTGGGTGTTAGTTTAGACATTACAGAGATAGATTCTGATGCTAATACAGTGAGTATAACAAGAAGACCAGGAGGAACTTCAGAAGATGTTGGTGTAAGGATTCTTGTTGGAGGAACTAATCAAGAATTTGCAACAACTGGAGAGGAGACATTAGGTCCTGCTGAAAGTGCTGTTTATACTATTGATGGGAGTATTGGTGGAGAGGATGAAGTTGAAGTAGCAGCTGTAGTTAATCCAGATTCAGAAAATTCAGTAGTTTGTGGAATAAGCGATGATATGGAAGCTCCATAGATATTTTTTATATTTTTTTATTTGAATTTTTTTAATTTATATTTAGAATTCTATTTAGATTATAGAAATATATTTTAGAATGTAAAAATATATTTAAATCAACTTTAATTTGTTGAAAGATGGCGCATGTTAAAGTAGGTTTAGGTGTTGTTGTTATTAGAAATTTTAATGATATTGGTGGAGAGGATAAAGTTCTCCTTGGACAGAGAAAAGGTTCTCATGGTGAAGGAACTTGGTCTTTTCCTGGAGGACATCAAGAATTTGGAGAAAATTGGCAAGAGGGGATTTATAGAGAAGTTAGAGAAGAAGTAGGTGAAGAATTCAGGATTAAGTTACTTGATAGATTTCCTTTTGCAATTACAAATGATTATTTTGAACAAGAACAAAAACATTATAATACTTTATTTTTTAGAGCAAAACATCTAGATGGAGAAGCAAAAGTCATGGAACCAGATAGTTGTCCTGGATGGGAATGGTATTCTTGGCAAGAAGTAAAGATGATTTATCAAAACAACAAAAAACAATTATTTTTACCTATTCAAAATCTAATTAAACAAGGAGATAATCCTTTTTATAATCTGGATATATAAAAATACAAAATGAAACTATTGAAAGAGTAAATAATGGAAAAGCTAAATTAGATAGTATAGAAGAAAAAAGAAAAGATAAAGAATTTAGAAGTATGTGCATGTTATAAATAAAAAATGAGATATATCATATTCAATATAAAATGGTTAAAATAGGAATTATAGGAGGAAGTGGGTTAGATAATCCAGAACTTATTTCAGATTATGAAGAGCAGGCAATTGAAACAGAGTATGGAAAACCTTCAAGTAAGATAATATGTGGAAAGATAAAAGGAGTAGATATCTGTATCTTGTCAAGACATGGCCCTAATCATGAAATTCCTCCATCAAGAGTTAATTATAGAGCTAATATAATGGCTTTAAAAAAATTAGGATGTACTCATATTCTTGCATCAAGTGCTGTTGGTTCTCTTAGAGAATATATAAAACCAGGAGATTTAGTTTTTCCTAATCAATTTATAGATTTTACAAAACAAAGAAAAGTTACATTTTTTGACGAAATTGGAAAAGGAAAAGTTCAGCATCCTGAAATGGCAGAACCATATTCAAATGAACTGAGAAACCTGGTTATTGAAGAAGCAGAAAATTTAAGATATAATATCCATAAAAAATCTACAATTATAGTGATTGAAGGCCCTAGATTTTCAACAAAAGCAGAAAGTAATTTATTTAGGCAATGGGGAGCAGATATTATTGGAATGACTGCTGTTCCTGAATGTAATCTAGCTAAAGAACAAGGTATAAAATATGCAACAATAGCAATGACAACAGATTATGACTGCTGGAAACAAGATGAACAAAGCGTTTCATGGGATATGGTAAAAAAAACAATGGAACAAAATGCAGATAAGGTAAAAAACATTCTCCTTAATTCTATTGAAAAAATCAAAAGACAAGAACAAAAAAATATAGAATTTGATAATAAAGATGTTGAATTTATTAAAAGCAAGATTAGGACGATTCCAAATTGGCCTCGCCTTGGAGTAATGTTTAGAGATATTACAACTTTATTAAAAGATATTGAGGGGATGAAAAAAGTTGTATCTATATTTGTGGAAAGATACAAAAATCAAAACATTGATATTATAGCTGGAATTGAATCAAGAGGATTTATTATTGGAGGTATTCTTGCTGATAAATTAGGAATTCCATTTGTTCCATTAAGAAAACCAGGAAAATTACCTTCTGAAACAATAAAACAAGAATATGAACTTGAATATGGAACTGATGCTATTGAAATTCATAAAGATGCAATATCTTCTGGGGATAAAGTTTTGTTAATCGATGACTTGCTTGCAACTGGCGGAACAGCGTCAGCTGCTTGCAATCTCATTGAAAAACTTGGAGGAGAAATTAAAGAAGTTGCATTTGTAATTGAGCTTACAGATTTAAAAGGAAAAGACAAACTAAAAAATAGAAAGGTTTTTTCTATTGTGAGGTTTGAAGGTGAATAAAACATTAAGATAGAGAATATTAAAATGTCAGAATCTAAATATAGATCTCTTCAAGAAATCTTAAAAGACCAAGGTTATAAGAGAGTTGTATCTAAAAAAATAGATGAAGTAGGAGGTCTTTCAGGAAGTTTATTACCAGATCCTAATACTTTGATTAGTTTATTATTTAAAGAAGGGTTTCATCAACATACAGTTATTGTTTTAGAATCTATAGGTAACCAATATAAAGTAGGGATATATACTAGTGATGATTTTGCAAATCCAGATGTTGAAGACTGAATTAATAAATAAGTTAAGTTATTAGATTATTTCTTTTTCCATATACCCTTGTTTATCTAGTTTATATCCTAATTTTTTATAATATTCTCTTACTCCTACTCCTGAAATTATTTTCAGCTTTTTTATATTATTTTTTTTAACAATTTGTTCTGCTTTTCTTAATAATTTTTTTCCTAAACCTTTATGTTGAACTGCTATTTTTGATTTTTTTATATATTTATTTTTTAATTCTATGCTTTTACCATAAACATGCAATTCACGTATTATAGCATTCTTGTTTCCTTGTTTATTATATATTCTTAATCTCAATAATGCAAATAAAATATCATTTTCATTTACCAATTCGAGAAAGTATTCATCTCCTTTAGATGCTTTATATTTTTTAGTTTTTAGAGTTAGGTTTTGATTTATTTTTGAATATGGTTTGATTCTTGTTATCATGCCTATTTCTCTAAATCTTATTTCTTTTATATGTTGTTTTGCTTGTTGTTTTGCTTGTTGTTTTTCTTGTTGTTTTTCTTGTTTTCTTAGCTCTTCATTTATGTCTTTTCTTAAATTTATTCTTAATGTTCCTGCAACAAGAAATTCTGGAGGTATTTCCCTCATTATTCTCATAATTCTACAATAACGTGGAGTTAATTTCATCATTTTTAAAATAACATCATGAAGCTCTTTTTCTGAATATGGTTTATATTTTCCTTGCCAATATAGCTCTTCTAATTCTGCTCCACAAATAACTTGGCAAGGATAAATTTTTAATTGATCTGGTTTAAATCTATTATCCTTGAATAATTTTTTAAACATAACTATATCTTTTTTTAAATTAGAACCAGGAATTCCAGGCATGATATGATAACCAATTTTAAATCCAGCATTTCTTAAACGAGAGGTAGCATCTACAACTTCCTTTACAGCATGTCCTCTTTTAACTTTTTTATATATTTTGTCATCAGGAGCTTGAACTCCTAATTCTACTCTGGTGCAGCCAAATTCAAGCATTCTTTTAATGTCTTCTGAAGTGCAGAAATCTGGGCGTGTTTCTATACATAATGCAACACATCTATGTTTTGCTTTTTGATTTAGTTTTTTAGATTGCTCTAATGTTTTTGAAACTCGTAGATTTAAAGCATCATAACATTGTTTAATAAATTCATACTGGTATTTAATAGGATAAGCTAAAAATGTTCCTCCCATAATAATAAGTTCAATTTTATCTGTTGGATGATTCATAACTTTAAATGCTTTTAATCTTGCTTTTACTTGCTTATATGGATTGTAATTAAGCATAGAAGCACGAATTATAGCAGGACTTTGGGGAGTATAGGATTGAGGAACATTAAGAGTTGGACAATAGAGACAGGTTCCGTGAGGACATTTTCTTGGTTTAATAACTACTGCTAAAGGAGTTACTCCTGCTAAGGTTTTAGTAGGTTTTCTAATTTCTCTTGATGTGGGTTTTTTCATAAAACCAGAGAATTTTTAATATTAAAAAAACTTTGTATATTATGGAAAAAGATAGAAATAAAAGCAAGAAAAACAATAAAAAAGATAAAAAGAAGATAAGTCAAGAACAAGTATGGGATAAGATAGCTTTTAAATGGAATGAATTTAAAACCCATCCATCTAAATATGCTTATGAATTTTTAAAAAATAAAAAAGGAAAAATTCTTGATGTTGGGTGCGGAAGTGGAAGAAATTTTTCTGTTTTTCCTTATAAATCTGAAATATATGGAGTAGATTTTTCTAAAAATCTTTTAAATTATGCAAGGCAGAATGCCAAAAAGATAGGAAGAGAAGTTGAATTAAAAAAAATGCAAAATGAAATCATTCCTTATCCAGACAATTATTTTGATTATGCTTTATGTACAGCTGTTCTTCATTGTATAGATAGCAAGAAAAAAAGGCAGAAATTAATTAAAGAAATCTATAGAGTTTTGAAACCAAGAGGAGAAATTTTAATTTCTGTATGGAGCAGAAATGAAAAGCGATTAAAAAATCGTCCAAAAGAAACATATGTACCTTGGACATCTGCAGGTGTTAAGAAAAGATATACATATATTTATGATAAACAAGAGCTTCTTCAAGAGATAAAAGATGCTGGATTTAAAATTAAAAAAGCTGTAGAAGATAGAGAGATAAAGGTTATTGGTAAGAAAGATTAGTGTCTTCTTAAGTGTTTTTTTATAGGTATTCTCTTAAAATTAGGTCTTTTAATCTTTGGATGTTTGCGTGGTAAAATGAACTAGATGTTATATTCCTGTAGGAAGAGGTATATGTTATTTTGTAATATCTAAAACCTCATCCTCTTGTTGCAATAACTCCTAACAATAAACCAGCTTCTAAAATTTTTACAAAGGTATTGGTTCCTTTTTCCATGTATAAGATAGTATACTTAAGTATATAATATTTTTATGTTTCAAAAATAAATATAAGAAATATTGTCTCTTTTAAGATGCCAAAATTTTCAAGATAATCCTGATAAACTATATTTTTTAATTATCCAGTACTTTATATTTAAATTTCAAAATATAGGTTTAGATTAAGAAGTTTATTTGTCTTTTTTAATTTGTCGCAAATTATAGGTTTCTGATGATATTCGAAAAAGCTATTGTTTTTTGATAAAATCAAACATATTTACTTTTTCAAATTTCTTTATTATTCCAGATCCTGCATCTAAATGAATTCTTATAATTTCCATTCCTTGAACCATGCAAGTTAAATTCCATATCTCTTCCATATTTTGAGGTTTTTGTATGATAGCTATGATTTTAGTTATTTTCTTATTTACATTTCTTTTTTCAAATTCTTCTCCTATTATTTTCTCTATATCTTGTAAATCAATTTTAATATTGTCAAGATTAAGTTTTTGAATTTTTTGTTTTTGTCCTTGAATTTGTTCTGCTTTTTTTATTGTTATTTCGTCATTAAGAATAAATGTATAAATATCATCATCGACAAGATAATCTAATTGTATTTGATTTTTTTCTTCTCCTTTAGAAGATTCTTTATCAAGAACAAAAAATCCTGCACATAATTCCACATTTTCATGTTGTTTTTTAAAATTTTCAAATGCTCTGCTTTGTTCAATTTTTTCAAGAGTTGATTTAAAACTTAACATTATAATATAAAAAAGGGAAGATATTTAAAATTAATTGAAAAAGGTCGGGATATATTAAATTTTGATTATGATAAGATTTTTATATTATAAAGATGTTAGGATTTTATGACTATTCAAAAACAAAGGTCCTTTAATCCTATTAAACCTATTTATTTTATGCATACTTCTGATATTACAAGACAAGAAAAAAAGATAGCTTTAGAAACATTAAAGGAAATATTACAGATTGCAGGAGTAGAGGGGAAAATTCCGATAATTGATAATGGTTTTTGGAGAAGTCCAGATTATAAAGATCCTCAAGGCAAGTTAAATCCTCATATGAGTGTAGATTGGTATGTTAATAATTGGTTAAATGAATACAGAAAACAAATTAATGTAGATTATAGTGCAAGGGAACTTATGAATGATTCCTGGAATAAAACAGAACCACATTATGATATAATATTAACAGCTCAAGATTTATATGCTCCTAAAACAAATTTTATTGTTGGTTTTGCATGTCCTGAAAGAGGAGCAGTTGTTTCAGTAAATAGGTTTAGAAACCTGTATGATAAAAGAATGGAAAGAGAATCTAAAAAACAAGAATTATATCATGAAATAGGACATGTATTTAATTTACCTAATGAGGCAAGAGCTGATTTAGAAGATAGTTTAGGCGCACATTGTAAAAATATTTGTGCGATGAGGCAGGGGCTTAATGTTCCTTATGACTGGATAAATTTTGTTAAAGATAGAGACAAAACCAGACAGATTTATTGCGATACTTGCACTAAAGATTTAAGAAAATTTTTTCTAAATTAATTGAAATTGAAGCAATATTTTTTTTATTTCTTCTCTTGAATTTCTTTCTTAATCTGTTTAATAAAATTATCTAATTTTATTCCAAATTCTGGTTTTTTCTGACCTCGTTTTTTAACAGCTATTGTTCCTTTTTCTTCTTCTTTATCTCCAATAGTTACAAGATATGGAATTTTCTGCATTTCAGAATTTCGAACTTTGTCATTTACAGTTGTTGATTCAAAATCTGAATCAACCCTAATTCCTTGTTTTTCTAATTTATCTACTGCTTTTTCAGCTGCTTTTATATTTCTGTCTGTAAATGAAATCACTCTTACTTGGATTGGACAAAGCCATAAAGGTAAATTGCCTTTAGTATGTTCAAGTAAAATTCCTATAAATCTTTCCAAACTTCCAAATATTGCTCTATGAATCATTATTGGTTGTTTTAATTTATTATCTTTATCTGTATATTCTAAGTCAAATCTTTCAGGCATTGCAAAATCTACTTGAATAGTTGCACATTGCCATGTTCTTCCTAAACTATCTTTAATATGAAAATCAATTTTAGGTCCGTAAAATGCTCCATCTCCTTTATTTAATTTATATTTTACTTTCTTTTTATCTAAAACATTTTTAAGAGCTTTTTCAGCTTTATCCCATATTTTATCACTACCAATTCTTTTTTCTGGACGAGTAGAAAGCTCAATATGATATTTAAAATTAAATACTTTGTTATAAAATTTATCTGTCATATCTATAACATTTGCAATTTCTTGTTCAAGTTGTTTTTTATCAGTACAGAATATATGAGCATCATCTTGTGTAAATTTGATAACACGAAATAATCCTGCTAAAACTCCACTAAGTTCTTGTCTATGTACAATTCCTAATTCTGAAATTTTTAATGGAAAGTCTTTATAAGATTTGGGTTTTGATTTGTAAATTAACAACCCACCAGGACAATTCATAGGTTTAACTGCATAATCTCTATCTTCATATTTTGTTAAAAATATATTGTCTCTGTATTTTTCCCAATGTCCTGAAATCTGCCATAATTTTTTATCAAGTATCATTGGTGTTGAAATTTCTTCATAACCAGCTTTTTTATGTTCCTGTCTCCAGAATTCAATAAGTTCATTATATATGAGTAAGCCATTATTATGCCAGAAAACCATTCCAGGAGCAATATCATGAAATGAAAATAAATTTAATCTTTCTCCTAATATCCTATGGTCGTTATCTTTTAATTTTCTTTTATCAAGTTTTGATTTACTTATGCTGTTTAATAATTGTTTAACATCATATTTTTCATCTTTTTTTGTTTCAGATTTTTTTTCTTCATCTTTTTGTTTTTTAATTTTTTCAGGTTTTTCAGTTGAAATTTCTCTGCTTAATTCTGCTAAAGGGTGTCCTTTACACTTTAATTCAAATTCTTTATAATATCCAAAAGGAGCCCTATATATTTTTATCTTGTTCTTAAATTTGTTTTTAAGCTGCTTTTCTGATCTTTTTAAAGTTTCTAAAGCAAAATCTGGATTTGCAAGTTGAGAGGATAAATGTGCATATGGATAAAGAACAATAGATTTTGCTTTTGTCTTACTAATCAAGTCTTCAATATTTTCTACTATTTTCTTAATGATGTCTTTATTATTTTCATCTTGTTTTTCTACAGCTATAAAAATTCCTAAGGGTTCTTTAATTTCTTGTATTTTTTCTTGCGATTTTGTAAGTTTTTCAGGATTTTTCAAAGCTTTTTTAGTTATCCTGAATTTTAAATAGTCACAATGTAAACTTAAAATTTTCATTTTTATAGTTTTATTAATACTCTCTTTATTTATATGATTAGAGATAAGATATTTATAAAATTATGCTATTGTATATAAATTGCAGGCATATTACCTACAAGACTAATAAAATTTGGATACTATATTGTTAATAAAGAGTAGAATTAGGTAATAGATGTAAAAAAGTAGCAGAATAAGCAGCTAAACTATTTAATGAAGCATTAGATGGTTTTGAGAGAAATGATTAAATCACTAAAAAAAGATGATTTTATAAAACATAAATAAAATTATTAGAAACGCATTTTTCTGGGAAATAAAAAGTAAGCTAAATAGTGA
>CAYMES010000040.1:0-8551 GCA_964389765.1 Candidatus Woesearchaeota archaeon
ATTTCGTGAAGGAGAACATGTTTTAGATATTCAGATTTTAGATGAAGCTGGAAATGCTATATCTACAGAAAGAGTTGAATTTGAAGTTGAAGATTAAAAGTTGAAATTAAATCTATTAAAAGTTGTTGGAAAAGAGTAGTAAGATAGATTTAAATAAAATCTATTATACTTCTATAAATACTAAAAATTTAATGAAAGGAGGTATAAAAAGAGGAAAAATGAAAAAACTTTTAGTTTTCTTAGTAACTTTAAGTGTTTTAATTGGAATGTTAAATGTTGTTGTTGCTCTTAATACTGCAACTAAAATAACAGATACAGGAGATGGAGCTTTTGCAACAACTTCAGGACATTGGTCAACTTCTGCTCCTAATTCAGCTTATTTGAAAGCAGATGAAATAACAAATAGGACAAATGAAGGAAGAGTCAGGATAGAGTTTAGAAATGGAATGACTTTAAATGATCTAGATAATATATCTTGGGAACAAAATATTATAACAGGATATGCGTCTCATGTTGATGTTTTAATTGATATTGATGAAGATAATATATCTGATGATGCTTTGGTTTTTGAATATGCAAAAGTAAATCCTAATGAATGTGATGATTCAGAAAATTATCCAACAGGAGAAATCAATACTTTTGGAAATAAAGGTATTGTCGATTTAGATGCTTATGCTTGGTTAAATTCTGGACCTGCAGGACATTGTGGAGATCCTAATTTTGATAAGAATCATAGTTCACTAACAGAATGGAAAACAACACACGGAACTGCAAAAGTAACTGCAATAGAAATAGAAGTAGATGGCTGGATTGAAGAATCTGAAGCTTACATAGATGATATAATGATAAATGGTGAACTTGTTGAAGATTTTGAAACAAACCAAGATGTTGATGGAACTGTTGAAGATTTTATATCATTTACAGTTTCTCCTGAAACTTTAAACTTTGGAAACATTCCTTATGGTATTGATATAACAAAATCAGGAAGCGATGTAACAATTGACACTTCTGGAAGTGATACTGTTGAAGATAATGTTAAAGTAGAAGTTGAGGTAAGTCAAGATACAGATACTGATTTTTTTGAAGATTTAATTGAGTATGATATAGATGGAACAGGTACTTGGGAAGGATTTGCATCAAGTATAGAATTAATAGTCCCATCAGCTGATTCAAAAGTTTTCCATACGAGAATTAAAGGAAATACTGCAGCACATGGAGCAGGACAAAAACAAGGAGTACTAACATACACTGCAACATCAATGCCACCAGAATAATAAAATGAAACAATTTTTTATTTTTTTATTTTTTATAATTTTATTAATTAATTTAGTTGGAGCTATAGGTTTTAGTCCAACAAAACTTATCTTTAAAATTGAATCAGGAGAAGAAGAATGTAAAACGATATCTCTATCTTCTAACTCAGACAGAATTATGGTATCTGATCAATGGGCAGAAAATAAAGATATAGAATGGAAAATAAGTTTGTTTAATAAAACATCAGGATTTCATAATATCTCAATATCTTATCCAGATATAATAAGTTCAGATAATAAAAATATAAAAATCTGTTTATCTGGGAAAAAAGTTGAGGAATATCATGGAGTGGTTCTTGTTAAAGAAGAACAAGAAGGCAATACAATATCACAAGCAGGAATTTGGTTAAAAGTTACAATATCAGAAAAACAAGAACTAGATTATGAAGATAATTCTGGAAAAGGCGAATCAGATAATGATAAGAATAAAGAAGGAGGTGGAGGAGGAACAGATTTAGTTAATAATGATGCTTCAGATGAGGATATTAATGAAGGAGATGGGTATGAAATTAAAAAAAGTCAAGGAAAAGTTTTAGCTACAGTTGAGGATGATGAATTTTCTGACAAACATAATGATAAGGGATTAGAAAGAATAACCGGAAGATTTACTTATATTACAGGAGAATATTCTAAAATAGGAAGAATAATTGCAATTGTTATGATTTTATTTATAATTATTGGGGTTTTTTTACAATATCGTTATAAAAAAATTAAACAAAAAAGAAGGGAAGATATATGAAAAAAATAATATTGTTATTTATTTTATTTTTAGTTATTGTGACAGCTTCAGTTCAAGCTTTTGAACAACAAGTTATTGCAAATGTAGTTTTTGGTGAGATGCAGATTTATTCCCCTATAGAAGGAAAAGTCTATAATAATAGAATGATTCCTATAAATATAACTATGAATGATTATTCTATTTTTAAATATGCAAAATATTCAGATAATGGAGATCCTTATGTAACTCTATGTAGAAATTGTGATGAATATGGATATTCAAAATTAAAAAGAAAGCCATTTAGTGATGGTTTTCATAGAATGGGAATTAAAGTTGAATTTGAAGATGGACCAGAATATTCTTATGTAGAATTTTTTGTTGATTCTCGTAAACCTAGAATAAGAAGAACAGAACCAAGAAGAGGTTTTGCTTTTGGTTTATTTGAAGTAGAGTTTGATGAAGAAAACCCTGAAGAAGTATGGTTAAATTATGGTAATGATTTAACTGGTTGGGAAAGTAAAGAGTTAGATTTATCTGAATGTGTAAAAGGAAGAAGAGGTACAATATGTGAGATATGGATTGATTTAGATAGATTTGATGGACAAGAGATAGAGTATTGGTTTAATATAACTGACATAGCAGAAAATAAAGATGAGAGCAAACATGAATTTGTTAAAGTTGATAATACTGCTCCTATAATTAATAGTGTAAAATATATTGCAGATAAAAGACGGGGAGAAATAATTGTAGATATTACAGAAGCAAATTTAGATAAAATTGAATATATAGATAATAATGATGATAGAGCAAGATGGAGAACTTTATGCAGAAGATTAGATAGAGATGATGGGTTATGTCATGGAAGAGCAAGATTTAGAGATGGAACTCATAATGTAACTTTAAAAGCTATAGATGAAGCTGGATTAGAAACATTATATTATATGGATGAGTTTTTTACAGATTCAAAAGCTCCAAGAATAAGAGGAACAGAACCAAGAAGAGGATTTGCTTCTGGTTTATTCCAAGTAGAGTTTGATGAAGAAAATCCAGAAGAAGTATGGTTAAATTATGGTAATTTTATTAAAGGATTTGAAGCTGAACAAGTTAATATAAGTTCAGATAATTGTATACAAGATAGAAGAATTACTAGATGTGGTGTTTTTGTTAATTTAACAGATTATGATGGACAAGAGATAGAGTATTGGTTTAATATAACTGATATTGTTGGAAATGAAGACGAGAGCAGGATAAGAGATTTAAAAGTTGATATAATTTCCCCTGTTATTAATTATTTTAATTATACAATAGATAGAAGAAGAGTAGAATTTATATTTAATATTACAGAGAAAAATTTTGATGAGATAAACTACATTGATTGGAATGATAGAAGACCAAGAGAAAGAACTTTATGCAGAAGATTAGATAAAGATGATAGAGACGACATAACTGGAATATGTGAAGAAAGAGAATATTTTAGAAATGGAGAACATAATTTAACAATTGAAATTAGAGATGAAGCTGGAAATAAAGAAATTATAGAAGATGTTGTTTTTGAAATCTTTTAGATTTTTTATTTATTTCCTTACATAATGCCTAAACCTATCGTCTTTAGGATTTACACATTTGATAAATCCTTTCTTTTCTAATTCTAAAAGAATACGGCTTATAGAACTTCTGTGTTTATTCATTTCTTTAGCTAATTCTGTAGCTGTCTTTGGATTGTTTAGTTTTGATAATACTTTTTTTCTTAATTTCCCTTTTTTTAAGAATATCTCTTTTTTCAGCTTTCTTTTATCCATAAATAAAGAGCGTATTATTTATTTTAATGTTATGGTAACATTAGCGTAACATTTATAAGCCTGAAATTCTTATGTTTACTATGAAAACTTGTGCAAGATGTGGTGAGCAAATTAAAGAAGAAGATTCAGATACTAGATGGGGCATGATAATTACTAAACAAGGTCAGAAGATAGTTGAATTTAAAGCTTTTCATCTTGAGTGTTGGAAAGAGTTTTTTGAAGAGAGTGTGCAGGTTAGGGTTAATGATATGGGAAATAAAATTTAGAAAATAATCTAAGACATCGTTAATTTTATAAGTATGTGATCTTTGTAAGATTTATGGCATATGACCCATTTAAAACAAATAAAAAATTACAAAAAACTATTCTTGGAACTGCTGGGAACAAAAAGAAGAAAAGAAGGAAATGCCCGCCACATTTAAAATATGCTATAAGAAGAAGATGGTGGAAAGATAATTATGTTGAGGAGTGTTTTTGTTGTGGTAGAAAAAATTTACATTATGAAGATGCTGAAGTAGGACATATTAAAGCCTCTTCTAAAGGGGGAAAATGGGCTCCAGAAAATTGCAGACTTATTTGTAGAAAATGCAATTCAGGAATGAGAAACACAAATATGAAAACTTATATGAAAAGATATTATCCTGAGAGGTTCAAAAAGAAATTTCCAAAAGAATCGAAGAAAAAAACAAGGAAGAAAAGGAAAACAAAAAGGAAAAGACCTTCTTCTATTTTTGCACCTACACAAGATTGGGGTTTTAAATAAAATGGCATATAATATTTTAGGAAAGAGAAAGAAAAAGAAGAGGAAAACAGATAGAAGAGCAGGGAGAGTTCCACATGTTAAAAAACAACCAAGAAGCAGAGTTAAAAGTGGTAGATGGAGAAAAAAGAGGAAAGATACAGGTAAAAAGAAAAAGAGAAGAAATATTTTTGATAAAGGGATTTAAGGTATTTTGTTTATTTCTAAATGTCTATAATTAATTTTCATTATCTAATCAGTAGTCAAATAGATTTAAATAAAACTTATTCTATGTATTTTAAGACTAAAAGGGAAAATGAGAAGAAAAGAAATATTACTAATCTTATTAATAGTTTTATTTAGCAATATTGTTTTTGCTACTAATTATCCTTATGATGAGAAAATATCAATAAGTAATGGAGATGAAGAAATGGGTTATATTAAACCTTACAGACAGAAAGTTTTAGGAACTTATTATCCTTACCTTGAATGGCAAAGATATGGTTTTCCTATAGGAAACAGTTTTCCGATAGCCCTTGTAAAAGGAACAACTACTTCTTTACCTTTTGGAATAGAGGGAGAGTTATTGAGGGTGGAAATAGGAGAAATTGAGAGTTCTTATGTTGAATTAATAATAGATCAATCAGATATTGCTACAGAATTAAATAATTTAGATGAAACATTGCCAGAGAATATTGAAGCAATAACTGAAGATATTGAAACAAAAACTAAGCCAATAATTGACGATATTAATTTAAGAATCGAAAAAGCAATTAATAGAAATTATCACTCTTCTCTTCATATTATTGATACTTCTAATCCAAAACTTAAAGAGATGAGTAAAAGAATAAAAGATAAAGAATCTGAATTAGCAGAAGAAATTGCTGATAGTGTTATTTATTCTGTGCTTAATGTTTTTTTTGCTCCAGGTTCTGGAATAGGTTATCAGACATTTATTAATCAAATTCCAAGCCAAATAAGACATGACATTACAACTTTTCTTTATAATATAGAATATGTTCAGGATAGCGGAAGTGAAGAAAGTTTTGCAGATAAAGGGATTGCCACACTTTATATTGGAAATCCAAATGAAAATAAGATAAGTTCACAATTCAATACTCAATTAAAAAATTCTGGGTTACCTTATTTTGAAGGAAAGAAGATTATAGGAAAAAGAAATTATTCCTCTTCTGACATTGGAATTATTTCAGCAATTCCTGAAGAAAAATACTGGGATGAAGACACCTTACAGAACAGATGGAATGCAGATAAGATAAGGCTATATAAAACACAAATTGCAGGAATTGGAAATGAAGGATTAGAAACTGCTGTTTTATGGTATAATGACCAATTAGAATTAGCAAAAGATTCTATTTCAAGTGCTGTAAGATTAGCTGGAGGAGCTGTTGATGAGGCAGGAGTAGAACTTAATGAAATACTTTCTGAAGTAAAAAGAAATGTTAATGCAAATCCAAAATCAAGTATAGGATTTGCCACAATTGCTCAAGGATGGATTTTGACAGGAGTCAGTAGTTTGCAAGAACCTAATTTTAATAAGGTAGATTCATTAGGATATGTTGTGATTGTAAAAAAACAAGGAAATAGTTATAAGACTTTAGAAATTCATAGTATTATCGGAGATAAAAAGAATTACTTTTTAGAAGAATATCAAAAAGAGACTAATGGAATAGCAGATATAGCAGAGAATACTCAGGAGCAAATTGCAGAGAACACTAACTTAAATAAAATAACAGGAGAAGTTGTTGAAACAAATGAAGAAGTTGAAGATAGTGAGGGTGAAGAACAGAATCAAAATCAACAGGAACAAAACACAAAAAAAGAAAATTTCATTGTTAATTTTATTAAAAAATTCTGGGGGTGGATTGTCAAATGAAATCTAAATGGAAAGGAGCTTTGATTGGTGGAGTTATTGGGTTGGTTTTAGCTTTTATCAAGTATTTAATACCTAAGGGAGTAGTAATTGTTAGCAATTATTTAGATTCTTTGAGTTACTTTATTTTCGCACCAATAGCAGGAATTTTAGTCGGCCTACTTATAACTAATTATGTTAAAAAGAAAAGTTGGTATAAAGTATTGATTATTTTTTTAACAACTTCTTTATTAGCAGGAGCTTTACAATATATTCCCTTTTTTCTTTCAGGTAAGTTTTTACTACGATTTTTCAAGTCTATTATGGGGTTTATACCTTTTAACTTTATCCTATTATTTGTACCTTTTCTCATAATCTTAGTTGTATCTATATTTTTAAAAAGAAAGGATATTTTTCTGGACATAGTTACTAGCTGGACTCTTTGGTTATTTGTAGTAGAAATCTTATATCTAACTGAAAACATAATTAACTTCAACAATGAAGCAGTACCAGGTTTGAAAATATTTATAATCGGAATATTTATAATTCCCATTATTCATTTATTATGGAGGCATAAAAATGAGAAAAAGTGATATTATTTTCGTTTTTGGCGTCATATTCTTGTTGTTATTTGCTTTAGAAGTACATGCTCAAAATGATAGTTTAGAAAAAGTCAATCTTAATGAATCTAGAAAAACCCTTTCAAGTAATGAAACTTCCAATAATGCAGAAGTGAGGAATATAAGGCTTCAGCATGCTGTAGATCCAGAAGACGACCAACCAGTCCATCAATGGATATCTAAAGAAGCTTTAGAAATATGGCCTGGAGATAGTTCTCATGAGATGGTTAGGAAGGGTGTCAAGAACGATTACGATGATGATTTAGATAAAGCTGGATACCAATCTGGAGAGGGTATTCTTATTGGAGCTGGTGAGGAGGATAAAGACAAAACTGATGAAGATAAGTGTGGTTTTGATGTTCTTTGGTTTGATACCGACACTCCTTTTTGTTATCATTTTTGGGAACCCGATGACCCTCAAAATGGAGATTATAATCATGGTTACGATGACCTAGAATTTGCTGCTAAAAAATATGGGAGCGCTTACACTAGGGCAGAAAAATTGTTTAATAGGGCCGTTGACTATTACAATAATGACCAAAAAGATAAAGCATATTACTGGTTGGGAAGAACCTCGCACTTATTAGTAGACATGACCGTTCCAGCCCATGTTCATTTAGATTCCCATACAGGGATGACTGATGGTGATGATGCTTTTGAAAACTTTATTAAGAGTGATAAGAACCCTAATTATTGGGGGGGAAATAAATATAATTTCCAGTATTTCGAGGCAGATCAAGTTTCAAATAATGAAGTGTATGAATTTGAAAATTTAGATTTAGGAATGTATGAGTGGGAAGAAATTAAATCAAACCCGTCCAACTTATTCAAACTTTTTTGGTATACTGCTCAAAAGACACAATATTATGTAAGTGATGATTGGGATGCTACTGATGATGCTTTTACTGGTGTTGATTCTCCTTATACAAATAACTATTTTGCTTTTGAAAAAGGAGATTGTACAGAACCTATTGAAGATTGTTATTACTTCCCTGGAGATGGAAAGGATAATACCTTTCTCTGGGATTATGAAATAAATAATAAAGGGGTTGAAATTATCTATGATAAAGACGATATTGAAGATAATTGGGGAGAATCTAATGATTGGGGCCCAAACTTAGCAAAAATAGCAGAAGCCAACATACCGCATGCAATGAAAGCAACAGCAGGCCTATACAGGTTATTCTGGGCATCTGTAGATGCAGATGGGGATGAGGTGAATAATTTGTATGATAATTGTTATGAAGATCATAATCCAGGTCAAGAAGATAATGATGGAGATGGGAAAGGAGATGTTTGTGATATAGATATTGATGGAGATGGAGTTCTAAATCATAATGACGCCTGCAATTTTAAAAGTGGAAATTATTGTAATGGATGTCCAAAACCTTCTTGTGATTGGATTTATACTTCTTATTGTCCTTCTTCTGGAAAACCTTATTGTAAATATACAGGGAAATGTATAGATCCGAATAATATGACTACAATAAAT
>CAYMES010000040.1:8561-10524 GCA_964389765.1 Candidatus Woesearchaeota archaeon
TGCTCTTTGCGAATCCAGTGACCGGCGACTGGTAAAATAAATCATAGCATAAATTTCTGTACTGGAAAATATAATCTGCCAGATGGAATAGAAATAGGAGCAGATAATATTGTTGTTGATTGTAATGATTCTGTTCTTATTGGAGATACAGGTGGAGAATATATTCTTGAAAGACCTACAGGAATAATTGTTGGAGGACATAATGTAACTTTAAAAAATTGTAAAGTAACTAATTATAGTTATGGAATCTTATCTGCAAGTGATTTAATTGATTATAATCACTTGTTTAATAATACTGTCTATGGAAATTGGCACGGGATGGAAGTTATGAATAAAAATAAACTAAAATATAATCATGTTTATAATAACAATATGGATGGAATATCAACTACTGCTTCTAATTATGATGAAATTGAAGTTAATAATAACGATATTTATGAAAATTCTGTTTATAATCTTGTAAACAGCCTTTCAGGAAAAATTAATGCTAAAAATAATTGGTGGGGAACAACTAACCGAAATGAAATTGAAAACAAATTAAAAGGAAATATTCAATTTATTCCTTATTCTAATGAGCCTTTTACAATTTCTTTAGAAAAAGATGTAGAGATAAGAGTAGAACTTCATCCCCAATCTCCTACCCCAATTGCTGGTGAATTGATAATTATAAATACAACACTAAGGAATACTGGAAAAGTTGAAACAACATACAATCTATCTATTTTAGGAAATGAAGAATGGTCAGATATAACTGCAATAGAACCAAATAATCTCATTTTAGGTATTAATAAATCAGGAAGCATAGATATTTATTTTGATACAGATGAAGAATCTGCTGGAGAACAACTTTTTACAATAATAGCATCTTATGATGGACAAGTAGAAGAACAAAAAGTTTCTATATCTATTGGAGATATTATCTGTTATAACAATACTAATTGTGGGTTTACTGGTTTTATCGGACAAGGATACTGTTCTAATAATGGTGTTTTAAGAAATTTTCAAAATTCAACTTGTATGAATCCAGGAACAGAAGAAAGTTATTGTGATTCTTCTATATACCCATTATTAATAGAAGATTGTGGTGAAGATAGTTTTGGAGATTGGAATTATTATTGTATTGGACAAGATAGATACAGAAATAGGACAGCCACATATAGGGGATGTTCTAATAGAGAATGTTATGAAGAAAAAATATTAGAAGATGAATTTGTAGAGAATTGTCAAAATTCTTGTATAAATGGAGAATGTCAAGATATAATTTGTTATGATGATTCTGATTGTGGAGAAGATTCTGTATTCTCTTATTGTAATGGTAATAATGCTTGTGAAAGTTCTATAGAATATACTTGCCATAATCCTGGAACTCCTGGAAGTTATTGTACAAGTTCTTCTGGTGAGAGCTGTCATTCTTGTCCAACTAGCTCTATAAGTTCATGGAAAGAAAAATATTGTAAAAATAACAATCTTTACCATAATAGAACAAATATCCAGGCTGGATGCTATCTTGGAGAATGTTATAGTAATGAGATTACAGATGAAGAATTAATTGAAGTTTGTGAATATGGATGTAACCAAACAATATCTGAATGTAATGGAAAACCATCTATACACTTAACAATAAATTCTCCAGACGAGGAAATTTATCCAGATAGAAGAGTATTGTTAGATATAGAAACTAATTTAGAAGTTGATGAAATAACTTATAAAGATTTAGAAGATAGAAGGCCTCGTGAAAGAAGATTATGTAGAAATTGTGACCAATATATTAGAGAAAGATCTTTTGGAAATGGCTTTCATAATCTAATGTTTAAAGCAATAAAAGGTAAAGAGGTAGTTGATGAAAAAAATATATCTTTTTTTGTAGATTATAAAGATCCTCGTATTAGAAGAACTCAGCCTCGTCGTGGATTTGCTTCTGGTTTATTCCAAGTAGAATTTGATGAAGAAAATCCTAAAAACC
>CAYMES010000041.1:0-10442 GCA_964389765.1 Candidatus Woesearchaeota archaeon
TTCAAATAGGATAGTTTCAACTATCCTATTTCTTGCCCTCTTTCGGAGATACTGTCTAAACAACAACATTTAAAAAGTGATATTAATATCAAAATATATTGTAAATAATATTATTTATTTAAGATGGGATTAATGAATGCACGAAAATTGAAGAATAAAAGAAAAAAGTTTAGATGGAAAAAGAGAAAATATAAAGCTAAAACTCTTGGATTAGATGTTAAATCAGATCCATTAGAAGGTTCTAGTCAAGCTAAAGGAATTGTTATTGAAAAAGTTCAAAGAGAAGCAAAACAGCCAAATTCTGCTATGAGAAAATGTTGCAGGGTTCAGTTAATAAAAAATGGAAACTATGTAACTGCATTTATTCCGGGAAATCAGGCTCAAAAATATGTTGATGAACATGATGAAGTTATAATAGAAAGAATTGGTGGAAAACAAGGAAGAAGTAAAGGAGATATTCCTGGTGTAAGATTTCAAGTTATTAAAGTAAATGATCAGACTCTTAATATGCTTGTTAGAGGAAAAATAGAAAAAGGAAGGAGATAAAATGGCTGAGATGAAAATATTTGATATATATGGAACTAAAGATGTCAAAATTGAAGATCCTGGTTTAAAAAGATGTATTGATATTGAGGAGAAGTTAACATTAAAAAATGCAGGAAGAGGAAGAAATAGATTTGGAAAAGCAAAGGTAAATATTATTGAAAGACTTGCAAATAGGGTAGGAGTTCCAGGACATAGAGGTAAGAAACATAAAATAATAACAAGCCATTCTACTGGAAAATATTCTAGAAATATGAAGATTGTTTTAAAAAGTTTAAAAATTATTGAAAAAAATACAGGAATGAATCCTATCCAAGTTTTAGTAAATGCTATTGAGAAATCTGCTCCTAAAGATGGAGTTACAATTATAGAATATGGAGGGGCAAGATATCCTCAAGCAGTAGATATGTCTCCTTTAAGAAGAGTTAATACATCTATTAGAAATCTTGTTCATGGTGCTTATGATAGATCATTTAATAAAAAAACAAAAATTGAACAAGGACTTGCAGAAGAAATTATTCAAGCTTCAAAAGGAAATACAGATAGTTATGCTATAAAGAAAAAGAACGAAAGTGAAAAACAAGCTGATTCTGCTAGGTAAAACTTCATCTCTTTCCATAATTTAGCAATTCTTAAGGTTAAATGACTTCTTAGTTAAATATCTTTAGCTTTAATACATAATGAATATTGTAGAGGTTGCAGATTATTTCAGATAATTATTGTAGATTTTTAATTTATAAATATTAGATATACTACAGGAAGCGATAAACTCTTATATTCTCTAAATCTAAATGAATTATATGTCAGAAGAAAATCAAAAAGATGTTGAAAAACAAGCTGACCAAATTCAAAAAGAAATTGAAGAAAAAGAATTAAAAGAAATAAATCAAAAAGAAAAATCAAAAACCCCTGCTTCTATTTGGATTGTTAAATTTTTAATAATTCTTAACTTAGTTATCCTTTTAATATTTAGTATTTTTGCAATTATTAAAGATAGTAGAAACATTTTATTTGTTATCCTATTTTTTCTTCCTCAAATATTATTTAATATAATTTTATTATATGCTTTATTTAAAAGAAAAAGATGGGGATGGTATTTTGGAATAATTGCTTATGGTGCAAGCATAATCTTATCTTTTATAAATATAAGGAATAATGCAGGAAATATAATTTTCACCATAATAATATTTATATTTATTTTAATTAGTAAAAGGTATTTAAATAAATAGATTCTTTATTAAATTTAGAAAAAATACATAAAGATAGGATTACTCTAATTTATTCTAAGCAAGCTCAAATAGAATGACCTTTTATTAATTCTGTTATTAAAATATAATACATTGTTAATCCCATTCCTATAAGAATTATTTTAAATAAAGCGCTGATAAATCTTTCTTTAAATAAGTAGGCAAAATAAAATATAAAAGAAAATATAATTACTGCTATAAATATAAAAAAAACTATTCCTAAAAATGTAACTAATATTTTTCTTGAAATTGGATTCTCACTCTTGCTCTGGTTCTCTTTGTTTTGATTTTTAGGCATTTTATTTCTTTTTTTTATCATAAAATTTTGAAACTATATATACAAAAAGTCCGATAACTATTAAAGATATTGGCAGGCTCAATAATCGAAGATATCTTATTGCTTCTAAAAATAATGGAGAAGTTATAAGGAAGAGTATTCCAATAAGAACAGTTATAATTCCTATAATTCTAAATGGTTTTCCACTTTCATCATAATTTATTTCTTTTCTCAGTTTTCTAAGCTGGGTTTCATGATAAAAAAATAAAAGAGATATTGGAATAAGAAAAAATAAACCATAATCAAAAAAAGCTACAAGTATAAATATAAGCAGTTCAATAATTTCAAATATCATATGATTGCTTATCTTACTAGCTACCTCTTTTTTATTCATCCATATTATAAGAAAATTGATATTTTAAAGTTTATTGTTTTTTTGAGTGCTGTAGAAAGTAAATCATCTGCAAACAATATTTGGTTATCTTTGATAGATTACAAGCTAATACTTTCCAAAGAAGTTCAATTTTTTGAGCTCTGAACTTTCTTTCATAAATCTCTCCAAAATTATTACTTAGAATAGAAGACCTACTTCCACATATATTTGCTGTTTTATTATAGGTTTCTCTAAGAAACTTTCAACAGCACTATTTTTTGAAATAAATAAATATTTTTAATAATCAAGAGCAACATTTAAAAACCCTATTTAATAAGTTTTAGAATATATAGATAATTTATAAAAATGGCAAGTGAACAAGAAAAAACAAAAAAGGTTTTGGATTTGATGAGAAATCCTAAGATGATTAGAAACATAGGTATAGTCGCACATATAGATCATGGAAAAACTACAATGACTGACTCTCTTCTTGCAGGAGCTGGAATGATTTCTACTGACTTAGCTGGTGAGATGCTTGCTATGGACTTTCATGAAGATGAAAAAGAAAGAGGAATTACTATAGATAATGCTAATGTTAATATGGTTCATCATGTTGATGATGAAGATTACCTAATCAACCTAATTGATACTCCTGGACATGTTGATTTTTCAGGAGAAGTTACAAGAGCTATGAGAGCTTGTGATGGAGCAGTAGTTGTTGTATGTGCTGTTGAAGGAATGATGCCTCAAACAGAAACAGTATTAAAACAAGCTTTAAGAGAAAGAGTTAAGCCGGTTTTATTTATCAACAAAGTAGATAGAATGATTAAAGAATTAAAGCTAAATGGAGATGAAATGCAGAAAAATTTTATGAAGATTATAAATTCTGTTAATAGATATATTAATTCAATAGCTCCTGAAGAATTTAAAGGAAAATGGAATGTTTCTGTTCAAGATGGAAGTGTTGCATTTGGAAGTGCTAAAGATAAGTGGTCAATAAATTTTAATACTATGAAAAAATTAGGAATGAATTTTAATGATGTTGTTAAAGCTTATGAAGAAGGTAAAGTAGGAGAATTAGCTAAAAAAGTTCCATTGCATCATGCTATTTTAAATATGGTTGTCAGACATCTTCCTAATCCTATAGATTCTCAAAAATATAGAATTCCAAAAATCTGGCATGGAGATTTAGAAAGTGAAGAAGGAAAAGCATTACTTAATGGCGATCCAAATGGTCCTACAGTATTTGTAGTTACTAAGATGGTTGTAGATCCCCAAGCAGGAGAAATTGCTGGAGGAAGATTATTTTCTGGAAGAATTAAAAAAGGACAGGAAGTTAAGATGTTGCTTGGAAAAAAAGAAGTTAAAGTTCAACAAGTAAATATCTATAAAGGAGCTCAAAGAATTCTTGTAGAAGATGCTCCTGCTGGAAACATAGTAGGTTTAGGAGGATTAAAAGATGTTAATGCAGGAGAAACCCTTGCAAGTAAAGATATAGAGCCATTTGAAACAATTAAGCATATTTTTGAGCCAGTTGTTACTGCTTCTGTAGAAGCTAAAAAACCAGCTGATTTACCAAAATTAATTGAAGTTTTAAGAACTATTCAAAAAGAAGATCCTACTGTTCAGGTAGAAATTGATGAAGAAACAGGACAACATCTAATTTCTGGTATGGGGGAGCTTCATCTAGAAGTTATAGGAAATAGGATTAGAACAGAAAAAAGAGTAGATATAACTGTATCTCCTCCAATTGTTGTTTATAGAGAAACTGTTACTAAAGAAAGTAAAGTATTTGAAGGAAAATCCCCTAATAAGCATAATGTTTTCTTTATGCAAGTTGAACCATTAGAAGATAATGTTTATAAAGCAATTAAAGCAGGAGAAATTCATGAAGGAAGAATTAAGAAAAAAGATGAGCAGTTGTGGAAAAAATTACAAGAATTAGGAATTAGTAATGAAGAAGCACGCCAATATAAGGATATATATAAAGGATGTGTACTGCAAGATAGAACAAGAGGGGAAGTTCATATTGGAGAAGTTATAGGAATGGTTGCTGATGCTTTTGAGCAAGTTGTTAATGCTGGGCCACTTGCAAGAGAACCTTGTGCAAAAATGAAAGTAATGCTTCAAGACACCAAGCTACATGAAGATGCAATTCATAGAGGTCCTGCTCAGGTATATCCTGCTGTTAAAGAGGCTATAAGAGCATGTATGCAAGATGCTAAGACTGTTTTATTTGAACCTATTCAAACTCTTCAGATAGAAGCTCCATTAAAACATATGGGTGAAGTCACTAAAATGGTTCAAAGTAAAAGAGGGCAGACATTAAGTGTAAATCAAGAAGTAGATAAAGTTTCAATGAGAGTTAAAATGCCAGTAGCTGAGATGATAGGGTTAGCAGGTGACTTACGTGGGGCAACAGAAGGAAGAGGAAATTTCTCTTTAGTTGACCAGTCTTTTGAAAGAGCTCCAACAGAAGTTCAGAAGAAAGTTGTTAGACAGATTAGGGATAGAAAAGGACTTGCTGAAAACGAATAAAAAGATAATTCTAATTAAGGATTTTGAAGAGCATGAGTATAAAAGTGATATTTTTTACATTTAGATTAATCTCTTATTGTTAGATGAAGAGATGGTTCAGAAACAAATTTAATAAAAAAATTCTGGTTGTAATGAATATTCAACTTTATCTTCTGGTTTTTCAAGGAGGAATTCTGGTTCAATTGAATTAGATATAATACAATGGAGAAGAACATTATTTTCAGAACAGGAATGGAAGTTCATTAATTTCTTTTTCAAGATTTCTCAAACCTTGGAGATATGTATCTTAATTGTATTTTTACAAATTCCATGATTAGATATATTTTCTTAGCTCAATTATTTTTTATAATATATTAATGAATCTACATAATAATTTTTAATAACTTCTTCAAGTAAATCATCTTGTTTTAATTCTCCAGCTGCACCATGTCTATGAGTTATTTTTAAAGGATTTAAACAAGTAACTATTCCTGCATGCACTTCTGATTCTTTAGAAATAGGAGGATTTCCAATGTTAAATTTTCTCATCATCATAACTAATGCTCCAATTTCTGGACAAGAAATCCTTTCCATTTTTTTAAAATGGTTTTTAAAAAATCCTGCAGTATCTTGGTCTTTATCTAAAACTCCTACTAGATAAAGAGCAGTACCAAAACAATTGGCTCTTTTATTTTTAAGAGCATTTTGTATTCTTTTATTAAGTTCTGTATTATTTGTTTGTGTTTTGTAGGTCATAAACTTCTAAATTATTTTAGGTATATGGAAGTATATATTTTTTTCTTATAAATTCAATTATAATAAAATTTATAAATATGCTTATTTTAAAAAAATTTAATGAGCCAGATTAGTTCTGGAAAATAAGAGGCAGATGGAAATATATTTGATCAAAGATGGCAAAAAGAAAAATTAGAAAATTTAATAATCTTCCAAAGCAGGAAAGCAATAAATTGATTCATGATTATAGGGCTGCTTTAGATATAGTTAATAGAACTCAACAATTAGAAAAAAATAAAAGAAAAACAGATATACCTCCTTATGTAACCCTTGAACAAATTAGTCATGTGAATAGACAATACAAAGGAATAAGTCTTCTTTCTTCAACAAAAAAAAGATTAGAAGAATTAGAAGAAAAAGGATATATTCAAACAGATTCTTATGCACTCTCCCTAACTTTAAAAGGATTGGATGTAGTAAATCCAGAAACTGGTTATAGGCCTTTAAAAAAACGAAGCTTAAGAGATAAAACTGGAAGAACTATAAAATCTAATAGACAATGCCTTAAACAACAAGACCTTCCTCAAGGAATAAACATAAAGAGTAGTTTATAGACAGATAATTTCGTCGGAAATTAAAATAAAAATTTAAAAATTCCGAAAGGTTTATAAATGCTTGAAATTTAACATTTTTACATTTTAAATAAAAAACAAGGAAAAATGGCACAAGAAAAAACAAACATTAATGTTGCGTTTGTAGGACATGTAGATCATGGAAAGAGTACAATAGTTGGAAGACTCTTATTTGATGCTAAGATGATTCCAGACCAAGAGATGAACAAGTTAAAAGAAGAAGCAAAAAAACATGGTAAAGAAGGTTTTGAATTTGCATTTATCATGGATAAGTTTAAAGAAGAAAGAGAAAGAGGAGTTACCATTGATTTAGCTTATAAAAAATTAATAACTCAAAAATATCAGATAACAATTATTGATGCTCCTGGACACAGAGACTTTGTTAAAAATATGATTACTGGAACAAGTCAAGCTGATGCTGGTGTTTTAGTTGTTGCTGCAGGTGAAGGAGTTCAACCTCAGACAAAAGAGCATCTATGGTTGATGAGAACAATGGGAGTTGACCAGATTGCAATAGCAATTAATAAGATGGATACTGTTGATTACAAAGAAGAGACTTTTAATAAAGTTAAAGAAGAACTTACCAAATTAATGAAATCAGTAGGATATAAACCAGATAATGTTCAATTTTTAGCTTTATCTGGATTAAAAGGA
Source organism: Candidatus Woesearchaeota archaeon (assembly GCA_964389765.1). Taxonomy (GTDB): domain Archaea; phylum Nanobdellota; class Nanobdellia; order Pacearchaeales; family GW2011-AR1; genus CAYMES01. The sequence goes on from CAYMES010000041.1 coordinate 6,979, forward strand.
GATAACATAGTTAATAAATCAGAAAATATGTCTTGGTATAAAGGACTTACTTTAATGGAATTATTTGATAAGTTAGACAAGCCTCAAAAACCAGTAGAATTACCTTTAAGAATGCCTGTTCAAGATGTTTATGAAATTACAGGAATTGGAACTGTTCCTGTAGGAAAGATTGAAACAGGAGTTATGAAAATAGGGCAGAAAGTTATAGTATTGCCAGGAAGAAGTGGAAAAGGAATTGAAGGAGAAGTTAAAAGTATTGAGATGCATCATGAACAATTAAAAGAAGCAACACCTGGAGATAATGTTGGAATTAATATTAGAGGAGTAGGTAAAAAAGATATTGGAAGAGGAGATGTTGTTTGTGCAGCAGATAAAGCTCCAAAACTAGTAGAAGAATTTACAGCTCAAATAGCAGTAATTAATCATCCAACAGTTATTGCTAAAGGTTATGCTCCGGTATTTCACATACATACAGCGCAAGTACCTTGCCAATTTGTTGAACTAATTGAAAAACTTGACCCTAAATCAGGACAAGTAGCAGAAAAAAATCCTGATTATTTGAAAAATGGAGATGTAGCAAGAGTAAAACTAAAACCAATGAGTAATTTGATTATAGAGAAACAAGGAAACAATCCGCACATGTCAAGATTTGCTATAAGAGATGCTGGTTTAACAGTAGCAGCAGGCGTATGTATTGATTTAAAAGAAAAACAATAAGCAACAAATAAATTTCTTTTTTATTTTTTATAATTTTTAATTAGAGTATATACATAATATTTTTAAAATGATTTCTTTTTATTTTTATTCAAGACAGGTTTTCTAATTTAAAATAAAATGGCTAGAAATAAAATCCCTATTAAAAATAATGGTGAGCTTATAGATATACTTGTAGATCATGCTAAAGAAAGAGGAATATATAAAACCATTAGAGAAGAACCAATAGAAGCAAGAAGATTAAGAATAGATGGTATGGCTGTTCCAGTTATATCTAAATACAGGGAGCAAGATTTTATAATTGCACAAAAATATTTTTATACAATTAGAGAGGAATTTTATCTAAAACTTCAAAAAGAAACAAGTATAGATTTTGGATTTAAAGAAAAGATTTAGTTTTTTAATAATGAATCAAACATTTCCTGAGGAGTTATTATTCCAATTCTTACTCCTGAAATTTTATTGGGATTATTTTTAAGATATTCTTCTGATAAGAAATCTCTTACTAAGAATCCTGCCATATGTTCAGGACCTATTGTCCCCATCATTACTCCCAGATCTTTATGAGGGTATTTTGAAAGATAAACTTCTGTTAGAGATGATATGCTTAGATTTTGTCTAACAAAGTCTATAGCTCCATTATAAGATGGTTCAGAAGCAGAAGCTATATAACTATCTATTGAATTTCTTATATTTCCCCTTATATCTTTTACTTCCATTTCAAGCTAGTTTAATAAAATATGGATGTATATAAATGTTTTTAATTTATTGCCCTCTAATTTCTACTTTTTCAAAATATCCTGTATGTTCAATATCTTTTTTTATTAATTTTAATTTTTTTATAGGGTAATTTTCTTTTTTTTGAAATTCAGGATTAAGTATATTTTCATGTGGAAGATCAGAACGAAATTGCTGCAAGATGTAGAGTTTAATTTTGTTTTTTTTATTTTCTTGTTTTTTATTTAAAATTTTATAAAGCCATTCTGCTATATCTAAGATATCTTTTTTATTATGCAATCCTGGTATGATAGTTGTCCGTAATTCATAATCTATATGTGAGTTTTTTATCAGTTTTAGTGTTTTTTCTATATTATCTAAGTTTACCTGAACTCCTGCTGTTCCTATATATTTGTTTTTAGAGTTTTTAATGTCAAGAGCAATACTATCTATCAAATTTTCTTTTATTAATTGTTTTACCATTTCTGGATTAGAACCATTTGTTTCTAATCTTATCTTGATATTTTGTTGTTTTATTTTTTTTAAAAAATCAGGAAGATGGGAATTAAGAGTAGGTTCTCCTCCTGTTATACAGATTGCATCTATCCATCCAGATTCTGTTCTTTGTTTAATATCTTCTAAGATTTCTTTAATACTAATTTCTTTTTTATCTTTATATCTTGAAGGCAAGATTAAATCAGGTACATAACAAAAAGGACATCTAAAATTACATCCAGCTAGAAAAATAACATAAGACAGATGTCCTGGCCATTCAATCAGAGATTCTGGCTTAATACTTAGGATTTTCATCTTAAAATTAAAAAATATTTAAGCAGCTTGTTTTAATATATTAAAAACTTCTCTTTCATTAAATTCTTCCTGCTTACCTTTATTCCAGTCTTTAACTGGACGATAATAACCTACTACTCTACTATATACTTCTGTTTTTTTACCACATTTTGGACAGATATGTTGTTCGTCATTTAAATAGCCATGTTGTTCACATATGGAAAAAGTAGGGGATATTGTAAAATAAGGTAATGATGAATTATAAGCTATTTTTTTAATTAACATCTTGCAGGCATCTTTATCTATAGCTTCTCCTAAAAATGTATGGAAAACAGTTCCTCCTGTATATAATTTTTGTAATGGTTCTTGATGTTTTAATGCTTTGAAAATATCATTTGTATGTGAGACTGGCAATTGTGTAGAGTTGGTATAATATGGATCTTCTTGTCCTGATGTTATAATATCTTGATATTTTTGTTTGTCTTTTTTTGCCAACCTATAAGAAGTTCCTTCTGCTGGTGTTGCTTCTAAATTATATATGTTTCCTGTTTCTTGCTGAAATTCTTTTAATTTCTCCCTCATAAATCTTAATGTTCTGATAGAAAAATCTTGTCCTTGTTCAGAGTCAATTCCTTTATCTTGTCCTATTAAATTTAAACAAGCTTCATGCATTCCAACTAAACCCATTGTTGAAAAGTGGTGCTTTAAATTTCCTAAATATCTTTTTGTATATGGAAGCAGATTTCTCTGTATATTTCTTTCTACAAGTTTTCTTTTTATTTCTAAACTTTCTTTAGCTAGATACATATATCTTTCTAATTTTTCAAAAAATTCATTTTCATTTTGAGACTCATAAGCTATTCTAGGAAGATTTAAAGTTACTACTCCTATACTTCCTGTTGATTCTGCTGAACTAAATCTCCCTCCTGTAATATTTTTTTGTAATTCTTTAAGATTTAACTGTAGACGACAACACATGCTTCTAACATCATTAGGATTAAGGTCAGAATTTACAAAGTTTTGGAAATATGGAAGTCCATATTTAGCAGTCATTTCAAATATTTTTTCAGCTATTTCTGAATTCCAGTCAAAATCTTTTGTTAAATTATAAGTAGGTATGGGAAATGTAAAAACTCTTCCTTTGGCATCTCCTTCTATTAAAACTTCAATAAGAGCTTTATTAATCATATCCATTTCTTTTTGAAATTCTGAATATGTAGAATTTTGACATTTTCCTCTGATAG
>CAYMES010000042.1:0-2987 GCA_964389765.1 Candidatus Woesearchaeota archaeon
TTCTCTTTTCTTGTTTTTGCTCAAGATGAAGCTGGCGATGAAACTGCTGAAACAGCAGCAGAAACAACAAGAGGAGTTATAAGCGGAATAGGAGGAGTTGCTTCTGAAATACTAAGTCCTTTATTTGGAAAAAAAGAAATGCTGACAAGAGTATTTTTTGCAATTCTTTTAGGTATGATAATTTACACTATTATTGGAACATGGTTCAAAAACCAGAGAGCATGGATTAAATGGACAATAACAGGAGTTATAACTGCACTTGCTTTAATTGCATTACCTTCAAATTTTATTGAAGCAATAAGAGCTCAATATGGAGTAATGGGTGCTGCTATTCTATCAGTTATTCCTTTTGCAATATTATTGGTATTTTCTGTAAGAGTTCAAAGTGCATTAGTAGGAAGAGTTGTATGGATATTTTTTTCTATCTATTATTTTGCACTATATATTTATATGATAGTTACTGAAGAAACAGGATGGATTTCAGCTGAAACAATTCCTTATTTCTTTGCTATAATTGCAGGAATATTAATTTTCTTTTTACTTGGACCAATAAGAAGAGCTTTATTTTATGGGGAAATGGATGCTGTAAAAGAATCAGGAACAAAAGTTGCAAAAAGAGCTAAATTACTTCATGAACTACAAAGCAAAGAACTGAATGAAGCTTATGGTGATGAATCTGGAAATTAATTAATAGATTTTTAAGAAATATTTTTAAATTCTGTTTTTCTTAACTTTATATGATATTAAAAAGAGGAATTAATTTATTAGAAGTTTTGTTAATCTTAAATATTTTTATCTTAAGTCTTGTTTCTATAAGTTACGTATCTGCTCAATCAATTGGAGAAAGCGGAATTCCTTCTGGAATGGAAAAAGATGTTGAAAAAATACAAAATGCAAGTGATAAAGCAAGAGATGCTTATTCAAATTTAACTAATGAAGAAACAAGAGAAGAATATCTTAAAAAAGAATGGAAAAAGATGTTTTCAAAAAATAAATATCTTTCCCCTATTTTTAATTTTTTAGATAAGATTCTTAATTTTTTTAATCCATTTTTCAAAATTGTATTAGGAGTTGAATATGGTTTATCCTGGGCATTTATATTTGCACTTGCCATATGGATAATCTTATTTATGTTTATTTATCAACCAGCAGGAGCTTTATTTGGAAATACTGTATTTGGGATAATTGGCTCATTTGTAATTACTTCTTTAATAGGATTATCTGGAGTTATTAAAAAAGCTGTAGAAGTTCTTTCTGCAGCAATAACAGAAAGATGGATAATTGGAATAGCTATATTTGCAACAATAATTATTGGAATATTAATTGTTTATTTTGGAGGAAATCTTAAAAAATTCATAGAACAACAAAAAGAAAAACATGAAAAAGAAAAAACTGAACAACATAGAAAAATTATTGAAACATCTGCAGATATTGAAAAAGAAAAGATGAAAGGATATGAACAAGATAAATAAATTAATCTTAAATAACTAAAAATAAAATGAATCAGATGAGATTTTGGGGCCTGATAGCAATTCTTGCTGGATGTATTGCTGCATTAGCAGGATTTTCAGGAGAATATCCAAAAATAATTGCTTATCCTTCTTTTCTTGGAGGAATCTGCTGGATAGGTATAGGAATATTTTGGATGATTAAAGGATAAAATTAAAAACATTTATATAATTTAATTATCTCAATAATATAAAATGGGAAGTTATGAAAAAGCAATACAAGGAGCGTTTGCTGTAGTTTGTGGTTTAATGGCTGTAATTATAGGGTGGGGCAACCCTGAATTTACTGGTGTAGAGGCTGGAATGACTATTGCTATTATAGGTGGAGCATGGGTTGTGATTGGAATAATTGGAATGATAATTAACAAAAAAAGCTGATTTTAATTAATTTTTTACCTTATTCTATATCCAGTAGGATATTCTCTAGGTTTCTCTGCATTAATAACTTCTTGAGAAACATATGGCTTTATATAATCCATAAATTCTCTTAATTTTCCTTTAGAAATTCCTAATTCTTCATCCATAGCTATTTCTAATTCTAGCCTTTGTGCAAATAAAAAAGCTTTCATTCTAGAATAAAGTTCATCACAATTTGCCACTCATACTGATTTCAATCTTTAAACCGCTTCTTGAGAAAGCTCTCCTTGTTCTACTAATACTTCTATTGGTTTTGGTTTATCTGACATTTTAAATTCTTCCTGCTAAAAATTTATTTTCCATGCTCTCTCTTGCTTTTCTTAAAATAATTCTGTTTTTTCTTGCTGATGCTGGTAATTTATTATATAGTTCATCTGCTTTTTCAGAACATTTTTCTGCATCTTCTAATCTTCCTAAAGCATAAACTATGGAGCTTTGTTTATGATAAAGTTTTAAGTCTGTAAGAGGTTAGTAGCTTTGATTATTATAATGGGGATTATTGTAATTGTTTTTATTATCTTGCTTGTTTCTTTCCCACATGTTTTAATTGCAATCAAAAAATTTATAGAAGAAGCAAGAGAAGAACATAAAAAACAAGAAGCTGATTTAGACAGAAAAGTTCTCCATACAGAAGTTGAATCAATAGAAAAAGCACAAAGATAAAATTAAGATTATCTTCTTCTAAAATAAAAAGCTCCAATAAATATGCCTGCTATTAACAAAACTCCTCCAATCCAATTAGAAGCTGTCTGATTTAAACCTAAAACTACATTTCCAGTTATATTGGGCGACAAAAAAAATAATCCTAAAACCAAACCTAAAATCCCAGCAACCGGTGTTGCATATCGTTCAAGACGTCCAGGAACAACTTCACGACACCATCCAGGTTTTTTCCCTAATTTAGTATCTACAATCTCATTTGCTCTAGTATTATATCTTCCAACAAATCCCTCAGATTTTAGATTACCCCATTTTAAAGCATGTTTTGCAGCAGACTTATAAGAATCTGCAGAATCTTCATATCTCCCAGCATCAAATTCAGCCTCTGCTATAAATGCAAGA
>CAYMES010000042.1:2997-9949 GCA_964389765.1 Candidatus Woesearchaeota archaeon
TTCACTATCTACAAAACCATCTGCAATCCACCATAATTTATCAAGCTTCTTTTTAGCTTTTCTTGGATCAGTTATTTTCCCTCTTAAAGCCTTAGGCATATATTTATCAAAAGCTTCTTTTGCAGTTGTAATCTCTTTTTTTGCCATATATAAAAAATAATAAGGCACTATTTAAACTTTTCTCACTACAATCCAGAATAATCAGGATTAGGTGTAAAAAATCTTCTTCTTACTTCTTTATCTGGCATTGAAAATAATTTTTTCCAATTATGAATTTTTGATGTATCAACCCTTTTTGCATAAGAATATCCAATATGATGATGTCTTGCAGAATCATATCCTTCTAAACCTTTGTGTCCTATTAAATCCCCAGTTTTTGCTTTCCAAGAAGGTTCTCCTTCTGGAAATAAAGGTTCTTTTTTATTACCTGAATTTTGATATAAAGCTTTTCTACCCAAAAAACCAAAAAACTCTTTAACAGAACCATCTTTGCTTTTAGGGAATAATTTTTGTCTGAAAAAATGTCCTACTTCTTCTCCCAAAGCATCTCCAAAAAATCCGCTATTAATTGTAGATTCTTTAAATCTCAAAACATTTCTAGTATTATCATAATGTGCTCTTGAATCTCTTCCTAATTCCGAAACTAATCTTTTAGTTATTAATTGAGTATTTGGAAGTTCTCCTTGATTTATACCTAATTGCATTAAATCATTTAATCTTTTAATCCAAGAATTTGTAAATTGAGTTAGTTTTGTATTTGGGGCTGTATAAGGATCTGAATTTCTAAGATCTACTAATAAATCATCTGTTTGCTTTATTAATGAATCTACAGATTCCTCTTTTCTAAAACTCGCTCCAATTGCTACTAAAACCCATATAGCACCAATAAAATAAAAAAATGGATTTATAACAAATCCTAGAAATATTCCTATTAATCCAATAAAAAAAGATACATAAATAAAGATTTTTGTTTTTTTAAGCATTTTCCCATATTTTATCTAAACTAGGTTTATTTTTCTGATTTTGTATTGCATTATCAATTGTATTTTTAATTGTAGGCTCTGAATAATCTAATCTTCTTTCTTTTCCAGCTTTATTTTTATATACCCAAGAATTTCCAACTAATTTTCCAGAAGCTAAATTTTGTTCTGCTGTTCTTTTTTCACTAAATCCTCCTGAAAATTCAGCTTTATTATCTAATCTTAAACCCTGATAACTAGAAGGGGAATCTACTTGTATATTCATATAATCTTGATTTTTTGAAAGACTCTGATAAAAATTTTTTGCATCTGCAACATTTCTAAAATTAGCAACAAATTTTGTATTTGTATCTCCTCTCAAACTTTGATGAGTTTTTTGAGTATCTAAGAACTTATAAGCCAAAGGTATATTTAAACTACTTGATATTTGCTGAAAAACAGGTGAAAGTTTAGAAGCATCTACAGAAGAAATATCAAAATAAATTCTATATTCTCCCCATTTAGCTTGTCCTTTTTGCTTAGCAACTTTCCAAGAATTATTTTCAAATTCATACCACCAAAAATCTCCTACATCTGTTCCCATTGTTTTACCATGTTTCATACTCCAATCTCCTTTTTGACTTTTTAAAACAGCTAATGCTTTATTTCTCCTCTTTCTCTCTTCTTTTGCTTTTTTTGAATTTCCCATTGGTTCTGGCCAGAGTTCTTCTACTACTTCTTTTGGTAATCCATAATATTGGGGAGGAACAACAGAAGATTCAAGGGAAAACAAACTTGAATTCCTATCTTTAATAAAACTACTATATAAACCCATCAAAATCCAGATTATTCCAAAAACAATTAAAAATTTTATAAACAAAAAACCTACACTAATTAAAAATAATCCTCCAACCATGGATAATACGCTAAATACCTTATTCATTTTCTAACCTTTTTTATCTATTAAAACAAAGTCTGCTGTTTCTGCTCATCTTTAGCTTTATTTAATTTTTCTAAAGCAGAACCTAATCTATCTTCTGAAAAATCTCTATCTAATAAAATTTTTCTAATCTTGTCTTGATTAATTTTTGGAAATTTTATTTCTTCTTCAGATATCTCTTTAATATTTGGATTTTTGAATAAGGGAAATACTTCTTGCCAATTAAAATTAAGATTAGGAATATCTCTAAAAATTAAGGTAGGGGCTTTTTTCTGCCTAACTAATTCCAAAGCTCTTTTCGGACCTATTCCTTTAACTCCTCCTGGATTATAATCTGTTCCTGCTAATATTCCTAAACATATGAGCTGTTCATAATTTATCTGAAGATTATTAAGAACTCTCTGCAATTCTATTTTTTCTGGATTTACAGAAACATAACCACTTGCAGTTTTCCTTTTTCTAGCAAGAGTTAAGTTTTGAACAAGAGTTGGAGCTCCAAACAATAAACTATCATAATCTTGACTTGCAACACAATAAATATCTTTATATTTAGCAAGATAAGCTGCTTGAGCTTCTCCTTCGCCTGGAGCTTGAATAACACATATTCCCATAGCTTCTAATAATTCCTTGCTTTCTTGAATTTTCTGTTCATCTAAACTTGATAATTGCTGAGAATATTTTTTCATGCTTTCTGTATCTTTTTGTTGTTTTGCTTTTTGGTATTTTTCAAAAGCAATATCTTTCTGCTCTTTTCTTTTCTCATTTGTTGCTTTTTTTAATCTTGGTGTTTTACCATCAAATACATATATCAGTTTAAAACCATATTTCATAAGATTAATATTTCTGTAAAATAAACCACTTAGATGGCTTGTTATATTACCTTTTTTATCTTGCAAAGGAGTTCCATCTGGTTGACGTATAGTAGATAAAAATTGATAGATAGTATTAAATGCATCTACAGCTATTTTTTTATTTTTAAGTTCTAAAAATTCAATTGGTTTTCTTGGAACAATATTTCCTATCTGTAAACCCATATTAAGAATAAGAAATTTAGATATAAAAAACTAACTGAAATTACATAAATTTTTTATAAAATTCTTCTGCAGAAATTCCATACTCATTATCTTTTTCAAGAAGATGATGTTCTCTTGCTAAATGAACTGTTCCTCTATTTACAGTCAATCTTCTACCTGTTTTTCTACTATATACCTCTACATCATCATTCCAAGTTTTTCTGCATCCAAAAGGACATAATTGAAATCCTCTTGTATTAAAACCCATTAAAACTGCCACTTTTTCATCAAGCCATGTTTCTTTAAATTGCGCTCTTAATTTTGCCCAATCATCTCCATATTTTCCCCATATTCCTGGATTTTTATGCCAATCATCTCCATATTTTAGTTGATATTGTTCTATAACAGGAGTTATTACTTTCTCCCATTCATTTCTAGAAACTCCTGTTCTCTCTGTGTTTTGTTTTTCAGCATAATCAACCATCTGTTGCATTCTATCTGCAATTGCTTCAAAACTTCCGCTAAACTCAACAAGTTCTTGTTTATCTGTTTCAATAACATCTTTAAGATTCCTATCTCCTATAAATAAACAATGTGATGATTGATTGCAAAAATTTTCCTGATATTGGTTCATTTTAAATTAATCCTCATTATTTTCTAAATCTCTTAATCTTTTTTCTCTATAAATAAAAGTAGCTCCAAGAGCAGCATTTGCTCCAAGATACATTCCTAATCTAACATCTTTCATACTTTCTCTATTTCTATAAGGAAAACTAATTGCTACACCAGCAGTTAAAATACATAAAGCTGAAAGAATTTGTTTTTCTAAAGTGTTTGTTTTCAATTTTCTAACCATTTTAGATTAATCACTTGTTTTTCCTCTAGCAAAATTAACCATATTATTAAAAATTTTTCCAATTTGAGCAGCATTATACTCATCCAGATTCTGTCTTTTACAAAATTGATCTGGAAAATATTTTTGAAGTAATTCTTTTTTCTGCTCTTTATATTTTGATAATGTTCTATATCCTTCAAGAATATCTCTATCTTCTATTTCTTGTAAAAAAGCATTATACAATCTTTTTTTAATCATTTGAGCAGTTTCTCTTGCTTTTTCTGGGTCTCTCTTATGGTTTCTTGTATTTTGTCCATTTGCTCTTCTTTGTCTTGCTATTTGTTCTAATCTTTCTGCTCCTCCTCTATTATAAAGTTCTAATTCATAATCTTCTTCAGGACAATGATCTAATTCATTACAAAGCTGTCTATATCTAACAGCATCCTGATTTGATAATGCTCTTCTCAATTCTTTATATCTTTCTTCTAATCTTTCTGTATATGATTTTGCCATTTTATTTATTTTGATTTATTTTTTCCAATATTCCCTTCCTTTTAACATTTATAAATTTAATTAATCATATCTCCATAAGTATAATCTTTTAAAAACTGAGGTAAAAAAGGATTTTGTAAAAAATAATCTTCTTTTTTTCCCTGTTGAGGATCTCTTAAACTTACTTTCCCACTTTCATCGAATCTTATAGTCCCATCTAAATCTAATTGCCTTAACATTGCCAGATATCTGATGAGATTTCTTTCCACCATACCTGGTTTAGGTTGATATTCTATTTCCATTTTATTTATTTTGATTTATTTAAACATACTTTACAAGTTTTAAATTTTCTATTTTTAAAATATGATCGAGTATTTGCATTAATCTTATTTTTATTCTTAATTAGTTTTCCAAATCTACAGCTTTTTTTATGGAATGTTCCTGTTTCTTTACTTCCAACAAATTTATATTTTGGAATATTTAATTTTCTTCTGGATTTTGTTTTGTTAATTGGTTTAAAAGGAACTCTAACTTCTTTAATAACTTCTTGTATAACTGGTTTTTCAATAACTTCAATTGTTTTATTTTCAATTGGAATCTGAATAGGAACTTCTTTAATAATTTCCCTAAAAACTGGTTTTTCAATAAATTTAGGAACTTCTTTAATTTTAGTTTCTGTAAATATAATTGCAAATATTGAATATAGAGTTGTAAATATCCATGCCATTACAAGACTCTGAACTGTATTTGAATTAAGTATTAATATTAAAAGAATAAAAAACAAAACAGTCAAAGCTGCAACCAATACTATAATTACTTGCTTTCTTCTTTGGTTGTCTAGTGTTAGATTCATTTTTATTTTCTTTTTTAATTAACCTTTAAATCATCCCAAGTAAAGATTGGATAAGAATCTTCATTCCATGCTTTATGAACCCTATCAACTATATAATTTCTTTCACTTTTTGTTAATTTTGGATTAACTAAAGCTTGATTTATAGCAATCGCCAAATCTCCTGCTGAATAAGGAATTTCTACAGCACTAGGCTCAAATCCTTGTTCTCTAAGCTTTTCTGTTAATTCATCATATTCAGCTCTCTCTTTTGGACTTTTATGTCCTAAAGTTAGATAACTTTTTCCTTGTTCATCTGTTACCATTAATCTTCCTGCAGCAACATGAAAAGTTAAAGCTCTATTTCCCTGAACTCCAACATCCAACACACAAAAACCTTTTAAAGGATCCTGTCTATATACAGATTCAGGAGATCTAATATTCAAAAATTTTGTTCTCATTTTATTTAAATTATATTTTATTAATACTTATAAGAAATAAGGCTTTATAAACCTTTCTATTTGTTACCATTATTAAGTGATACATTTATAATCTTATTCCATCTCTGTCTTCTATATTAAATATTTGTCCTGTATCTAACTTAATAATATCAGTAATTTCTCTTCTTCTTAGTCTTGTTTCTGTATGTCTTTTATAAGAAAAATCTTCTTTACTATAATCTCTAAGCAAAGTGTAGATACTTTTATATGCGATTATTACTCTTTCCCCTTGTTTTAAATGCTTATGTAACATTGGTTGACCATATCTTTCATCACTAATATGATATCTTACATAAAAAGAAGTTTTCTTTGTTTGTATTCTTATATCATAAAAAGGATATTCTTCATCTGACAAAACTGGAATAGGAATATCTAATCCTCTTTCACCTTTTATTACTCCAATTGTTGCATAATCATAAACCTTCTCAGATACAAGTGTATCTGCTTCTGATGTTAAACCTAACAACCAAGCAAATTTCACACCTAGATTTCTTAGCATTTCTCCATTAAACTTTTTTTTATAAATCATTCTCAGATTTACTTTCTTTTTATTTATAAATTTTTTGCAGAAATAAAATTATCTATACCACTCTGAATCTTGCCCAAAAATTCCATCTTTATATAGATTTTCAATTAAAACTTTCTGATCTTTATTAGCATTTAAAAGAAGTTCTTTAACTTCTTCTGGAGTAGGAAGTCTTGGATTTCCAGGAGAAAATTTATCATTTTTCCTAGAAGAAGCAGAATCATAAAAATCTATTATAGTTAAAATTCTTGCATAAAAATTAATATCTGCCTGTGTTTTTTCTGAAAAATCAATTGCTGATTTTGGCAACTTTTTAGGATATCCCCTATCTTGATATTTATGATGTCTCAAAGCTACTTCAGCTGAAAATTCATGAACTCCTCTTAATAACATATAAGTATATTCAGGATGCTTTTTCATTTTTGCCATATCTTTTTCATTAAAACCTTTTGTTTTTTTAAGAGTTTCAGGAGGAATTAATAATTTTCCTACATCATGTAATGTTCCTGCAAAAAATAAAGCTTTCTGGTCAAGATGCATATATCCTGATATATTTGAAGATAAAAAACCCACCCTAAGAGAATGTTTATAAGTATTTTCGTCTTTTATCTTTAATAACCTCAAATAAGTCTCAACTGAATTTCTATTTCTTCCATAGATTTCCAATTTGTCAAATTCTTCTTCTAATTGCTCTTCTAAAGTTTTCTGACATGTATTTGTTTGATTCATTTTTCCCTTAATCTAAGCATTTTGAAATTAATTAATTTGTCTTTACCCTTTATAAATCTTTCTATTTATTGTTCTGTGTATAGCCAGTAGACATATGTCGTAGGCAACCGAAAATTAGTTCTGAGATGA
>CAYMES010000043.1:0-9883 GCA_964389765.1 Candidatus Woesearchaeota archaeon
TGAAAGAAAAAGATTCTCCTTTTGGAATTATAATCACTAAAGATGAATTTAATTTGGAGGATAATATTTTAAAGATACCTTTGTGGGTATTTTTATTGGTGGTGTGAAGATGAAACAATTAATAGATTTTGCAATAAATTTAATGGAAAAAGAAAATATACATTCAGGAAACCCTAAAGATTTACCTTCTCAAAATTCCGATATCAACCCCTCACAGAACCCAGATATTAATGTTACACAAAATCCTGACATAAACGATACTCAAAACCCAGCACTTGCTCCTTCACAAAATCCAAATTGGAGACAAGCTTGGTGGAATAAATTTAAGGAATTAATTATCTGGGATCATTTAGATGATGAACAAAAAGAAAAATGTAAGAGGTTTTTAAAAAATTTATAAAATGCCAAAAGAAGATAAAATAGAAGATGTGGAAGAACAAATTGATCCACAAAAAGAAAGAGAAGAATTAGGAAAAGAAAAACCAAAATCAAAAGATACTGCCAGATTAGTCTGGGCTTCCAAACCAAAAAAAGAACCAACAGCTAAAGATTTAGATTTTCAGACAGCAGAAGAAGTTTATCCTAATAAAGAATATATCAATAATAAAGATAAAAAACTGAATACCTTCTGGGCTGAAACAAAAGATGTAAGTGATGATCCAAACAGAGTTATCTGGGGAGATAATCTACTTGTAATGAAAGCGCTTCTTGCCAAAGGTTATGAAGGACAAATTGATTTAATTTATATTGATCCACCGTTTAATACTGGAGAGAATTTTAATTTTGTAAATGAAGTCCAAATCGGTGATAAAAAATTTGATAAAGAATTAACTATGAGTGAAAGATTGGCTTACACCGATACTTGGAAAAGAGGTGTTGATTCTTTTCTTGACATGCTTTATCCAAGATTACAGTTAATGAGGAGACTTTTAAGTGAAAAAGGACTTTTATTCATACATTTGGATGTTAATGCTTCACATTATGTGAAAATAATTTTAGATGAAATATTTGGGAGAGATAATTTTGTTAATGAAATAATTTGGAGAAGGACAAATAATCCAAAAGGTTCTCAATATCAAAGTAAGAAACTAGGTGAAATGACTGATAACATTTTTATTTACTCTAAAAATATTAATTATACATTTAACCTACAAAAAATTAAAAAACCCTTATCCCAAAAAGATTTAGAAAAAAAATATCCTTATTCTGATGAAAAAGGAAGGTATTATTCTGGGCCAATTGTTAGATCAAAATCTATGGGTGCTAGGCCCAATTTAGTCTATGAATATAAGGGATATACACCAGGTTATTGGGGATGGAGATTAAAAAAGGAGGAATTAATAAAACTTGATAAAAAAGGAGATTTGGGTTGGTCAAGCACAGGAAATCCTTTCAGGAAATTGAGACCTGAAAATGATGAAGGAAATCCAATCTTTAATTTATGGGATGATATTAATAGATTATATGCAGGTAAAGAGTTTTTAGATTATCCTACACAAAAACCTGTAGCTTTATTAAGGCGTATATTAGAACTTGGGTCAAATAAAGAAGATTTAATTGCAGATTTTTTCTGTGGTTCGGGTACAACTGCTTCAGTAGCAGAAAAATTAGGAAGAAACTGGATTACTTCTGATTTATCTAAAACATCGATACAAGTTATAAGAAGTAGATTAGTGAATCAAGGAGCCAACCCTTTTTTAGTCCAAAACTTAGGCAATTATCAAAGACAATTAATCTATGCAAATAAAGTTAATCTAAAAGAAATGTATAATATTATCCTTAAACTTTATGGAGCAAATCCTAGAAAGGACAGACAAGCCTTTGGAATTTCTAAAAGCAATAAGAACAATTTAGTTTATGTTTGTGAACCAGACAGACCAATGATGGCTGGCAAAGCCTTAGAGCTAGCTAAAGAAGCTAAAAATATGGATGGTAAAGGATACAAAAAGCTTGTAATTCTTGCATGGGATTATGAAATGGGTTTTGATCAAGATTGGAAAAGAATTGCAACCAGAAAAAAAGATATGTCTGATATTGAATTTAAAATAATCCCTTCAGATGTTTACAAATATTTAAGGAGTACAAAAGTTGGAGATCCAGAAATATCTGATAAAATTGTTTTCTATCAAAAGCCTTACTTAAAATTAGAAGCTCCTAAAAAAGTTTCAGATTCAAAAGAAAGCGCAAGAGTTAAAATTAAACTTGATAGATATGTTGTTCCAGATATTCCAGTGAGAGATGAAAAGAAAAGACCAGAAATTGACAAATTACTAAGAAAGAATTTTGCACATTTAATTGATTATTGGACAATTGATTGGGATTATGATGGGGAAGTTTTTAGAAGCAATTGGCAGGCAATAAAAGAAAGAAAAAGCTCTAAACCAGTTCCAACTACAGCAGAAACAACTTTGAAAAAAGGCAAGAAATACAAAATTGCTGTTAGGGTTGTTGATGTCTTTGGAAACGATGCTTTTGGAGTGCAGGAGATTAATTTAAAATAAAATGGCAAGAAAATCTACAAAGACAGAATTATTTGGAAAGCATCCCTTGGCTAAATCTATAGAGCCTGCTGTTAAGGAATGGTCTGAAAATAATTATCCTTCTGTAAATGGAAAACAAATTACTCCAATAACAAGAGAATTATTAAATTGGTGGTTTACAGATGAAGCACATGAAGGAGAAAGGTTCCATTCATGCCAAAAAAGAGCAATAGAAACTATAATTTATTGTTATGAAATATTAAATGTACCAATAGTTAAAGAACTTTTTGAACACTTTTCTAAAGAGATTCTAAAAGAACAACAAAATTTGAAAAAATCTGTTGAAGAAATAACTTATCCTCGTTTTGGTGTTAAAATGGCTACTGGAACAGGAAAAACTTGGATAATGAATGCTATTATTGTTTGGCAGTATTTTAACAAAATAAGATTAGAAGATAAAAGATTTTCTTCACATTTCTTGTTATGTGCTCCAGGAAACATTGTTTACGAAAGATTATTGGATTCATTCTTAGGAAAGCAAGATGAAAACAGAAAAAGAAAAACTTCTGAAGCTGATATAAACAGGAATATTTTTATCCCCCCAGATTGGAAAGATGATTTTAGTTTAAGAGTTTTCAAAAAAGAAGATTTACAGGAAGGAACTATAACAACAGAATCTCCTTTTGTTCTAATTACTAATTGGCATCAATTAATGGATACAACTAAACAAAGAGAAGACACAAAAGCAGAGGCTTTGGGTGTTGAAATGAAAAGCGATAATATTTCTTTAAGAGTTGAAAGATTTATGAATTTATTAACTTATAATCCTGACTTAATTGTCTTAAATGATGAAGCACATCATGTTCATAGTGCAGCGAATTCTGAAGAAAAAAGATGGCAGGAATCAATAAATATAATTAGAGAAAACATAAAAGAGAATAATAAAGGAAGTTTATTTGCACAATTTGATTTTACTGCTACCCCTTTTACAATTAAAGGAAAAAAGAAAGAATATTTTCCTCATGTAATCTATGATTTTGGTTTAGTTGAAGCGATGAGGCAAATGCTTGTAAAACAAATATTTATTGAAAAGAGTAATGTTCTTACCAACAAAATAGAGAAATTACCTGATAACGAGAAACTAATGGTTACTGCATATAAAGAAGGAGATGAAATAATTGATTTATCAGAAGTACAGAAACATATGGTAGATGTGGGGTTAGCCAAACTAAAAAAACTTGAAACAGAATATAAAGAGCTTAAAATCGATAAAAGACCAACAATGTTTGTCATGGCTAATAGCAATGCAGAAGCAGATGAGATAACCAATTTTATTAGAAAAAGATTAGATCCAAATTGGGATGGAGAAGAAGGACAGAGCCACGCAAATAAAGAAGTAATAACAATTCATAGTGATAAAAAAGATAAACTTCCAGATGAAGAATATCTTAAATTAAAAAATTCTGTTTTTGCAAGTGATGATTGGAATAATCCTGTAAGAGTAATTGTTAGTGTTTTAATGTTAAAAGAAGGATTTGATGTAAAAAATGTTTCTGTTATGGTTGTCTTGAGGAGGTCTGATTCTGATTTATTAACAGAGCAAACCATAGGAAGAGGAATTAGATTAATGTTTTCTGAACCAGAATTTCAACAAGATAAATTAGAAAACTACCAGAGAATACAAGATAAAAAACCGCTTATTAATTCTTATGATTTATTATTTATTGTAGAGCATCCTAAATTTAATGATATTTATGACCAACTAACCGAGGCAGGAGCTATTATTGCTAAAGGAGAATCTATAGAAGTTAGTTTGGATTCTAAGAGTGTTATAGTTTCTGTTGATGAAAAAAGAATAAAGGAACTTGATTTCTCATGGCCCATAAGGTTATCCCATAGAATGCCTGAGGATATAGATTTCTCATATTTTCCGATAGATGATTTAAAGAAGTTTCCTGTTTCATTTGAAAAAGTAAATCCGCATGAGATAATAATTACAGACTATCATCCTGAATCAAAATATAGGCAAGAATGGAAATTTGAAGAAGGAGATTTTTCTTATGAATATTTTCTTAAGTCTGTAGTAAATGAAGTAATTGGGACTAAAAGAGATTTGAGAACTTGGATTTCAAGATACACTTCTGAGATATTGGGTATAATTGATGAGTATGTTTCTGAGAATTTATTTGGAGAAGTAATTGACTTTAATAACAAAGATAATTTAGAGAAATTAAGGAATTATTCTTTGTTGGATTTTGTGGTTAAGGAGATTAGAGAAAATCTTATGAAATTTATTAAGGGAAAAAGGGGTAAAGATAAATTAGAAGCAGAATGGGTTAAGCTATCTGATTTTAAGGATATAAGAGTTCAGATGGAAAAAGCTGTTGAGACTTCAAAATGTCTTTATCCTTATGTAAGCTTTCCATATAAAGGAGGATTTGAAAGGAGATTTGTTGAAGAAGTATTAGAAAATGATCCTTTAGTTGAATCTTATGTTAAATTAGATCAATATATCCATAGATTTTCAATTCCTTACATTAGCCACATGAATGGTTATCTTGTTCCTTATTATCCTGATTTCGTTGTTAGAACTAAAGATGAAATGTTATTAATAGAAACTAAATCAGAAAAAGATGCTAAAAATGATGAAGATGTTAAAAGAAAGGCCAAGGCTGCACAAGAAAGATGCAGAGAAATTTCAAAAATTGAAACCGAACCTTCAACAGAACAACCAAAAAAGTGGAGATATATTTTAATTCCAGAACATTTGTTCAAAGAACTTGAAGGACATGGACTAAAATCAATATTAAGTAAATGCGATAGCTTTCTTTTTAGTAATGTTATGATGGGTAGGGAGGATTAAAAGATGGTTAATTATAATGAAGTATTCAAAAAACAAAAAGAATTCCAAGAAAAACAAATTGAATTTACAGAAAAACAACAAAGAATATTCGAGAAGCAAACAGATCTACAAAAAAGACAAGTTGAATTAACCGAAAATCAACAAAAGATTATTGAAAAACAAACAGATTTCAGCAGAATTCTTACTCTTGCAACAGGTGTTCTGGCATTTAGTGCGTTAATACAAGTTATTATTTTATTTCTAAAAACAAATTTTGGAGTTAGAGAAGGATGGCTTGCTTACTTAGATTATATTCTGTTCACTGCATTGATTTTTATTGTAGGTGTTTTATTGGTCTATGTTTATGCTTTATTAAAACCTCAAAAAAAGAGAAACAATAATTAAATGGCATTCAAACTTTCCCCCTCATCATTAAATCTTATGCAAGATTGTCCTCGCTGTTTTTGGTTAACACAACATAAAGTATGGAAAAGACCTGCAGGAATCTTTCCAAGTTTGCCTTCGGGAATGGATAGAATTTTAAAAATTCATTTTGATAAATTTTGAGACAAAAAAGAATTGCCTCCCGAAATTTGCGAGAACGGACATTGTAAAAATATGAAATTATTTGATGATAAGAAAAAGATGAAAATCTGGAGAAGCAATTTCAAGGGTATAGAATTACTAGACAAAAAATCAAATATTCTATTGCATGGGGCAGTGGATAATATTCTAAAGAAAGGAAAGAAACTAATTGTTTTAGGCTACAAAACAAGAGGT
Source organism: Candidatus Woesearchaeota archaeon (assembly GCA_964389765.1). Lineage (GTDB taxonomy): Archaea > Nanobdellota > Nanobdellia > Pacearchaeales > GW2011-AR1 > CAYMES01. The sequence goes on from CAYMES010000043.1 coordinate 6,103, forward strand.
TATCCATTAAAAGAAGATACACATGAACATTATATAAACCAAATGGATCTTTATAATTTATTATTAAGAGAAAATAATTATGCTACAGAAGATTATACTTATTTATTGTTTTATTATCCTAACCATGTTACAGAAACTGGTGAGGTTATATTTTATACTAAATTGGTTAGGATAAAAACAAATCCAAAGGATGGAGAGAAATTATTCAAGAAAACAATAAAAATACTTCAAATGAAAGAGCCACCAAAAGCAAGTAAAGAATGTGGATTTTGTAAATGGAAGGAAAAAACAAGATGAAGATTAAAGATAAAACAATAAAATTACATCTTCTCAATAAACTCGAAACTTATGATCATGATACAAAAATTGGAGAGATAGAGCACAATAAACTAGAATTACAAAAAGACAATATAAGATTATTTATTTATCTTACAGTTATTGGACTAATTTTTTCGATAATAAAATCACAAGACTTACTTATTTTATTTTTATTAATTGTTCTAATCTCAGAATTTTTATATATTCAATTTATTCAAAATAGATACATCAAAATTCATAACGACATAATAAAAGAATATCAAAAACGTAGTGTTGGTAAGGATTATATTGATATGCTATTAAAAGAAATAAATGAAGAATGGGATTTAAAATGGGATAGATTGCACCCTATAGTAACCAAATCTATGTTTAAAGAAGGTGAAAAAAGGACAAAACAAAATATAGAACAATTTGGAAAGAAAATAGAGAATAAACCTTCAATAAACTATATTTGTAAACACCTTAAAGATATGTATAATAAGAAAAAAATAGTTCAAATAAAAGGGTATGTAAAATGGAGTGGGTGGCAATTCGCCAAAGAGATTAAATCCCAAAAATTATTAGGATTTTTAAGAAGGAATATCTATATATTTACAAGAATAAACATAATTTATGACAAAAGTGGTTATGTGGATTTATACGATTTTTTTCCACTGAAATCTTTTAGATACCCCAAACATATTTGGCCTCCCTCATGGATAGAAGGAGTTTATAATATAAAAGCAGAAATAATCAAACAAAATAATTTTTATTATTTGCATGTTATAGAAAAGGAATTGCTAAAAAATAAAAGTAGAAATAAATAAAATGCCACGCTGTCCAAACTGCTCATACAAACTTGTATTGCTTTCTTCTAGACCTAAATACAAATGTGCCTTATGTTCAAGACTTTATCCTAAAAAAGAGATAGAAGTTAAAGAATTTCAGGAATTTAATAAGAGAAGAAGAATTGAAGATGCTGAAAGATTTGATAAAGAGTACAAAGAGCATTTAGCAAGAATTAAAGAGATTAAGAAGAGTTTAAGGCTTTTATTTAATGGATTTTCTAAAACTCCAAAAGAATACAGAAAAGAATACTACGAGAAGAATAAAGAGAAGATAAGGCAGTTGAATAGAGAATGGAGACTAAGAAATAGGGAATATGATCTAAAGAGAAAACAGGAATATTCCAAGAAAAACAGAGAGGTTCTTAATGCCAAAGCAAAATTAAGAAGGCAGAAGAATCCAGAGTCAGAAAGGAAAAGAAAGAAGCTATGGAGAGACAATAACCTAAACCAGATGAGAACCTATGGGATGATTCAACACTATAGAAGAAAACAAAAGGCTCTCGCACTACAATACCTTAAAAACCAAAAGTTTAAGACTTCTACTGAGGAGATTTTTCATCCAGTTCCCACTTTTGCACTTTCCTATCTACTGAAATTTTAAAAAGATTTAAAAATCAAAAATCAATTAGATATCTATGCCGCTGTCGCATAATGGTATTGCACCGGCCTTGAGATGCTAGACAAGTAAGCCGGGCCCTATGGGCATCCCGGTTCGATTCCGGGCAGCGGCGTTTTAGAAAAAAAGGAAAATAATGAACTTAATCAAATATATAAAATAAACTTTAATTAGTACTATATTTTTATTTGCAATATCTTTACTATTGCTTTTATTTTTTCTATATCTTTTAAATTAAGGATTTAACTATATTCAATTAAAGGTGTTTTATTCTATATTTCCATTATCAATAATTTTTATTTTTATTATCTACCTTAGTAGTAAATGGCATAAGAGGGATTGTGGGTTCTTTTATAAGCTTTATAATTAGTGGTTTTTAGTGGTTTTAATGGGATAAAAAGTATTTTTTGATAAGAAGATGGTTAATATTAGTTGTATCAATAATCTCTTATCCTATGAGTGAAGAAAAAGCTAAGATTATTCAAATAATCTTTTGAAAAATGATCTTTGCTTTTTTTCTGATTTTGATAGGTTGTTTTGTTTTTCCTTTTCTAATTTTTCAAATTTGTCTTTAATAACTTCATATTTTATATTTGGTTTTTCTTTCATAATTGGAGCATGTCTTGCTAATTGTTCATTAACTAGCTTTATAGCTCTGTCTATGGCACTTCTACTATAGTCTTGGCTTTCCAAAGCAATTTTTAAAGAATCAATAGTATATCCTTTAGATAAGTTCTTTTTAATATAATCTGCTAATTGGTGTATGTAGTTTTCTGGTTTTTTCATTTTTACCTCTTTTATATGTTGGAAAAGAAAAAGAAGTTTAAATAATTTATTAATATTATTAAAAAAAGCATAAAATTAATTATTTGCCATATTTCTGATAAAGAAAATATCCTCCTACTCCTGCCCCTACAATAACTACTATTGCAATTAAAACCCATAACCACCATAAACTGCCTTGTTCATCATCTTCATCTGCTGATTCATCATCTTCATCTGCTGATTCATCTTCTCCTGAATCATCTTCTCCATCATCTTCATCTGCTGTTTGTTGGGAAGGCATCTCTTCATGTATATATTTGATTGTTAGATTAGCTTTACTATTGTTGATATTATTTAACTTGACATATAAGTCATAATATGTATCATTTGTTAATTCAAACTTTTCTTCTTGCCCTATTGAAAATGTTGCTTGTTGTGGTTTGCTTGTTACATTAATTTTTGCTGTTGTATTTGTTAATTCAACTACTCCTATATAATGGGTAGAACCATTAACTCTAACTCTTACCCTATTCTTTACTCTTAATTCTTTTGTCAAAGGACCTTTATCATTAAGTTCTTCTGTATCATAAACATAGGTATTTGTCCAATATGTAGTTGCAGGAGTTCCACTGCTTCCACTTGGAGAATCGTCATTGTCGTCATCATTACTTGAATCTGCTTCAATTACTGAACCTGTTGGATTTGGACCTACACCTGAGAAATGTGGAATTTTAAACCATAACATATGATTACCAATGTCTTTATAACATAATCCAGAAGATAAATTTTCATCAGAAGCATTACACTCAGGATAACTACTATTTAAATATTTTTCATAATCAGTTCCAACATAATCTGAAAAATCACTTAATTCATTTTCATTATCTGCATTAGTAATATTTGTTGAATTATCTCCTGAAGCAGAATTCCATATAACCTCATAACCCTCATCATATAAAACAGGAATTGTCATATTTATCTGAGCTGATTCATTAAAACCTGTGACACTGCTGCTTCCAGCAGTATAAGGAATTCCTATTATAACTTCATCATAAATATCTGGTCCTGATGAACCAAATTTCCATGCCTGTGCAAAACTACTTGATTCTGCTGTATCACTTGCACCAGAATCAAAAGCAATATCTGGAGGACCTGAAGCAAGCATATCTACATTTTTATAAATAACTGTTATTCCTGCGCCATTTTTCATAACAAAACTCATTTCAGCTCCTGACATCACAACTCCAAAAGGATT
>CAYMES010000044.1:0-9836 GCA_964389765.1 Candidatus Woesearchaeota archaeon
TGTTCCTGAATAAGCAGAATCAAAAATATCAGAATAGCAGATTTCAACATCATAATCTGAATAATCCCAAACAGCAGCATGAGAATTTGAAGAAGAAAATAATCTCATTATTGTCTGGTCATCTGGGCAATCAGCTATTGGAATTGGCTGAATTCCAGCACAATAACCTAAACCATTTAATCCATTTTGATAATGTTTTTGTATTTCTGTTCCAGATAAAACTTCATTATAAATTGCAACTTCATCTAATAAGCCATTAAAATACCTTGTTACACCATAACAACTATAACCATTATAAACCGCACCAATATAAACATCACACCCTCCATCCCCGCAAGCCACCCCCGAATTCTTACTTTTAACTTCCTCCCCATTAAAATAAAGTTTCCACAAACCATCAGCATCAAAAGTACAAGCTGCATGGTTCCATTCTCCAATAAGATTTGAATCTCCTAAATCATAAGAAATCACATAATCGGCATCATTACATGCTTCAGTCGTGCATTCAAGCTTATAATTTGTATTACTTGTTTTTCTTATGTGTAATGCATAATTCGCAGCCCCATTTCCACATCCTCCCTGACCAGATTCACCCCTACCAATTATAGTAGCGGCTTCACAATTCCTATTTCCAGATACATGTAATTCATCTAAATTAAACCAACCTTCCAATGTAAATTCAGAAGACAACTTCAAACTATTATCAACAGGAACTTTAACATAATCACCATTTCCATCCAAACTCAAAGCACCACCAACCTTCCCATCTAAAAAATAAGAAGCATCCCCCTGAGAAGTTCCATCATTTCTTTCTAAATAATCTTTTCCTAAATCAGAACCATCATCAAACTTCCAATAACTAATCATAGAAGGAGGACAATCAGCAAAAACCTCTTTTTTCCAAAGACAAATATCTGACATGCAGCTTGAGCAACTATCTAAACCAGAAAGCATACAGCTTCTTGAAACAAAATTATCTATTCCACTATCTGGCACAAGAGTTGAACAATCAGCATTACAACTCCCTCTATGACTTAAATCATATAAATAACTTTTAGAACTTTCTTTTTCCCACAAACAAACATCAGTATCATATGTTCCTCCTTCACATCCTGAACAATAAACATCAACTTCATCTTTAAGAGAATATCCAGCAGGAACATTACTAGAACACCCACTCCCTGTTGTAATAGAATATTCATGATTTTGAGAAGAATCTTTTTTCCAGAAACAAACACTCGAGATTGTTGTGCCTCCTACAGACCTAGCACTAATCATTTTTACAAGTTTATAAGACTCACTATCTGGAGTCGGTTTAATTGAACTACAAATATTACCGTTCCATCCCCCATTACTATTAGTTATTCTATATTCATAACCAACAACAAAACCCAAACTAATTAATATAACAACAAAAACCATTACTGATAAAATTACCTTTTTCATTTTCCTCTTTTTTATTATCTATTCAAGGATTTTATTATTTAAAAACCTTTTTATAATTATATTTTGCTTTAAAAGATGAGGGTTCTTTACTACAATTTACTAATTTGTAATTGTTTTTTAATCTGTTTAAAAAGATTTTTGTACTTTTATTTTTTTATTTTTTTCTATAGAATTCATAAATATAATTTATAATAGGATTATTTTATGCTTCTTATTGAGACAAAAGCCACTTCCATAATGGAATAAATTTAATTATCTTTTTTTTAATTTTTTCTTGTTTTTCTAAGTCCTTTGTTATAATTGTTCCTTGTTTTAATTTATAAGAGTTTAAAGCTTCTATTAATCCTTCAATTTCTCGCTTGTAATTTTCATCATTTAATTTTCCAGTTACTTGAATGATTTCTGTTATCTTATTTTTTTTCTTAATTATAAAATCACATTCATAATTCTTCCTGTAATAAAACACTTCCTTATTTCTTCTCTTTAATTCAATAAAAACCAGGTTTTCCATGAGTTTTCCAATATCTTCTGAAAATTTAAAACTAACACTATTTAAAAGACCATTATCAATGCAGTATATTTTTTTTATTGAACCCAATTGTTTAGTTAAAGAGTATTCATATTTTAAATTTTGAAAAAATAAATAAGCATCTTCAAAATGAGAAATATACTCAATAATTGTATTCTTACTCATATTAAAACCAAGAGATTTGAGTTTATTAGCTAATCTATTATATGAAACTTCTTTACTTGTTGATTCAAATAATAATTTAACAAGAATTCTCATTTTTTTAATTTCTTTTATATTGTGTCTTTCTACTATATCTTTAAAAATCATTGAATTAAAATAATTTTGTAAAATTTCCTCTTTAGGAAGGGTTTTATTTACTAATATTGAAGGATATCCTCCATCAGACAGATATGAAGAAAACTCTTTTTTTACTTTAAACCTATCTTTGCTATAAGAAATAGTTTTAAGATTATATGAAACTCCTTTCCATTTAAGATACTCATTGAAACTTAATGGAAAGACTTCTATATTAAATACTCTTCCCCTTAATTTAGTGGATATTTCTTTACTTAATAATTTTGAAGATGAACCTGTTAAAATTATCTTTATATTTTTATTCATGTCATATATTCTTCTAACCCAGACATCCCAATTTTCCACATTTTGTATTTCATCAAGAAACAAATAAATTTTTTGTTTTTTATTTATCTCAGATAATTCATAAAAAGTGTCAAGAAGTTTATCAAGATCATTTGCATCTGCACCAATCAATTTTTCATCTTCAAAATTAATATATAATATATTTTTTTTCACAACCCCTTTTTTAATTAAATCTTTTATTTTTTGAAAACAAAGGTATGTTTTTCCTGCTCTTCTTGCTCCTGTGACAGTAGTTATAAAGTTATGTTCTATATTAATAGAAATCTCTCTAGGAAAAAGAGTAGGGATTTCAAATTCTTGCCACTGAACAATTATTTTCCGATAATCCATATTATATACTGAACAAATTTATTACAATTTGTATAGTGTACTGAACTATTTAAAGGTTTAGGTGGTATTCCTCCTGTTATTCATAGTCAAATTTTCACAACAGCCACCAAAAGATATTTAAATAACTTCTGCCTTTAATTTTTAATAAAAAGAGGAAAATGGCAATCAATATTTCAATAGAAAAAAGACATCTTTATTTTCTAGTAGCCATAGTTGTATTTTTATCTGGGATTACAGTTATTATAGCTTATGGTGGCACTAATAAACCCAATCCAGGACACTCTTTAACTTGTTTTGAGGTTTTTAATGAAGAATGGAAATATCTAGAAAACAGTCCAGATAATCCTCCTAATTCTTATGTTAAAGATACAGTAGGAAAAACAGGCCAAGAAGTTTGTGAATTGGTAGATCATGAAAGTACTTGTGTAAGTGTAGGAGATTATATAGGTGAATACACAAATACAAATACTTGTACAGGCATAAATACTGAAGGGGGTGGGCCTATAGAAATAGATGATTTTGTTGTGTGTTGTAAAGTAAATTAATTTTAAACTATGTTTTTATTCTTCAACCCTTAACAACAGCCAAAGGTTTCAATCTTGCAACTAATTTTCTTAAAGATTATTCAAGCATATATTTGTAAAAAGGAATAGCTTTTATTTTTCCCAAATCTTTTTCTTTTTCATAAGTTATTATAAATCCTTTTTTCAAATTAAATTTTTTCATAAATAACTTGAGATTTTTTGTTTCAATATCTGAGATTTTAACTTCTATTGGAATTATTTTTTTATTTTTTAGTATGATGTCGACTTCGTTTTTGTAAACATCCCTCCAAAAAAAATCTGCATTTAATTCATTTACAATAAATGTTTCAAAAAAAATCCCAAATTTCTTTTTATCTGCAATATCTTCTGGAAAAATTATCGTTGGATAATATTTTTTTAATCTGGTTTGGGTTTTTCTTGCATTTCTTGAAAAATTATAAAGTTTTTTTATTAAGAAAGACTTTTCAAGGTAATCAAGATAATTTGAAGCAGTTTGTCTTGAGATATTTAATTCACCCGCTATTCTATCCATCTGAATCATCTGCCCTGGCTCTCTCGCAATTATATTAAACATCTGTGACAATACTTCAGGATTCTCAATTGGTAAAATCTGTGGTATGTCTCTATAGATTATCCTCTCAACCACATTTTCCTTGATATATTTTTTTATAAATTCCTCATTTTCATTAACAATCTCTGGAAAACCATCACAAAATAAAAATTTCTTAAATTCAGAAAGAATCTCTTTTTTATAAATATTTAAATTTTTGATTTCTTTTCCTCTGAAAGCCAAAAATTCTCTAAAGCATAAAGTTTTTATTTGAAACTCAAACATCCTTCCTGCGAGACTTTCTCTTGCGCCTTTCCTTATAAAAAGGGATTCAGAACCAGAAATTATAAATTTAATATTCTTATTTCTGTCATAAATTCTTTTTAATTGCTCTTCCCATCCGGGAATTTTCTGTATCTCATCAAAAAGGAAAAGAATAGAATCATTTTTATTTTTTTTCATCAATTCAAAATAACTATTAATAATTTCTTCTAATTTGGCGTCTCTGAAATCATCAAAAGAAAAGTAAACTATATTCTCTTTTACATATCTTGCAAGAGAGTCCTTTACTATCTTAAATAAAATTGTTGTTTTACCTGTTCTCCTCAATCCTGTTAAAGAAATAATCTGCCTGCTTTTCAGGAACCTCTTAATCTTTTCATAAACTTCTCTTGATTTATAGTCTAATTCAAAATCTCCTTTCCACCAAGGATTACTTTTTATAAGAGCTTCGAATATCCTTTCTTTTTCCATTATAATCTGTTATTTGTGTTTAACATATTCTATTAATTTATGTTAATTATAGTATTTAAACTTTTGGTTTCTATCCCTTAACAACAGCCAAAGGTTTCAATCTCGCCACTATTTTTGCCAACCCCAATTTATCAGAAACTTTGACAACTTCATCTACATCTTTATAAGCTTGAGGAGCTTCTTCTGCTATTCCTTTCCATCCACCAGCTTCTATTTCTATATCTTTATCTTGTAATTGCTTTTTAATTTCTTCTCCTCTCCACGATTTTATAGCTTTACTTCTTGACATCACTCTTCCTGCTCCATGTGCAGTTGAACCCCAAGATAGTTCTTCTGCTTTTTTTGCTCCTTTTAATAAATAACTTGAAGTTCCCATTGTTCCAGGAATTAGGACTGGTTGCCCGATATCCCTATATATTTCTGGAACTTCTTTTCGTCCTGGTCCAAATGAACGGGTAGCTCCTTTTCTATGAACACACAATTTTTTCTTTTGTTTTTTTCCATCTATTTCTACTTCATGTTCTTCAATCTTAGCAACATTATGACAAACATCATAAACTAAATGATTTTTATTATTTGGAAAATAATGTTTTAATTGTTCTCTAACATAATACATAATTAATTGTCTATTACAAAATGCAAAATTAACAGCACATTTCATAGCTGACAGATATTTCCTTCCTAGGTCTGAATTTAGAGGAGCATATGCAAGCTCTCTGTCAGGCAATTCTTCTGTACCATATTTATCTTCTATTGCTTTCATATAATCTGAAGCTACTTGATGCCCAAGTCCGCGACTTCCACAGTGTATCATAATAACGATATTTCCTTTTTTAACCCCAAATTTTTCAGCAGCTTCATTATCAAATATCTCTTCAACTTCTTGTATTTCTAAAAAATGATTTCCAGCTCCAAGAGTTCCTAACTGAGATAAGCCACGTTTTTTAGCTCTGTCTGAAACATCTTTTGGATTGCCATCCATTTTCCCATTTTCCTCACAGCTTTCCAAATCTTCCTTTATACCTTTCCCATTATCAACAGCCCATTCAACTCCATTTTCCAAAACATTATTTAATTCATCAATTGTTAATTTTTTCTCTTGTCTATGTCCTTTTCCTACTCCAGAAGGAACAGTTCTATTAATAGAATGTAAAACTTCTTTTCTCTTTCCCATAAATTCTTCTTTAGATATATCTGTTGCAAGTAATCTGACTCCGCAATTCACGTCGAAACCCACACCTCCAGGAGAAATAATTCCAGTATCAGCATCAAAAGCAGCTACACCTCCTATTGAAAATCCATAACCCTGATGTGCATCAGATAATGCAATTGATTTATTGATAATTCCAGGAAGTTGAGCAACATTTTTAGCTTGTTCAAGAGTTTTATCTTGTTTCATTCCTTGTAATAATTTTTCAGATGCATAAATAATAACAGGGACTTTCATCTTCCCAGATTTAGGAATCTGCCATTCATATTCTGATATTTTTTTTGTTTTATCCATTTTCTTCATAAAGATTAATTTGAAAATTTTCTGCATTTATAATTTCTGGTTTAGTATCAGTCAATCTTTCTAATCCATCTTCAAATCTATCTGAAGCATTCCCACTTAAAAAATCTTTTTCATTTCCTTCATATGCTTCATACAAATCTTCTAATAATTCTTTTAATAAATTTTTAGTTTCTTCCAGATTTTCTCTAACTGCCAATGTTCCATTTCTAGCTTCTGCAATATATTTTTTTTCTTCCTCTAAATAATAAATAAAAGCATCTATAAATATCATTTTATCAAACATCCAATACTACCTGGCATATAAATTTTTCCTCTTTGCCTTTTTTCTCAACCTGCTTTACAAACATATCATTATAAGTTATTGCTTTAACATCATTTGTAAATTTATATCTACTTGCTTTATCTCCTTTGACCTCTGCTTTTAGGATATATTTCCTATGTTTACTTTTCTTTATCTCTATTTTTTTAATTTCTGACAATAAAAAATCTTCTGCATCCAGCAAATAGAGAAATTCTTCTAAAAAATTATATAACAAACTTTCATAATCTTTTCCATATACTTGAAATTCTTTTTCCTGCTTTTCTTTAATTTCAATTTTTTCTTTTAAAATTGTCTCTTTTAAAGCAAGAGCAGAAGCTTTAAAAGCTTCCTCTAATGTTTTTCCTTCAGTTAAAAATTTAACATCTGCTGTATGTTCTAAAAATTTATAACCCATCCAAATTAAAAAATTAGTAGATTTAAATAATTTCTGTATTAATTCATACCTACCAAAACATATTTAAATAACTTCTGCCTTTAATTTTTAATAAAAAGAGGAAAATGGCAATCAATATTTTAAATAGTAATAAAACAACTTACATTCTTTCATTTCTATTAGTTATCATAATAATAACAGGAATTGCAGTTGCTTATACAAGTATCCCAAATCCAGGACATGGAGGAGATAGAGTATGGATAAGAGCCCCATCTGGAGAAGAAATGTCATTACAACAAGCAATTGATGATGGAGTATTTACTCCAACATTAATTGGAGGAGATGGCCTAAGTGGAAAAACAGTATTAGATATAGATTTTACTTCTGGACATTATGGAGGAACTGCTTGTGCAGTAATTGAAAATGGTCTTAACGATAAATTAATGTGTTCAGGAAGAAACGATTATTCACAACTAGGTATAGGAGACTCTATAAATAGGAATAAATTCACAGAAGTTGCTGGTTTAGAAGGAATCAAATCAATAACAAGCGGAAGATTAAGTAATTGTGTTATAGTAGGAAATGAAAATAAAACAAAGTGTTGGGGTTATGCACATTATGGAAGTTTAGGAAATGGAGATACAAATAAAAATAAAAACACTCCAACATTTGTATTAGATCAATCAGGAAATGAATTAAAAGATGTATCTTCTCTTGCAATAAGAGAATCTCAATATGCTTATCCATATAAGTGTGCATTAATGCAAGATGGAAAAGTAAAATGCTGGGGATATAATGGTTACGGACAATTAGGCGTAGGTGACAGAACATTAAGGTCAAAAGCAACAACTGTTTCAAATATTGATGATGCTATAGACCTTAAAGTAGGAGGACACTCATCAGGAGGATTTACATGCGCATTACTAAGCGATGGAAAAGTAAAATGCTGGGGATATAATGGTCGCGGACAATTAGGTGATGGAACAACTACTTACAAAACAACCCCTGTATATGTTCAAGATGAGGATGGAGGAGATTTAACAAATGTTAAAGCAATTGAATTAGCTCAAGATGATTACGGACTTGCCTGTGCTATATTAGATAATGGAGCAGTAAAATGCTGGGGATATAATGGTCGTGGACAATTAGGTGTAGGTGATAGAAAAAAAAGAACAACACCAACACAAGTACTTGATATTGATGGAAGTGATTCTTCAAAAAAAGCTGAAAAACTAGAAATAATAGGGAGTGGCTCATATACCTCTGTTTGCGCACTTCTTGAAAATAAAGAAATCAAATGCTGGGGATATAATTATAGAGGCAGATTAGGTGTAGGTGATGAAAATCTTAGAACAGTTCCTACAAATGTAATAGGAATAGATAATGCTAAAGATATAGAAGGATGGGGTTATGGACATTACGGATATTATTGTGCTATATTACAAGATAACTCAGTAAGGTGTTGGGGGTATAATTATTATGGTAATTTAGGACACGGACAAGCACGTGGTGCTGGAAATTATATGGAAACATCTCCTGTTGAACCCTCTCTTTTTACAACAGATGATGTAAAAAAAATAATATTAGGAGGACAATCATATAGACAATACACATGTGCATTAATGCAAGATGGAAAAGTAAAATGCTGGGGTTATAACCATTATGGCACACTAGGAACATCAGATACAGCACACTCTTATGTACCTATATCTCCTGATTAATTAAATCTTTTTTTATAATGCATACATATCAATCAAATAATTCAAAAAGGAATTTAATTTTGATTATTCTTTTTTTAGCAACAGCAATACTTTTTATTGTTATTATTTCATTATTTATATCTATAATAACAAAAAGCACAACACCATCACAAAATAAAACAAGTGAATATATTGAATTAAGTCATTCTTCACCTACACCTTCAATTCCAAATCCAGAAAAACAAGCAACCCGAGACAATCAAAGTCATGAAAATTCTCAAAATGAGACTAATCAATCTTACACAGAATCTCCTGCTGATGCTAGAATTCAATCTGAACCTTCACAAAATATAGAACAACCTTCTGATTTAATAACTCCTGACTCTCCTGCTGATGCTGAACTCCTTCCTGAAGAAGATAATGAAAATCCGCCAGAACATCTGCCTGCACCTGACTCTCCTGCTGATGCTAATGCACCTTATTAAATAAAAAACTATTTAAACAATAAATAAACCCATGGACATACAGCTAATGAAATTGAAGGTGGAGTTAGCGGAGCTAGTTATGATACTGGATGGATTATTAAAGGAACGGATTTTACATGGCCATTAACAGAACAAAGGTTTGAAATAGATTTAACAAATTATGGTTTTCCTCAACAAGAAATTGAAGGAGGGATTCCAAATATTAAATTAAGGATAAAAGATATATCTAGCTGGCATTCTGATCCTCATGGATATGGACAAGGAGATATTGTAGATATTGCAAGTATGGTGGAACATACAGATAGTAATAATATGGGATGCTTAGTTTTTTGGGATGATTCAGAATCAAAATATAAATTGCAGTGTTCTGCAAAGCATGGTTTAGAATTATTAAGTGACAATGATGCTGATTGGGGAACCTTTGCAAAAGGAGATTTAAGAGTATATTATATTTCTTAAACTTGATTAATTTTAATTAAAATTATCCTATCTCCTACAATATCTAAATTTATTTTTCCTATACAAATAACTTCAATCTTTTATTATTTTTTCTTCTTCCTCTTCTTTGTCTTTCTACTTGACTTCTTCTTTCTATACTTCTTCTTATTACTAATAACAATAAGATAAATAACAATAATTAAAATAACA
>CAYMES010000045.1:0-9562 GCA_964389765.1 Candidatus Woesearchaeota archaeon
CATATTTTCTCCTAAAAAATAAGAAGGAGCCACATCAAGTGTGGCCCTTCCTGTTAACCCGCTATAAAAGAAAGAATATAAAAACACCCCTAATAAAATAACTAATAAAATACCAAAAACATAAAAAACATTCTTATTAACCTGCAGATTTTTTTTCTTTTTTTTAGAAGCTTTTCCTAAATATCTAGTTTTAGTTTTACCATTTTCTCTATAATTTTCATACAAATAAGGACCAAAAGTCTTGCTTCCTCTTTTAATATATTTCTTATGAACCATCTCTTTTTTTACAAATATTTATGTGCGGGTTAACTGGAAAAATTAATTAAGAATAATAGAAAATACAAGTTTATAAAGATTTTTATTATATATTATCTAAGAAAAATCTAGAATATATTTAAATTAGTACATAAACCTCATCAAATTATATAAAAACCCAAAATATTAAAATTTTATAATATTAAAAAAATTAACCCACAAATTAAGAATTCTTAAATTTGTATAAATGTAGCCCTTCTGCACTTATATCTTGTAATTTAAAATTAGGGCATTCAAATTTACTTGAATAAATATAATCCACCCCATATCTTCTAACAATTTCCAATTTTTCAGAACAATCCGAACTGATAAATTCTCTATAATTGACAAAACTATTTGTGATAGTTGAAGGTTTTGTTTCTAAGGGGTAATTATTTGTACTTACACCTATAACTAAACCTTTCCAAGGCAAACTAATAAACTTCTTTTCTTTAATGTTCTGAAAAACTTCAACATCACTTTCATGCAAATATTTATTAGCAGGAGCAGCAGGAAGAAAATATTTATCTGACTCTACACTATAAAGCTTTAAATCTTTCCAATTATCTCTTTCTGTATAAGAAAAAGATAAAATAAAAAATACAACTAATAACAATATAAGAGCTATTCTAAAAATATGATATCTTCTAAAAAAATCATATCTCCTTAATTTTAAAACAACATATTCTAAACCAAAGCCACTAAAAATAACTATTATAATAGAAGTTAAAAAAACAACTCTTTCATATCCAATAACAAATCTCCATAAAACAAAAGAATAAATAATCCAATAGCTTACTCCCAAAATTATTGGGATTAACAACCATAATTGTTTTTTCCAATATCTCAATCCTAATATTGAAAAAGCAAGTATAAATAAAGGAATAACCTTATATATATCAAAATCAGGTATATGTCCTATAGTATGGGTAGAATAAAAAAACTTACTAAACAAATAAATCAAGCTTTCAGAAAAACCCATATTTAATATTAAAATAAAAAACAATAACAAAGCAACAACCATACTTATTAAAAAATATATTCCTAAATATTTGAATTTCTTTTTTTTAGAAATATCTAAAAAAATAAAATAAAAAACAAGGCTTGCTGTATAAAAAATAAATAAAGGAGGATAAAAAACCAGTACAAGAAAAGACAATATAATAGGCATTTTTTCGTCTTTAAATCCCATAAACAAAAATCCAAGCAACATAGATATAATCCCCAATGTTATAGGCATTAAATACCATATTCCTGGAAGATTTGCTCCATTAACAATATAACTAACTCCTATACATGCAACAGCTGAAGGTAGTTTCCCTACATCTTTTTTTCTTAAAATAAAATAAACTAATAAACAAATAATAATTCCAGAAAAAAGAGATAAAATACCATATTGTGTTAAAACTCTTAAATCTAATAATAAAACAATCTCAGATAAAAAACAATGAAAAGCTAATTCAAGATTAGGAAAAAATTTATCATACCACAAAGGATTAACTAAAGCTAACTTTCCAGATTCAATTGAATAATCAATCATTGAAACAGCTACCCATTCATCAGAAAAATAAGGATAAGAATACCCCATATTTTCAACAGGCTTATACCCTTGAACAATTGTTGTAATGTCTCCAGTATAATTATAATGAACAGCCCATAATTGAACAAACAAAATAACAAATAAAAAAACAACTACCCAATCAATCTTATGAATCTTTACTTTTTTTAATTTTTTAAACCTAGTTTTAAAAATAACTCCTAAAAATACTAAAAAATTTACAATTAAAATTGTAGGGTAACTAAAAATTCCAAAAAATTGGCTGACTAATCCTAAAATTAAATGGAAAAAAACTAAAAAACTAAAAACATAAAAAAATCCTTTTAACTTATCTTTAAATTTCATAACCCATAAAAAAGGTGCTAATAACAAGATTATTCCAAAAATTGTTTTCATCATTTTCTCTTTTTAAATATAATAGTACATTCCAATAAACTATTTAAAACTAATGATGTTTTAATTAAAATCCAAAAAATGGTAAAAAACCCTTTAACAAGTATAATTATGCCTTGTCTAAATGAAGAAAAATCTATAGGAAATTGCATTGACAAAACAACCAAAATAATAAAACAAAACAAACTAAATGCTGAAATAATCATAATAGATAATAATTCAAAAGACAAAAGCTACCAAATAATTAAACATAAAATTAAACAACACCCTAAAAACAAACAAAAAAATCTGCCAGATATAAAAACATTTAAACAGCAAAAAAGAGGATATGGTTCTGCTTATCTTAAAGGTTTTGAAAAAGCAAAAGGAAAATATCTAATAATGATTGATTCTGATGAAACTTATGATTTCAAACAAATACCTGATTTTATAAATCAACTAGAAAAAAGCTATGATTTTGTTATTGGAAATAGATTTAAAGGTAATATGGAGAAAAATGCAATGCCTTTTTCCCATAAATACATAGGAAATCCAATTCTTTCTGGAATTTTAAGATTATTCTTTAAAACAAAAATACAAGATAGTCATTGTGGTATGAGAGCTATTAAAAAATCAGCTTTAAATAAACTAAATCTACAAACAACAGGAATGGAATTTGCTTCTGAAATGGTAATAAAGGCAATTAAAAACAAACTAAAAATAAAACAAATTCCTATAAATTATTATAAAAGAAAAGGAAAATCAAAACTTAAAAGCTTCAGTGATGCATGGAGGCATCTTAGATTCATGCTTCTTTATTCTCCTTTATTTTTATTTTTTTTACCTGGATTTATCTTATTCTTACTAGGAATTGAATCAATGATATTCCTATATTTTCTAAATCCTGAAATTTTTGGAATAAGACTTTATTTTCATCCTATGTTTGTATCATCTTTATTAGTTATCATAGGATATCAATTAATGATATTTGCCGGATTTGCTAAAACTTATGCAATTACCCATTTAAAAGAAAGAAACCATATTATTGAAAAAATATACAAAAAAATAACTATAGAAAAAGCAAGTATTTTTAGTTTCCTGTTAATATTAACAGGAATACTCATATATCTATTCATATTATTAAAATGGTTAAATACTGATTTTGGTTCATTAAATCAAGTAGAAAACTCTATATTAGCTCTAACTTTAATAATAATAGGAATCCAAACTATCTTTTCATCATTTATGTTAAGTATTTTAGGAATTAAAAGAAGATAAATAATTTATTAAAACAACAATCAGTTATAAATCAAACTATTAATCCTAAACTGCATGCTTAAATAATATCAATTCACATTCCGAAACTATAAAAAATAAAAATCTTAAAATCCTATTAATAAATTTAATAAAATGTCCCAAAAGAATAAAATAGCTGTTTTTCACAATTATCTTGATAATATGGGTGGAGCAGAATTTGTAGCTCTAACAATTGCAAAAGCACTAAAAGCAGATATTTATACAACAAACATTGATAAAGACAAAATCTCTAGACTTGGTTTTGAAAAACTTATTAAAAATAATAAAATAAAATCAATTGGAAAAATACCTATAAATTCCCCTTTTAGACAACAACTAGCATTAAAAAAATTTAGAAATCTCAACTTAAAAAAAACAAAAAAATATGATTTTTTTATAATTGCAGGAGATTGGGCAATGTCTGGAGCAGTAAAAAACAAACCAAATCTCTGGTATGTTCATAGCCCTTTAAATGAATTATGGGCATTTAGAAGATTTGTAAAAAACAATATGCTATCTTTTTGGAAAAAACCTTTATTTGATTTATGGGTTAAATATAACAGATATTTAACAATAAAATATTCCAAACATATAAACAAATGGATATGCAATTCTATAAATGTTAAAAAAAGAATAAATAAATACTATCATCAAAAACTTGAAAACATTAAAATAATAAATCCTCCTGTAAATACTTCAAAATATAAATATAAAAAACCAAAAAACTACTGGTTATCTGTCACAAGATTTACCCCTTATAAGCGTTTAGAAATACAAATAAAAGCTTTTTCAAAACTTAAAGATGAAAATCTTATAATTGCTGCAAGTTATGAAAAAGGTTCACAACATTTTGAAAAATATAAAGCTTATTTAGAAAAGATTCAACCAAAAAACATAAGATTTATTTTATGGCCTAATCGTAAACAACTAATAAAACTTTATTCAGAATGTAAAGGATTTATTGCAACTTCTAAAAATGAAGATTTTGGAATAACTCCTATAGAAGCAATGGCTGCTGGCAAACCTGTAATAGCAGGAAATGAAGGAGGTTATAAAGAAACAATAGTAAATCAAAAAACAGGGATATTAATAGACAACATCAATCCTAATAAACTCGCATCTGCTATAAAAAAATTAAGCAAAAATCTACAAAACAAACATGTAATGCAACAATATAAAAAAGCTTGTCAAAAACAAGCAAAAAAATATGATACAAATAATTTTATAAAAAAAATTAAAAATCAAATAAATATATAAAAAATAAAAATAAACAATAATTTTCAAAAATGGAAAAGAAAAAAATATGCTTTATTATACCTTATTTTGGAAAACCTCCATTTATGTTTAAATTATTTTTAAAAAGTTGCTCACATAATCCTTCTATAAATTGGTTGATTTTCACAGATTCAAAAAAACCAACAAACATTCCAAAAAATGTAAAATTCATACAATTCACTTTAAATAATTTTAATAAACTAGCTTCTAAAAAACTAAACATGAAAATAAATATAACTCATCCATATAAAATCTGTGATTTTAAACCTGCTTTTGGAATTATATTTCAAAAATACCTTAAAAATTATGATTTTTGGGGCTACTCAGATTTAGATGTTATTTATGGTAATATAAAAAAATTCATATCTGAACAAGTACTAAATAAATACGATATTATTACAGCAAATAAATACTATTTGTTGGGAAATTTTACATTATGGAAAAATACAAACAAAATTAACACATTATTTAAAAAAGCAGACTATAAAAAAGTATTTAAAAGTCAAACACAAATGAATTTTGATGAATGCAATTCTTTTTTTGAGAAACACAAAAAAGGACAAGAAATTCCTGATAAAAACAAAAAATTAAATCTCACTTACATAGTTAAACAATTGGAGAAAAAAGGCAAAATAAAGATTTTTTTTCAAAATCTCTGTAAAGGGTTATTTGATGTTAATGAAAATATTAAAATCATATTTGACAAAGGCATGTTAAAGGATCTATCTTCAAAAAAAGAAATTATGTATCTCCATTTTATAAAATTAAAATACAGCAATGCTCAAAAAATCCTTATCCAAAATAAAATTCCTAACAAATTTATCATAACTAGTAAATATATCTTTTCAAATAAATTTCTTATATTTATTAATGATATTTCAATAAAAATTGATAAGATAAAAAAAACAATTGAAGAAAATAGATATATTGGAGGAATATTCTGGACACCCTTAGTACTATTAAAAGATTTTATTTGGTATATTAAATCAGAAGTCATTCAGAGATCTTGGAAAATAATAGAAAAAAACTTTATCTCTTTGTTCTATAATCCAAAATATAAAAAACATTTCCTAAAAAATGAACATCCTAATTTTGAAATATTTTGCATTAATCTTAAAAAAAGAACTAATAAAAAAAGATTTATGAAAAAACAGTTTTATTATTCTGGTTTAAATGCAAAATTTATTAATGCTTTTGACGGAAATAAACTAAATAAAAAAAAGCTTATAAAAAAAGGCATCTTATCAAAAAATGCAAAAAGCAATGCCCATCCATTTGGAATTTCAAAACCAGAAATAGGTTGCTTTCTTTCCCATATAAAATTATGGAAAAAATTAGCTAACTCGAAATCTAAAAGTTTATTTTTAGTATTTGAAGATGATGCAAAAATTAAACCTAAAAACAAAAAATTTATAAAATTAGCAAAAAATCTTCCTGCTGATTTTGATATATGCAATTTAAATCATAGAAAATGCCATAAAACAAAAATATTTTCTAAATATCTATCTTTTCTTAATGATGGAGCATATGGCACAACAAGCTATTTTATTTCTAAAAAAGGTGCAAAAAAACTATTAAAATACTGCTTACCTATTAAAATGGCTCTTGATGAACAAATAAATGAACTAATCTTACAAAAAAAAATTAATGCTTATATTCCTACAAAAAACTTTGTAAGTGAATGTAGTAACATATATCTAAAACCAGCATATAAATTTAAAAGTGATATTGGTTCCAGAGAAATAATTAATAAAAATAAAAATAAAAGATTTATTATTCTTGGAAGAAAAAGAACAGGAACAAATTTATTAAAAAGTTTCTTAGGAAGTCATCCATTTATAGACATGAGATGGGAGTTATTTAATTTTAATGGGATACCTGAAAAAGAACTAGAATATATTTTTAAAAATCCTAAAAAATATCTAATTGAACAAATCTATTCTCAAAATAATAAAAGAGGAATAATTAAGGGTTTTAAAATATTTTACAATCATTTTAAAAAACAAGAACTAAACCTGCATCATTCTAGATTTGATAAATATGCAGGAGAAGGAATGAAAGAAAAAATGAATAACTTCAATAATTATCTAAAAAAAAGAAAAATAAACAAAAAGAAAATCTCAAAAAAATTAGAAAAAGCTTTTAAATATATAAAAAAAGATAAAAAATTATTAGTTATACATTTAAAAAGAAGGAACTTATTAAAAACATATTTCTCAGAATTAAAAGCTTGGAAAACAGACCGATGGTTTGAAAAAAAACAAGAAAAAAATTCAAAAAATAATTTCAAACCAGTAAAAATAGATTATCATGACTTGTTAGATTATTTTAAAAAAACAGAATTCTTAGAAAAAAAATATGATGAGATTTTTAAAAACCATAAAAAAATAGAAATCTTTTATGAAGATTTAATAAATCAAAAAGATAAAACTATGAAAAAAATCTTTAATTTCTTAGAGGTTCCTTATGTAAAAACTAACACAAATCTAAAAAAACAAAATACTCTTCCTTTATCTAAATCTATCTCTAATTACAAACAACTAAAACAAAAATTTAAAGGAACTAAATATGAAAAATTCTTTAAACAATGAAAAATAAACAAAAACCACAAAATATTACTATCAAAAGAAAAGTTAAAAAAACAACTCAAAAAGAAGTTCTTAAACAAATGGACAAAGCCATGACAAAAATTCTTAATTCAAGAATAAGACATCTTCATGGCCCAATTAATATCCCTTATACAAAACAAGAAGTAATTGTCTTATGTTTAGTTAAAAACGGAGAACAATATATTAAAGATTTTATTGAACACTATTTTTCTTTAGGAGTGAAACATATTGTTTTCTTAGACAACTATTCAACTGACAAAACAATAAAAATAGCTAAACAATTCAGCAATATTACAATTCTTCAAACAGATTTTCCTTTTAGAAACAATAATGATATGAGGATGAGAAACTATCTAATAAATAGATTCTCAAAAAATAAATGGAGTTTATGTGTTGATATAGATGAATTTTTTGATTATCCATACTCCGACATCTTTCCTTTAAAAAAATTCTTAGATTATTTAAATCAAAACAATTATGAAGCAGTTATAACCCAAATGCTTGATATATTTCCTAAACAAATTATAGTTGGAAAAGAACCAAAATTTAACAAAAAACAACATTGTTATTATAATCTAGAAACAATAAAAAAAAGACCTTACCATACTAATAGAAAATGCAAAATCAATAACAAAAACATTTCTATATTTGCTAATGGAATTAGAAAAAAAATATTTAATACTGACGTTTTTTTAACAAAACACGCCTTATTCTTAAATAACTCCAAAACAAAAAAAGGACATTATGGACATATGGTTAATAATTCTAATATAGCAGATATTAGTGCTGTTTTATATCATTATAAATTTACAAAAGGTTTTTTTAGCTCTGTAAAAAAAGCTGTAAAAAATAAACATCATTTTCTTGAATCTAAAGAATACAAAGCATATTATTCAATTTTATCTAAAAACAACAAAATAACCTTTAAAACTAAAAATACTAAAAAACTAAGCAATACAAATCAACTTATTAACAAGTTCTTAGTTGTTTCTGAAAATTATAAAAAACATGTTAAGAATTTCAATCAAAGATAAAGAACAATAAATTATCTCTGATAAGTTTTTATAACTTTATGATAAAAATGACTCTACAATACAACTAATCACTTTAACCCCTTTTACCAAGAAATTTATGATTAATAGAAGATATGGATTTCCCATACCTTTCTACTCTATTATTTGAATCTTTGGTAATCTCTTTCTAAAATTGCTATCTTTTTTCTAAATATTTTTTCAAATCTTCTATATTTTTAGCTACTTGTTCTAAAGAAATATAAAAATTTTTCTGAATTTCTGTTTCTAAATTTTTTCTTGAATCAAATTCCGCAAATTTCAAATCTATATGATGTTGTATCCTAAAATATAATTCAATAACTAATAAAACTAATATTCCGCTTATAAAACAAATAAAAGCAAATAAATAACTAATCTCAAATAAAAAAGACATCATTAAAAAGAAAATTGATATTAACAAAGTCATTATCGCTACTAAAATCTTTAATTTTATTTCTTTATTCATTTTATTAAGAAATTTCAGTTAGATTAGTCACTACACAAAAATAAAAACAACTTTTTAAACATTTCTATATTTCTTCTTCCTATTTTTAGAAGATTTTTTATAATCATTAATAGTCTCTTTTGGTTTTCCAAATTTCTTGATTTTTCCTTTTTCTAACCATATCACTTTATCGCAATTTTCATTTACAGTTGAAAGATTGTGGCTTGCTAAAATAACACTTGCACCACTATTTAACAGCTCTTTCATCTTTTTTTTAGTTTTTTTCTGAAAATCAATATCTCCTCCTCCTGCTCCCAATCCTATTTCATCCATTAATAAAATTTCTGGATCCTGATGTTTTAAACAAAATAAACTTATAGAAAAATTTAACCGAGAAACCATTCCTGAAGAAAATTCAGAAACTTTAACATCAACATAATCTCTTAAACCAGAAAAATTTACTATCTCCTTAAATCTTCTTGTAACATCTTTTCTTCCAAGCCCCATTAAACTTCCTATTAAATAAATATTTTCTCTCATTGTTAACTTATCATTTAAACCTTGTCCATACCCTGCAATATAAACTACTTTTCCTTTTGTATCTAAATATCCTCTATCCTGCTTATAAATTCCTGCAATTACCCTTAATAAAGTAGATTTT
>CAYMES010000046.1:0-9307 GCA_964389765.1 Candidatus Woesearchaeota archaeon
AAACAAATGAAGGTAAAGATAATGATAAAAAAACAGAAAATCAAGAAAAATCTAATCAAAAGGATAAAGATAAAAAAGAAAATAAATCAGAAAAAAATTAATTTAACTCATAATAAAAATAAACTTCACTAATATCTGTATCATCATATTCTCTTAATCTAACAGGAACCTTTATCTCATAATCATAAATACCATACTTGCCTTGTTTTTGTTTATTTATTTTAGTAACAAAGACTAAATCTTCTGAATCTCCAGAATCAAATTCCTGATTAGTATCATCGCCCATATCCCATAAAATTCCAGTAATAAAATTTTCACTATCTGTTGAATTAATTATTGGGACATATTCTATTTCTTGTTTATGTATTGTAAAATTTTCAGTTGCCTTTGGAGTATTTCCATCAGTTGTAAATAAGTTGCTGACAGAATCATTAAAATCTTCCATATTAAAAGCAGAATCTATTTCTGAAAAATCATTTGAAGTATCATCTTGTGTGGTGTTTTTACCAATTGCATTTAAGTTAATCCAATCTATATCTGCTTCTTTATCTGAAACAAATATATTTCCTTGCAAGTTTGTTTCATTATACCAGGCAGAAAGATTAGACATCTGAGAATTTGCTAATAATTTATTTACACTTGCATTTCCGTAAAATTCTTGCCACGCATTTACATTTATTGTTTTGTTATCCTTATTATTTGTTTCATTTTCTTCATTTATAGAATCATTAAAATCAGCATAAACAAAAATATTTATAGGGCCTATTTCTGCATTCCAACTAATATTTGTTGAAATATTTGAAAGTGCTAAAAGACTTATCGTACTATTAGCAATATGTTCTCCTGCTAAAGCAGGATCATCTTTATAAAAACCAACAACAAAATTTTCTGAATCATTACATCCTTTGTTTCCTATTGTAGCATTTACCATAACTTCTTGATTTTCAATAGGATTCTTATTATTAAAAGATATAGAATCTTGAATTATAAATAAAGCAGCAATATCTGAATAAACATTTATATATTCTGAAGTTAAATTAGCAGTATTATTTGAACTATCATTAGCAAAACAATTAAATTTCCATTTGCCGAGTTTATCTAGAAAAATATCAGCATAATAAACATTATTTCCAAGATATTGAGCAGTGTAATTTTTTTCTTTTTCAGGAGCAAGTGCTTCGATAATTACTGAATCTATTCCTGTCAAATCATCTTGTACAGTGCAATTAACCCTTGCGTAACTTGCTGTTCCACAAGAATAAGTCAAATTAATTCCAATAGAGGAAATTTCTGGTTCTGTTAAATCAATAGTAAAAGTAAAATTATCATCTGAAAATTTAGAGATAGAATAATCATCTTTTACCAAACAATTATATTCATATTTACCCTGAACAAGATTTTTTGTAAAAATAACAGAATCATTTTCTCCAGAAAGGGATTTAGTTTCATTTGCATGCCATCCACTTGTCCAGTTCCCATATAAAGTAACATTAGCTAAATTTTCATCTAAATCACCTCCAGAACAATTAAACTTTATGATACTTAATGAAATATTTTTATTATCTGAAGGATAAATTAAATCTACATTTGGAGGACTATTTAAACTAAGATTTTCAGCAACATCATAACCTGCTCCAGTTACTGTAACATTTACAATTCCAGAAACATAATCATCCCCATTATTAATTACTTTGACACTTAGTTCATCATCTACTTGACATCCATTATCTAACATCTCACAATCAATCATATAAGTATTATCTTGTCCAGAATTTCCATTTGGCCCAACTATATCTGTCAAATTATCTTGTTTTCCTTGTAAAGGGTTCCACAGCATAACTATCTTATCATTAGCAGAAGTTCCATCTAAAGCATCTTCTACATAACCAATTACATAATGTGCAGCAGAAACTAAAGGAACAAGAATTAAAAAACTTATTAACATTACAATACAACTTATTAAAAGCATTCTAAATTTCATTTTATTTTTATAGTTATATTTTTACTTGATATTATTTCATAAGTTTTATTATATTCTAAAATAAAATTTTTTCCTATTCCATTAAAGACATTAACATATCCAATACTATTTCCTTCAAATTCATAAGATATAACTTCAATTTCAGGATAAATCTCTACTAAACTTCTTGCATCAATATAAGTCACAGAAGATATTGTGAGATTATTCTTGCCTTTTTTTATTTCTATATTTTCTCCAGAAGGTTCAGCTATTATAATAATTCCAGTTGCCAGAATCAAAATCATGAATCCTAAAATTAATATGCATTTTTTCATTGTTTATCCTTTTTTATTTCCGAATTCCCTTTTATTTTACTAATCTTAGAATATATCTTTTTTTTATCTTTTTCTGATAATTCTTTATATTTGCCCTTTAATTCTAAATAAATTTTTTCCGCATCTTTTTCTTTTCCTTCTTTAATTAAACTATTTACTTTTTTTAATTTTTCGAAACATTCTAAAATATTTCCAGATTTTTTTCTTTTTTTAATATATAAAAAATAAACTAAAAGAGCAATAATCACTACAACAAGAACAATTATTCCCATTATGCTTTTTGTAGATATTCCATTTTCAAAAACAAAAAACCCAGTAAAGTCCAACATAAAACCAGATTCAGATTCTGGCAATACTAGATTTATAGGGATAATAGAAATATCTTCTAAACTTTCTATATTTATTTGTTTGTTTAAAGTATATGTAATTTCTTTAGTATCAGCACCAAATGAAAGAACAGGATCTTCTTTAATTACTTCATAATTTAAATTATTAAGATTTAGTTCATTAGATGATTCTGCAATACTTTTTGGAATAATATAAATTATAAAATTGTCTTTATTTCTTTCTAATTTTGAATTTAATTTATCTTTTATAAGGGTCAGTTCTTTTTTTGTACCATCTAAATAAATTACTTCAATAACATAAAGTTCACTATTTATATTAACCTCTTTTTCTTGTATTAATTTTAAACTAGATTTAATACTTTGTTCTACAATATTCTCACCTAGTTCATTGTCATATTCCAATAATGCTTTATTTATGTCTTGTTCTTTAATATCCCTTTTCTTTGATTTTTCATCTAAGATTATTATATCTTCAGGAACTCTTTTTTTAATTATGTTTAATCTAAGTCTTGCTGAATTTATCTTGCCTTCTAATTCAGTTTGACTAAGATCTTGTTGTTTATATTTTTCTACATCTCTTTTTAAAGAGTTTAATTCTCTTTTTGCATTATTGGTTTCTTCTTCTAATTCTAAATCTTCTATTATTTTTGATATTTTTTCATCTTTTAAAGAAAAAGAACTTTCTATATCAGAAATATCTTCTACAATCAGGTTAATTTCATTTATAAAATTATCAACTTGGCCTCTTAATTCAATATCTAATCCATTTTCTTGTGTAGTGTTTTCGTTAAATAGAGCAGTAGCATGGACTTCTTTTGAAAGTCTAGCAATATTTCCAGCTTCATCTACTGCTGCAACCCTATAATAATATGTCTCCCCTTTATTTACATCATTATCTATATATTCTTTATCATCAATAGGTTCATAAAAATGAGTATAATCAACATTAGGATTTTTTGATTTATATATATTAAAATCTTCAATATCTTCATCTAGATACCATTTTAATCTTATCTGTCCTTCATAGCCTCTTGCTTCTATTGTAGAAATAGTTTCTGGTTTTTCTGTATCTACTAAAAACACATTGTTTTCTGTTATTTCTGTTCCCTCTACACCTGACATTCCCCTTGCTTTAAATTTAAATGAACCTATAACTTCTCCTAAATTTTCTGGAAGAACCATATAACCTTCCCATTTTTTTCCAGAACCAAATAAAGAAATAGTTTTATAATCAGTTCCATCAAAAGAATAAGAAAGTTCAGGTTTATCTATAACTATCTTAGAAGTAATTAATTCAACTTCATATTTTCCTGCTTTTAAAGGAGGTTTTTCTGAAAAAGATATTTTTACACTAACAGGAGAACTTGTTCTAAAAATAGCTTCTAATTTATTTCCAAAATTTGTCCCATTTTTTAGAGAACATTTAATATAATATTTATGAATTCCATCAGAAAGACTTGTTAAGATTTTTCTATGAACTATTCCATAATTTTCATCAAAATTTCCTTCCATAGCTGAATAAGGAACATTTTTATTTAAACTATATTTGCAATTAACATCTTTATCTGTATTTACTTCCAAAATAATTGAAGATGAATAAAAAAAATCCCTATCAATCGAAGCATTTTTAGATAAATTAAAATAAAAATCTACTTTCTGAGGTCCAGCTTCTGAAATTGCTATTATTGCTACAAAAATAATAAATACAAAAGCAATTAAAAATTTATAATTTAATTTCATCTTCTCATTTTTTCTAATTTATTTAAATAAGATTTTTTTTCTTTTCTTATTTTATATAATAAAACAGATATTAAAATAATTAAAACTAAATAAACAAGAGGCATAATAAAACTATTTAATGTTAGACCTTTTTTTCTAACATTTATAACAGAGCTTTTTTCATATGTTCTTTTGCTGTCATAAAAAACCCTGCCACTTACAACATATCTTCCTGATTCTTTTGGAGTAAAATAAAATATAAAATCTTTTGATTCATCTATAAGAACATTAGTTTGTTCAGATTCTAAAATATCAATTATTTTATCTCCTTTATTTATTTTTCCTTTAAACCTCGCATTTACTGCTTTTTCCCCAGTATTTTTAAATAAAACTTTGATATCTGTGGTTTCATCAACATCTATCCATGTTTTAGTGAGGATATTGCTTAATTCACCTTCTGCTTTTAAAGCTCCGATTTCTAAAACATCAAATGTTAATGTTTGGGAACCACTGCAATCTAAAGAAGTTATTTCTGCCCAATATTGTCCTATCTCAATGTCATTTGAAGGAACTTTAACCATTATATCTTTTGTTTTTGTAGGAATTACTTCTTCTCCTGAATGGCCTATGTTTTTAACAACTTCTATCTGTTCCTGATCCCATATATCTATCTCTATCCTAGGCTTTATTCTTGTGTTTCCTTGATTTTCAACATCCATTAAAAATATTATAGGATCTCCTTTTTCTGCAGATTGAACCTCAAAATTAGATATCCTACATTTTTTAATTTCTATATCAGTTACTTCTACTTCTAAAAATAGATCAAGAGTTGTTCTTATTAAACCAGTGGCATGTTTTTCTATTGGCTTGCCAAAAGATGAAGTAGATACTTTTAAAAATCCAGTATAATTTCCATTGGGCATATCTACAGGAGGTTTAACTGAAATAACTAGACGATAAGGACTATTTTTAGAAACATTAAATTCTTTTTTTGAAAAATTTAACCAATCTTCTATTTCCCCTCTTGGTTTAATAGTTACAGATATAGGTTCTTCTGAATTTGTTGTTATTGTAACTTCTTGCTCTGAATAACCTCCTCTCAAAACTTCTTCAAAATAAACTCTTGCAGGACTTATTCCAATATTAGCTCCACTAACAATATTTAATAAAATAATTCCAAATAAAATCAAGATTCCAATTTTGTTTATATTTTTTATTAACATTTTATTTTTTAATTTTCAGGAGATTGTACAGCTCCAATAACAATGTTTCCTTGGCAGCTTCCTCCTGCACCTTCAGGAACATAAATACGCCAATAAGTTGAATTAACTGCTTTATTTTCTGTATCATCCTGCCTATAATTTAAATTAAATTTTTTAACTTTAACATCTGAACTTAAATTTTCATAAACATCATTAAAACTAGATAAATCCCCTGCTCCAGGATTTGACGAAGTTAGATTAAATTTTTCATATTCAATAGATATATTCATATCTCCTAAACTACAATTCATTGCAAATCCATCTCCTTCATTAACTGCATAACCAGAAAGACTTAAATTAACTTGAACATTTCCATAATTAGTTACATTTAATATTATTTCATTTGAAATATTTTTTGAATTGATTTCTCCAAAATCAACAGGACCATCTACTCCTAAAGCTAATAAAGTATTTATTGATGTTTGATCTGTAGAATTTTTAGAAATTGATAAATTATCATAAACTTCAACATAACAATTCCAAGTTCCTGGATTAGAATAATAATCAATATTAAATTTACATATTGCCTGTATTTGATTTTGGTTCCCAAAACTAGAATTAAGATAACAGCTGTCATTTGTATAATGATAATTATTATCATCTCCAATTCCATGAGAATAAGATGAATCAAAAAAGACCATACTGATGTTCTTTAAATCATTTTCTCCATCATAATCAGTTATATTTGCAATACATGTTATTTCTTTTGTTGTTGCAGGAAGAAGGTCAATTTCATTTGCAGGAATTTTAAAATCATCATCAACAATAACATCTTCAATAAGTGGAGGACTATTTAAACTAAGATTTTCAGCAACATCATAACCTGCTCCAGTTACTGTAACATTTACAATTCCAGAAACATAATCATCCCCATTATTAATTACTTTGACACTTAGTTCATCATCTACTTGACATCCATTATCTAACATCTCACAATCAATCATATAAGTATTATCTTGTCCAGAATTTCCATTTGGCCCAACTATATCTGTCAAATTATCTTGTTTTCCTTGTAAAGGGTTCCACAGCATAACTATCTTATCATTAGCAGAAGTTCCATCTAAAGCATCTTCTACATAACCAATTACATAATGTGCAGCAGAAACTAAAGGAACAAGAATTAAAAAACTTATTAACATTACAATACAACTTATTAAAAGCATTCTAAATTTCATTTTATTTTTATAGTTATATTTTTACTTGATATTATTTCATAAGTTTTATTATATTCTAAAATAAAATTTTTTCCTATTCCATTAAAGACATTAACATATCCAATACTATTTCCTTCAAATTCATAAGATATAACTTCAATTTCAGGATAAATCTCTACTAAACTTCTTGCATCAATATAAGTCACAGAAGATATTGTGAGATTATTCTTGCCTTTTTTTATTTCTATATTTTCTCCAGAAGGTTCAGCTATTATAATAATTCCAGTAATTAATACCATAAATAAAATTAAAAAAACAATGTGTTTTTTCATTTTCCATCCTCCTCTATAATCAACCTTTTTTTAACTGGGTCAAATTTAATTAGTACTTTTTGTCCTTCTTTTAAATCTAAAGTATCAATAATAGCTTTTGGAATTTTCACCCTATACCCTTTTTGGATTTTCCCATCTTTAAAAATTATCTCAACCATTATACTTTTTAAATACTTTTTATATCCTCTTTTTATACTTTTATTAAATCTTTTATATACTTATTTTATACATTTAAAAGTATTTAAATCTTTTGTTATTTTTTTCTTATCCTCATTAGTTATAAAAAGGTTTAAATAACCAAAATAACTTATAAAACCAATATTACTTATAATGCTAACAAAGAGAGAAATACAAGTATTGAAACTTAAAAAAGAGGGAATGACCCAATTAGAAATAGCTAAAAAATTAAATATTTCTCAGCCAGCTATTTCTTCTTTTTATAATAATTCATTAAAAAAAATAAAAGATGTTGAAAGAATTCTCAAACTGAAGAAAGAATTAGGTATTGAATTTCAAGATGAATAAAAAAAGCATGATAAAAATAAGTATTATAAGCATAATTGTTATAGTTTTGCTTCTTACTATAATAATCGTGTTTTTATCTTTTTCTTCATTTGCTCAATCAAATATAAAAAATCTACAAAAAGACATTTATATTCTTGGAGAAAAAATAAAATTACAATTAAATCCTGATGCTGAAAATAATGAAGCATTACTAAAAATAAAAACACCTTCTGAAACTTTAATACAAAAAACAGATAAATCTTATTTCTTATTTCAACCCCAAGAAATTGGAGATTATCAAATTAGCATAAAACAAAGTAATCAGGAAAAAGTGTATGGATTTGAAATTATTTCAGAACCTGTAGATGAAAACACATCAATCATATCAGAATTATCAAAAGAAAAAAACACCCTAAATCAATCTAATAATACTTTAAAAAGACAATTAATAGAAATAAACAAACCAGTAAAAATAACTAAAAAGATATTATCAAAAAAAACACAGCAAGAAAATATTATAATAAAGATACCAGAATATTCCTCCAATATCTCTATTTATTCAAATTCATCATCAATAGATTTTAGAATTAAGGAAACAATAAAAGATTCATTAATGAGCATCTTCTCTTCTAATGAAAAATCCTTAATTATAAAAAATCCAAATCAAGAACTCCTGATAGAATATTATGTGCCAGGCCCAACAAAACAAGAACAACAATTAAACAAAAGAAAAAAACAAGTAAAAATATCTTCTCCTAATGATTTGCATTATGAAAATGTTAAAGCTTATACAGACATTGAGGAGATTTTACCTCTAAATAAAAAAAACATGATTAAAGTTTATTGGAAAGAAGAAGATAAATATATAGATGATTTTCAAGTTAAAGATAAAAATGATAACAATTTAATTGACAAAATTGAATGGCAAGTACCTCATTTATCAGAGCAGACATTTGAAATTTCTATAGAAATCCTTAATATTCAAAGTTACCCTGTTGTAGGAGGAAATTGGAAAGTTAATTTTGAAACTTCTGGAACAGCAGATTTAAAAATAAAAGCTACTGGCAATACAACTTGGTCAAATAATAATGAAAATAATGATTTAAAATTTTTAAAAATTATGTGTGGTAATCAAACATTAGATTATGAATGGAAAGAATTTGAAGATAATGAAGGTGTTTTTATTCAAGATTATGAATGTCAAGATACAGGCATAGAAGGTTCAAAAGTCCTCACATCTGGAAAACATGAATTAGAATTTTGTTTTGGACAAGAATGCAAGAAAGCATATAATGATGCTTCAGGATGGTATAATTCAAGTTGGAATAAAAGAAAAAAAATAACTGTTAATTCTTCCCGCATTACAAGTAATTTAACTGATTTTCCACTTTTGATTAATATATACTGTTCTGATTTAAAAAACAAATCACAGCTTAATGGGAACGATATTGTATTTACAAATTCAGATGGGACTTCAAAATTAAGCCATGAAATAGAGGTATTTAATAAATCTTATAATTCAACTCATGCCCACTTAATAGCATGGGTAAAAACCAATCTTTCTTCAACTAATGATAAAGTTCTTTATATTTATTATAATAGCTCTATTGCATTAAATCAACAAGATCCTCCAAATGTTTGGGATGATAATTATCAAGCAGTCTGGCATTTAAGTGAAGGAGGAACAGGAACAA
>CAYMES010000047.1:0-8412 GCA_964389765.1 Candidatus Woesearchaeota archaeon
AGCTAATTAATCTTAAATTTTATAAACATAAATAGGCTATTTTTGTCCCACTATCGGAAAATATATTAAATTTTTATTTCTTTCTACCTTGTTTAAACTAAAGGAGAAATATAAATTTCAATAACAGCAGCTATAACAAGAATAAGAATAGATATCAAAATCAAATAAATCGTATCTATTATTAATCTTTTTGATATCTTTTCATCAAGCAAATCTCCTTTAATAAAAGCAACATATAATATTCCTCCAGCTAAAGCTGCAACTAAATAAGCAAACATTTCAGGAATACCATGTAAAAAATATTTAGTAAATGCAAGAGGTAAAGAAGCTATTCCTAGACTTTCTCTTGCTAAATTTCCTATAACAAAACCCATAACACTTGCATTCCAGGCAAGTATAAAAATAGCTCCTGCACCATAAAATATTGCAAAAATTATTGATAAAAATAAAACTTTCAAATTATTAGACATAATATTAAGAAAATCTCCTTTATATGTTGCTCCTCCTGTTAAACTTTTAATATGTTCTACTGAATCTTCTTGAAGCTCAAATAAAGCAGAAGCTTTTTCAGGAGACATTAAAAAAGTCCATAAAGTAAATGCAACAACAAATCCTAAAAACAAAAACAATAACAATAAAAGAGGTTTCATATGTTGCCTTAATAACCATTTTTCTGAATTATAATCTTTTTCTTTTTTTTCTTCTATTTTTAAAGCTCCTTGAATAATATAAAGACAAGCTAAAACACTTAAAAAAACCATAGCTAAAGATGCATGTTCTGGAAATATCCATAAACTTAATATAATAGATAATGAAGCATAAAAAAATCCTACAAAAAACATTTCAAGAGGATGTCTTTCAGCTCTTTTTGCATTAAATAGAACACCAATCATAATTAAATTACCAAATATATATTTATAATTGTTTTGGTTAAAACGAGATTTGTAAATTTTATTAAAAACAAAGGAGGATGTCAATTATATCTTTTTATTATCAAAAAGTTTATATATTCTTTTAAAAAGATATTATTATGAAATCTTTTAAAAGAGGAATTTTAATCATATTCTTAGTATTAATTTTAATAAATGTAAGTTCGGCATTAGAAGGAGAGGTGTTTATATCAAATTCAGAAGATTGGAAAGATGTCTATTCAACTATTCTTTATGGCAATTTAAAAAATGCTCCTTCGCATTTTTTAACAAGTACAGCTCATGGTCCTTTATTATTAGGAGAAATAAGTAACAATAAAAAAATAGGGGTTGTTACTTCAGAAGATAAGCCTTTTGTTTTTAATTATCCAGAAGTAATAGATTCAAAAGGTTTTGCTGGAAGTGATGAAATTCAAACAGATAATCCAAATATAGAATTAATACAGGATTTACCAAATATTAATAATTTTATTATTGTAGGAGATTCTTATGGATATAGTGCTATTGCAGTTGCTCCATATGCTTCTTTAACAAATTCATGGGTTTTTTTAGCAGATAGAATAGATATTGCAGAAATTGATTCTATTTTAAGCAATAGAAATATTGAGAACATAATAATCTATGGTCCTGTAGATAGAAGTGTTAAAGATACTTTAGAAAAATATAATCCTGAAATAATAAATACAGGAGATAGATTCAAGGATAATATAAAAATAGTTGAAAAATTTTTACAACAAAACCCTACAGAACAAGTTCTTTTAACAAATGGGGAATTTATAGAAAAGGAAATAATGAAAGGAAAACATCCAGCACTATTTACAGGAAGAGATAATGTTCCAGAGCAAATAGCAGAATGGCTAAGAAATTCAGATATAAAAGTAGGAGTATTAATTGGAAATGAACTTGTAGGAGCTGCGACTAATATAAGAAGAACTGCAGGGATTAGTGTTATGGTTAAATTTGCAAGAGGAGCAAGAAGCCAGACTTCAGGAGTAGCTCCAGTAGAAGGACTAGATTTATTTTACCTTCCTAGACCTTTGTTAGGGTTAGAAATTAATTCTGTGAATTATAATGAAGCAAGTTCCCAATTAGAAATAACTTATAAAAGTACTTCTAATGTTCCAGCATATTTTAGAGGGACCATTACCATTATATCAGATTCAGGAGAACAAAGAGTAGGAGATATGGAAGCAATATTTATTGCCCCAGATGATTTTAAAACAGTTACTTATTCAGGAGTAGATGTTCAAGGAGAAAATCTAATTGCAGAGATATATACTTTATATGGGGATTCTTCTTCTGCATTAGACAGAATATTGAGAGGAACTTTTAATGTAAGTACCATAAATGTTATTGATAGTTGTAAGATCGATGTCAAGTATGTTAAATATAACAAACAAAAAGAAAATTTTTTAATTAAAGTAGAAAATATAGCTGATGTAGATTGTTGGGTTGATATAGAATTAAAAGATTTATTGATAAACGAATTTCAAGAAACAATAGGAACTGAAGGTTCTAAAAGAATACATTCAGGAGATAGAGAAATAATAAAAATAGAACAAAGAATGACAGAAGAAGATTTACAAGATAATAATTTTGTAGATTTATTAGCATATTATGGAGAAAAACCCGATTCCCTTGTAAATTTATTCACAGGAAGATTTGAATTAAGCATTCAGCAATTTACTTTATTAACTTATAGTATTTTCGCATTAATAATTATAATTATCATTCTAATTATAATAGCAATAATTATTAAAAGAAGAGAAGATGATGAGATGTGAATCAAAAATAAAGTTTATGGTTTATCATTATTTCTTCTATTTTTCACCCTGATTTTTTTGTTATTTATATCCTTTTTGTGCAGACTCTTTTCCTTTCTCTTCTTCACTTTTTCCTTGTTGCGCTTTTTCTTCGTCATTTTCTTTTTCTGAATTTTTTTCATCTTCAATTTCTCCTTCTGTTTCAAAATCTTTTTCCAGATTTTTAATTTGTTCATCTATGTTTTTTATCATTTCAAGAATCTTATCAGAATCTTTGTTTTTAAGAGTTGCTTTAAAAACTTTAATTTTTAAAGGAAGAGACATGAGCTGAAATTCTACATCTTTTGTATCTTCACCCCTTTTTCTTAACTCAGAAATTTTTTCATATAACATGTTCTGTTTGTTTTCTAAATATCCAAATATCTTCTGCTTTACAAATTCTTCTACATCTTTTTTTGTTTCTAAAACTATCTCTTTATCATTAAATTTAATCAATTTTCTTTTATCAAAGATTTTAACAACTTCTGCAAGATTCCCATCATCTATATTTTTAACAATTTTATCAAAATCTTTAGTATCAACATCTACTCTTTCTTTTAATCTTTTCTTTCTTTCTTCATCATCTTCTTCATCAGATTTTTCCCTATCTTTTATTTTTTCTCCAAGTTCTTTTAGTTTTTTATTTTCTTTACCTTTTTTCTTTCTCCTTTCCTCTTTTCTTTTAGTTTTTCTTTTCTTTTTTCCTTTATTGTCATCTTCTAAAGTTCTTATAATTCCTCTAAAAAATCCTTTTCTTTTCTTTCTTCCTTTTTTTTCTTTTTGCTTTTCTTCATATTTTTTTTCTGATAAATTAGGAAGACCTAGTTTATTTAATTCTAAGGAAATTTTCTCTAAAAATCCTTGTCCAAACAAAGAAGATTCTTCCTTATTCTTTTTTATTCTAAGAATTATTAAAAATATTATAAATAACAAAAACAATACTCCTATAGCTATTAAAATTATAGATAAAATATTCATTTTTCCTCTTTTTTATCTGATTTTTCTTTATCCTCTTCTTCTTCCTTATCTTCTTTTTTATTTTCAGACTTCTCTTTCTTTCCTTTGTTTTTAAATAACTTTGCTTTGATCTTATTCAAAATATTTTTTATTTTTTTAAATATTTTTAAAGTTTTTTCATAAATCTTATTCAAAATATTTTTTAAAAATTTTATAGATTCAATTGTTTTTGTTTTTAGATGGCCATATTTCTGTAATAGAAATTTAGATATGAAATTTTTTAATCGATATATTTTTATTTTTATTTTATAAAAAAATTTTAATAAAAAACTTGGAATATTTTTTTCGAAAAAATTTCTTATTTTTCTTCCAGTTCTGAATTTTTTAATCTTCCATTTAATAATAAAACGTTGCCTCCAACTTGTTTTAAGATCAAACTTTTCAACTTTAAAAATTTCAGGAACCTGTTTTTCTTTATTCTCTTCTTTTTGTTTTTCATCTTCAGGTTTTTTTATTTCATAATCTCCTTTTTTTATCCTTTTTTGTTTTAGAGAGATATTTTTTTGCTGTTGTTCAAGATAATCTTTATATTGTTTTTCATAATCCTCTCTTGCCTTTTTTATTTTTTCTAGATATATTTTTTCTGCTTCTTTTTTATCCATATCTTTATTTAAATTTTCTATAAATTCTTTATCTATGTTTTCTAAAGCTTCTTTATAAGAGTTTTCAATTTCTTCACTATCTTTCATTTTCATTTACAATAGCAATTACATATATGGCAAGAATTCTCTTTATATATAAATTCTGAATGGTGAAAATCCATATTTCTTACTTCACATTCAGAATTGCACATTATCCTACATCCTCCTTTGTTTTTAATCTGATGAACAATACTATTCATCATAATAGAGCACTCATCATCAATAACAATAAGTTCAGGTTCAGAAGGAAAGAGAGATTTGAAAATCTTAAATTGATAAATTAGTAAAACTATTAGGGCAATTATACACATAATCGAAGCAATAAAAATTATCTTGCTTAATTTACTCATTATTATGAATTGTTTTTTTAATATCTCCTCTTCTTTTACAAAGTTTCCCAAATTTTGAAAATAATTTTTTCAAATCTTTTTCCATATTCTTCATCTCCTCTTCTTTTTCCATAAGTTCAAAATATTTGTCTTGCCAGTCTCTTTCTAATTTTTCAAGCTTTTCAACTTTCTCACTCACTTTTTCTTTAAAATTTCCTCCTAAATTTTTAACAATAAAATCCTTTCTTTTACTTTCCCAATAATCCCCAATCCAATTTTCAAATTTCTCTAAATCATCAATTTCCTGATTTATATCTTCTATGAGCTTATCAAAGAATTTTCTACTTTCACTATTTATCTTTTCTCCATCTCCTTCGAGTCCTTCTTTTTTAGTGTTTTCTAGTCTTGATTTTTTTCCTGTTTCTTTATTTTCCTTTCTTTTTTCGTATTTTCCCTCTTTTGCTTCTTCTTTGTGTTCTTCTTTATTTTCGCCTTCATCTTTGCCATTAATCTCATCAATTGCAAGGTCAGGTAATTCTTCTGGTACACTCTTTTTTTTAAATAATCCTAAGAAGTTCATCTTATTGAAAAACAATCAAATTTATTTAAATACTTTTCGGTGGATGATTTTAATTTTCTATATTTTTCGAGGAAAAACATCGGAAAGTTTATTAATTAAACTATGTATTTGATCTTATGAATAAAAGAGGAATCCACCTAGCTTTAGAAGAAGCTAAAAAATATAAAAAAGAAAGAATATTGGAGTCCACATTATTGTTTTTTACTTTAGTTTCAACTTTTCTTTTATTGGCTTTATTCACTTTTCAGTTCTTTTTAACAGGTTATTCAGTTTACCTTTCAAGTAAAGGAGGATATGTAACTGAAGTAGAAGTGGATAGGTCTATTCCTACAGAATATTGGGATGGGTTATATGGATTAGCTTTAAGAGTTCCAGATTTCACAGAACAATTATCTGAAGAAATATACAGTGGAGAGATAGTTAGAAAAGACTTATTTTTTGATTGTATTGAAACAGGAGCTACTGGAGGTAACGAAGTTTATGCATCTACAGCTTCTTCAATAGATTTTGCTTCTTTACAAGCAGCAGACCCATCTGATATTGATGCTTATGTTGGTTGTAGCGGGAGACCATATTGTCCTTCTAATACTTTCACAAATAATATGAGTATCTTGGTTGGTTCAACAAATATTTCAAGTATTCCTTCAACCCATACTTATAAGTGGGATGGAGATAATGAGATTTTTGATATAGGAATTTTAAATGATTCAACTAATTTGGTGTATGTAACTCATATTTCAGGTTTACAAAAAGGGTACAATCCAAATGTTACTGTTAATTTTCAATTACTTTTACCTACTCCTCCTAACTCAACAGAAAAATTTTACTTTTTTACAGATCCTTATGATAGTTGTCCAGAAGGAGGAGGAATAGGAAATACCCTTAATATTACTGTCAATGGTTATGTAACAGATAGTTATGGAAATTATCTAAATAATACTTTGGTGAGTGTTGCAGGAGAAATAACCTATACAAACTCCTTAGGATTTTATAATTTTACAGCAAGTGTCATTCCTGGAACCTATAACCTCATAGCAAGAAAAACAGGATATGATGATTATTTTTCATCTATATCTGCAAATTTCTCATATTATGTTATAGAACAAAATATAACAATGTCTATATATTCTCCAGGATTAAATGAAACAATCTCCCCTAGAATTTATGGATATGTTGAAGATGGTTCTGGAAACCTTCTTTCTGATGTTAATATATCAATAGGTTCTGATACTATAACAACAAATTCAAGTGGTTTTTATTCTTTTTATCCTACTATAGTTCCTGCACCACATCCTATTACAGCAATAAAATCTGGATATGATAATTATTATCACATCTTAAACTTAACAAATATAACTACTTCTTTAAACCATAATATAACAATGAGCGAAATAATTGAAGAACGACCTTATAGATATGCTACAGGACCTTATACTTCTCCTCCTGGGGAACAAGTAAGGCAGTTAATTGAAGAAGCAATAGAAAGAGGAGAAGATTATTGGATAAGTGCAAAAGAAATAAAAAAAGAAGTTAGACAAGATACTTTTATAGAAGAATTTGTGCATGTTTATAATTTTCAATCATCTATGAGTGTTACTTTTTCTTTATCTTCAGATATTAAAGATATTGTAAAATTAGATAAAACTTCTTTATCAGTTCCTCACAACTCTTTTGGTTCTGTAAAATTAACTATTTATGGAAACAAACCTCTAGGAACATATAACGGGACTTTAAGTATAAGTGGTTCTGTTGATAAAGAAATCCCTATTTCAATAAAAATTGTTGAAAAAAGACTTCCAATAGAAACTCTTTTAATGAGAATAGAACTTTTTGACCAAATAGTTAGGCCAGGACAAATTTTAAAGTATAAATTAAATCTTCAAAATTTATTAAAAGACCAGAAATATCAGATTTTTTTAAATAGTTTAATTAAACAATCTAATAATTCAGAAATCTATGCTTCAAAAAATAATGAAATCGAAATAGCTCATTCATCAACTTTATTAGATGAAATTAAAATTCCTCAAAATGTTTCAGATGGAGATTATATTTTAAAAGTTGAAGCTGATTATTTAAACTTTTTTTCCAGTATTACTGCTCCTTTTATTGTTTCACGCCCATTATATCTTTATTCTTTTTTTGGAATTCCTGTTTGGTTAATACTGGCAATTATTGCTTTTTTTAGTCTTATTTTTTTAAATTTCTTTTTATATAAAAAACACAAAGAAAAGAAAAAAAGATACAGGATTTCTTTAGATACATCTTCTCTTCCAAAACAAGGATCAGAAACTATAAAATTAGGAAAAATAGCAGAAACTAAAACTCCTGCTTATTTAGAGTTAGAAAAAATGAAAACCCATACAATAGTTGCAGGAGCTACAGGTATGGGTAAAAGTATATCTGCTCAAGTAATAGTTGAAGAAGCTTTAATGAAAAATGTAGCAGTAATTGTTTTTGACCCAACAGCACAATGGTCTGGGATGTTAAGAAAATGCGATGATAAAAAAATGATGTCTTTTTATCCTAAATTTGGACTTAAACCAAGTGATGCAAAAGCTTTTCCAGGAAATATAAGACAGGTAAAAGATGCAAGACAAATAATTGACATTAACAAATTCATGAATCCAGGACAAATACAGATTTTCACCTTAAATAAACTTGATCCAAAAGACATAGATATATTTGTTGCAAATGTTATAAGGCAGATATTTAGATCAGATCCTAAAGAATCTCCTGATTTAAAAGTATTGCTTGTTTTTGATGAAGTGCATCGGCTTCTTTCTCGATTTGGAGGAAGTGGTGAAGGATTTTTACAAATAGAAAGAGCATGTAGGGAATTTAGGAAATGGGGAATGGGACTCGTTCTTATTTCTCAAGTATTAAATGATTTTGTAGGGGAAATTAAAGCAAATATTAATACAGAAGTACAAACAAGAACTATTGAAGAATCTGATTTAGAAAGAATAAAAACAAAATATGGAGAAGAGTTTCTTAAATCATTAGTTAGAGCAGAAGTAGGGGTAGCAATGTTTCAAAATTCAGACTATAATAAAGGACGGCCTTACTTCATAAATTTTCGCCCTATCTTACATAATACAAGAAGATTAAGTGACG
>CAYMES010000048.1:0-7987 GCA_964389765.1 Candidatus Woesearchaeota archaeon
AAAAAAAGATATAAATTGTTATGCAGAAAAACACGGGGGAGGGAAGTGGTATAAAAAAGAAGCAAAAGAAAAAGCAAAAAAAGAAAGAAAACATTTGGGAAGGATAAATAAGCCAGCTTTACTGATATATCCTGAAAGGAAAAATTTTGAGAAGTTGAAAATTTAAAAATAAGTGAAGAAGATGATTAAACTTAATTTAGACGATTTTAATAGTTCAAAAAAGAAAGAATGGGGTTTAGGAAACACTGTTCTTTATAACCTATGTAAAAAACATCCTTTCCATATTAAAGATGAAGAAATTCGTGCAAAAATATGGCTTATAGGAAGGTCTTATGCGGCTTCAATTGAAAGAAGAAAAATTAAGAAAAAGATTAATGATGATTTTTATGATTATGTTACTGATAAATTTATTGAGTTTAATATTGCAAAAAATTTTGATGAAAAACTAAAGAAACTTAAAAATAAGGAATTTAATGAAAACTCTTTGAAAGAAATTTTAATAATTCATAAAGAATTAATGGATTTTTTTAAAAATATAACTGGATTAGAAAAAAGATCTCTTGCCTCTAAGTATCTTCACTTCCATATTCCTATTTTTCCAATTTATGATTCAAGAGCAAAAAATTCTATAAGAAAAATAGTTAAGGGCAAGGTTGAAGAATCTAAATTAATAGGGGACAAAGAATATTCTAAGTTTTGTTATAAAATTCTTTTTCTTTATGATTACGTGAGGGATAAAACAGATAAGAATCCTACTCTAAGAGAAATAGATACTTTTTTAGTTAATACGGCTAATGATAGATTAAATTTAAAGAATAAGAAAAACGTAGGGGAAGAATAGGTTTTTATATAAATAAAACGATTAATTAATATGTCAAGAACAAACGGAGAAATAGAGAAAAGGCTTTGGGATTCTGCAGAAGATCTTAGAGTTAACTCTCAATTAAATGCTAATGAATACTCTTCTCCAGTTTTGGGTTTAATTTTCTTAAGACATGCAGATTATATTTTTGAAAAATCAAAAAAAGAGAAATAAAAAAGAGGATTAATAAATCAATTGTTAAAAAAGATGCGTTCAGTGTAAAAGATTTTTTTAAATTAGATAATGACAAATAAAAATATTTAAACTATTAAAATTTAATGCATAACATCAATAAAATATACTTTAATATAACTCAAATCTTTAACCCTCTTTTTTCTCTAAAACAATCCTTCCTTGTTTAGATTTAGAATTGCTAACATATAACTCATCTCCTTCTTTTAAACTCTTTTTCATAAAGAGCATCATCTCGTTCCTTTTGAATTGATTGCTCTTTATATTCGTTGAGAAGGAACTTACTTAGTTGCCAAAGTCTGTATTTGATTTGCTTATTTGTTAATCGTGCCATTTTATCACCTCTTTTTAGGATATTTAATGCCCAACTATATTTATGTTTTTCTATAGTATATTATATTCTCTATAACACCATAAAACTTATATAGTCTTAATGCCTAACCAATAAAGTTAAAACTGTTAAATACTTTAGATTCATATGGTGTTCCTAAGAAAAAAGAAAGTGAAAGGTAAGACTTACTATTATATTGTTAAAAGTAAACTTATTAAAGGGAAGATCAAACAAATTGTAGTCTGTTATCTTGGAACTCCTAATAAAATAGTTGAGGTATTTAATTTTTATAAGAAGCATCATAAGTAGGGCCTAATTCTGTCCCATTTTCTATTGGCTAGTAAGTTTTTTATATGTGGTTTTGTTGTGGGTTTTATGGCAATCTCAAATATAGTTCAGAGCATTAGAAACATCATGAGGAGAGACCCTGGCGTAGATGGAGATGCACAGAGAATTTCCCAAATGACTTGGATGGTTTTTTTAAAGGTTTTTGATGCAATGGAAGAAGAAAAAGAGGCAGAAAATCCAAAATATAAATCTCCCTTGCCTGAAAAGATAAGATGGAGAAATTGGGCAGCAGATGATGAAGGGATAACAGGAGAAGAGCTTTTAGATTTTGTTAATGAAAAGGTATTTGAACAAATTAAAAATCTAGATGTGGAAAATAGTAGAAAAGCGCAGATTATTAAACAAGTTTTTGAAGACACTTATAACTATATGAAAAATGGGGTTCTGATGAGACAGGTTATTAATGAGATTAATAAAATTGATTTTACTAAACAAGGAGATAGACATTTATTTAATGATATTTATGAGACAATTTTGAAAGAATTGCAAAATGCAGGAAGTTCAGGTGAGTTTTATACTCCAAGAGCTGTAACTCAATTTATTGTTGATATGGTTAAACCTAAATTAGGAGAAATAGTTTTAGATCCTGCTTGTGGAACAGGAGGATTTTTAGTTTCTACTTTAGAAAACATGAGAAAAGAAGTTGATAGTGTTGAAGAATTGCAAAAACTAGGAAAAAATATAAGAGGTATTGAAAAGAAACCACTTCCTCATTTGCTTTGCATGACTAATTTAATGTTACATGATATTGAGGAACCAAATATAAAACATGACAATTCTTTATCAAAGCCATTAAGAGAATATTCTTCAAAAGATATGGTAGATTGTGTTGTTACAAATCCTCCTTTTGGTGGTGCTGAAGAAGAGGGAATTGAAAATAATTTCCCATCAGAATTTCAAACAAGAGAAACTGCAGATCTTTTCTTAGTTTTAATAATGAAACTATTAAGAGAAGAAGGCAGGTGCGGGATTGTTTTGCCTGATGGGTTTTTATTTGGTGAAGGTGTTAAAACAAGAATTAAAGAAAAACTTCTTACAGAGTTTAATCTCCACACAATTGTAAGATTGCCTAACGGAGTTTTTAATCCTTATACAGGGATTAGAACAAATTTATTATTTTTTGAAAAAGGAAAGCCTACAAAAGAAATTTGGTATTTTGAACATCCTCTTCCAAAAGGATATAAAACTTACAATAAAGGAAAACCAATTCAGATTAAAGAATTTGATTTAGAAAAAGAGTGGTGGAAGGACAGAGAAAACAAGAAATTTGAAAAATATTGTTGGAAAGTTTCTTATGAAGAAATTGCAAAAAGAAATTTTAATCTTGATATAAATAATCCTAATGGAAAAGAAGAAATTGAAAATTTAAGCAGTAAGGAAATTTTGGAGAAGTTGGAAAAGAGTTTTAAGGAAAGTGGAGAATTGATAAAGAAAATTAAGAAGGAGGTTCGAAGATGAACAAGATATTAAAGAAATATAGGGATAGATTAAATGATTTAAGCAGAAGAAACAGAGCGATAAGGCTTTCAAGAATCATAAAAAAGAAAACTTTTGACATATCTTCTCTTTCGAAAATTGACAAAGAAAAGCCATTAAAAATCTTAAATGCTTTATTCTACGAAAATAGAAAAGTTAATTTGGTTGATTTAAATGTTAAAGATATTGAATCTCAAAAAATTGTTAAGGATATTCTTTATTTAAAAAGAGATGTAGATTTTATATTAAAGGAAAAAGGATATTATGAATGTTATCTTGGATATCCTTTCATACAAGGAAACTTCTTTGACGGAACTTTTTTTCGAGCGCCTCTTTTTCTAATTCCAGTTGAGATAGAAATAAATAGAATCTCACAAAAGGTTGTTTTAAGTAAAAAAGAAGCCCAGGGAGTTATATTAAACAAAACTTTTTTTATGGCTTTCAACAAGTATAACAAAGGTTTCAAAAATATTAACCTAGAAAAATTAGAAGAGGTTGGAGACTTAAAAGGAAATGAATTATTTGATTGGTCAAAAAATATATTTAAGGAATTAAATATAGATATAATTGAGAAGGGATTTGAAGAAAAGAAAGTTAAACCTCTTGAAATTTTGAGAAAAGATGAACATCCCGCAAACCTTCAAGGAAAAATACAATTTTTACCGAATGCGATAATTGGAGAGTTTAGTCAATTAAATAGTTCTCTAAATAATGA
The DNA here is from genome assembly GCA_964389765.1 of Candidatus Woesearchaeota archaeon. Taxonomy (GTDB): domain Archaea; phylum Nanobdellota; class Nanobdellia; order Pacearchaeales; family GW2011-AR1; genus CAYMES01. The sequence continues at coordinate 3,925 of CAYMES010000048.1, forward strand.
TTATGATGAGATAATTAAAAACAAATTTTCAAATAAAATTTCTGACATGATTTTTGGAAATGAGTCTGAAACAGATTTAGAAGAAAGGTTTGATGATGAAAAATTATTTGATTCTAAAGAAGAAGATAACTTCTTCATGACTCTACCAGACATTAGTCAAGAACAAATTTTAGTTAAATCTCGTAAAGGAAATGGCCTAGTAATTCACGGTCCTCCCGGAACTGGAAAATCCCAAGTTATTACAAATATGATAGCAGATAATTTATTAAGAGATAAAAAAATTCTTTTAGTTTGTGAGAAAAGAGCTGCGTTAGATGTGGTAAAAAATAGGCTCGCTTCTAAGGGGATAAATAAACACTGTTTATTGGTGCATGACTCTCAAAATGACAGGAATATGATTTTTAAACAAATTGAATCAGTTTTATCTGGATATGATATTTCGGATAAAGAAAGTAATAAATTATCAACTTCCTTAAACGAAGTTTCCCAAAAAATAGATTCTAAGATTGAAAGATTAAGAGATGTTGTTGATACAATGCATGTTCAACAAAAATTTGGGGCACCACTATATTACTTATATAGAAATTCTATTCCCAGTAAAAAAGTACTAAACTTCTCGAGTGATACCTTTAATAAATTTGATTTAAAAAAATTAGAAATTTCTTTAGAAAAAATTCAGAAAATTGCAAAAAACTATTATAAATTTGAGAACCCCAATTTTTCTTTATATTCTAGAAAAAGATTCTCTACAAATTTTGACAACATAAAATTTAAAGAAGAGATAAATATTCTAATAAAAGTTATTTACACATTTGAGAATATATTTTTTGATAAAAGCTTTAAATCAGATATCAATAAGATAAAAAGTATTGATTTTGACAGTCTTCTACATGTTTTAAAGGATTTAAGAGAATTTAAAAGATTAAATGATAAAAAATTTAATAGATATTTTAATAGTAATTGGTGGAGATTAAAATCAAAGTACTCAGATTTGATAGATAATTTAGATGAAACAATTGGGAGATGGAGCAAGATAGATAAATCTCTAAAAGAATTGAATGATTCCTTGAAATATCTTGAAACTATTTTTAATGAAAAGAAAATAAGAGAGTTAAAGATGAAAATTATAGGATTTAAATCTATTCGGGATGAGGTAAAACAAATAAAAAAAGATTCTCAGAATATAGATGAATTGATAGTTTTTGATAAAATATTTAATGAATTAGATAATTATGAAAGGGAAATTTGCAGTGTTTGTTATAAGAGTATTCCTTTAGAAAAAGATATATCCAATACTTGGAAAGATTTGATTTTAAATAGTTTTTACTTAAAATGGATTCAACATATTGAATCGGAAAATCCTAATTTAAAGTCGTTTAGTCATGACTCTTATGAATCTCTTAAAAAAAATTTAAGAACTCTTATGAATAAAAAAGTAGAACTTATTCCAAAGGTTATAAATGAGAAGTTTATGACTAAGTATCATTCTTTAAAATGGAAAGAGTATGATTATGATGGTAGAAGGAAAAATTATAACTATTTAAAAAGTTTAATTCATGAAGTTGGCAAGAAAAGAAAAAGGCTAACCTTGAGAGAATTGTTTAAGCAATTTTATGATGATGGCTTGCTTGAAATGTTTCCTTGCTGGATGTGTTCTCCTGAAACAGTTTCTTCGACATTTCTTTTAAAAAAAGACTTATTCGATATAGTTATATTTGATGAGGCTTCGCAATGCAAACTTGAAAAGGCAGTACCTTCATTGATTAGGGCTAAAAAAATAATTGTGGCTGGAGATGAAAAACAACTTCCTCCTTCAACTTTTTTTATTAGTAGAAATGAGGAAGATTTTGAGGAGATAGAAGAATATAATTACGATGAAAAACAACTTTTAGATGATGAGTCCCTTTTAGAAAGGGCAAAGACTGTATTGCCTGGAAAAAGGCTAATTTATCATTATCGTTCTAATTATCCAGAATTAATTAACTTCTCTAATTATGCATTTTATGATACTTATCTCAGAGTTATACCCAAAAATTCCAAGATAACTAAAAGACCAATTGAATATAATAATGTCGGGGGAATATGGGATTATGGAGTTAATTTAAAGGAAGCAAAAGAGGTAGTTAAAAAATTAAAAAAGACACTAAAGGAAAATAAAGAGGGAAAAACTATCGGAGTAATTACTTTTAATGTAAAACAAAAAGATCTAATTGAAGAAATGTTAGATGAAGAAGCATCCAAAGATCCGGTTTTTGGAAGGATTTTAGATAATGAAAGAAAAAGATATAATAATGAAGAATATATAGGATTGTTTGTTAAAAATATAGAGAATGTTCAAGGGGACGAAAGAGATATTATAATTTTCTCTGTAAGTTATGGTTACGATAAGCTTAAAAAATTTAGATATATGTTTGGTCCCTTAAATGGTCCTTATGGCCCGAACAGGCTTAACGTTGCCATAAGTAGGGCAAGAGAAAAGATAATTTTATTTACATCTTTTGAACCCTCTAACTTAAAGTATGGGGGATCTTTTGAAGGTCCAAAATTATTAAGAAGATATCTTGAATATTGCAAGGCTGTTTCTGAAGATAGCAAAGATTCTGCTGAAAAGACCTTGAATTCACTTAAGGAAACAGAGATGACCTATGAAGAATTTGAAGAATATGATAGCGATTTTGAGGGAGAGGTTAGGGATGCTTTAACTAAGTTAGGTTATAAAGTTAAAACCCAGGTTGGGTGTATTGGATATAAGATTGACTTAGGAATTATACATCCTAAAGAAAAAAACAAATTTATAGCAGGTATAGAATGTGATGGAGCAGGATACCATTCTTCAAAAAGTGCAAAAGATAGAGATATCTACCGTCAAAAAATTTTAGAAGATAATGGCTGGAAAATTTTAAGAATATGGAGCAGAGATTGGTGGAGAAAGGAAGAAAAAGAAATTAAAAGAATTGATAGGGAATTAAAGAGCCTAATTTAGAACATGAATATAAATATGATTGAGAAAATAAATTAGAGTTTATACAATAATGTTAAATTAAACTTTGAGGAGTTAGTTAAAAAAATAAAAAATGTACCAATGAACGCTACAAAGAGCGCCGCAACCCTAGGTTGCCCCCCTGGATTCAGCCGAAGCCTACCAGGCGAACTAACTAGCTGTTGGTACAATAATTATACGTATTGCATTAATTTAAATGTTTCGGTTGGTGGATTGGCCGAGAAGATGAGGGGATTTAGAGATGGAATCTTTTGAAATTATCTTAGGAATAGGAACTCTTTTAATATTAGGTTTTCAATTATGGATTCTAAAAAAACAAACGAAGATTATTGATTTGCAAAGGAAAACTTCTGAAGAACAAGCAGTTTATTTAATAAAAAAAGAGGATCCTCTATTAGATGTCCAGAAAAAAGAATATGAAAATGATAAAATAATCTTGAACATATTTAATCACGGAAAAACAAAGGCAGTAGGAGTAGCAATAAAAACAGAAGCTTATATAATAAATCCAGAAACAAAAGAAGAAAATGGACAACTATTTGCATCAACTAGGGGAGAGTGGGATATTGATAAACAATTTAATTTTATTGATGGAAACAATAAATATGCTTTACAACCAACCTTCCTAGAAATTTATCACGATAAAGGAAAATATCCAGAAATAGAACCAAATTGTAATCGAAAGTTTATACAGGAGATATTTTTTGGACTTTATGATAAAAAAGGGAAATTTTTAAATCCTGCAAAAAACATAACATTTAGGAACTTATTAACATTATTAAAATTAAATAAAATTTTAGGTTGTGAAATTAGAATAAGTTTAGTTTATAAGAATTTAATAAATAAACAAGTGCAGGAAATCCTATTAGAAAAATTTTATATTATGCCTTCAAAATTAAAATCTAAGTTTATTTCTGAATTAACAGAAGAAGAAAAGATGAAAGGCGGAATGAAATATGAGCCTATTCATCCTTTTTTAAAAAGAGAATTAAATATTCCTAAATCTCAAAAAACATATGAAGAGATTAATCATTGCAAGAGATAAAAATGGAAAAAGTTAAA
>CAYMES010000049.1:0-7786 GCA_964389765.1 Candidatus Woesearchaeota archaeon
ATTCATCTCAGAACTAATTTTCGGTTGCCTACGACATATGTCTACTGGCTATACAAGATAAATTTAAGAAAAAACTATTTAAACCTCTTTCTCTCTTGTTCTTTTATTGGGGGCATAGTCTAATGGTAAAACAGTTGGCTCCAGACCAACAGTTGGGGGTTCGATTCCCTCTGTCCCCATTTTTATTAATTGTTAATATATGTAATGATTTTCAGTAATATTTATAAATACATTATATTTTATATATTAAAATGAGGTGCAAGAACATATTAGTTGTTTTAATGATAATTTTATCTATATTAATTTTACCTTTAGTATTAGCTATTAAAACTCCGATTTTGGTTTACTCTCATCCAAACCATACTGTTTCAATAAATATAGTTAACCCTGAAACAGAAAATTCATTAGAACATTTTGTAGGAAATTCTGGAAAAAGTGGGATATTTTCTAAAGATGCATCTGTTACTCGGGAATTCAAAGTGATTTTGCTTGCCTCTAAAAATAAGAAATTTGCTGTTCCCCCTGTTACATTTGGAAACTATACTCCTGGACAAACTCTTGAATTCTTGCTTACAAAAACTGATGTTAAAGAAATAACTAATCAGGAACCGGAAGTAAAAATGGAAAATAAAAGTGAAGAAAATAATAAGTCTGAATCAAAAAATTCTACAATAACAGAATCAGTTCCAGAACAAAATCAAAGTGAAGAAAATATCTCAAACAAAGATGCAAAAGAAAGCATAAATGAGACAAATCTTGCAGGAATAACAGGAAAAGCTGTTTCAGAAAATGAAGGTCCGGGATTAAGAAGCATATTTGTAAAAATAGGAGCAATTATCTTTCTTGCAATATTTTCCTTATTTGCTGTTTTTTTAACATTAAAAACAATTTCTAAAAGAAAAACAAAAACACAAGAAAAAAACGAAAAAATTAAGCTGACAAAATATCAGGATTTTAAAGATAAAATGCAGAAAAATAAAGAAGTAGATAAAAAACTTTCAGAAGCTGAAAAAAGATTAAAACAAACTCAGGAAGAAGTAGATAGATTAAAAAAAATAAAAGAAATTGAATCAGAAATGCATAAAAAAGAAAAGGAATTGAACAGATTAAAAAGAAAAGAATAATATCGTAATGTTTATAAATTCGTTCTCATTATTTAAAACATGGCTAAAAAAAGTGGTACTAAAAAAAGTTCTAAAAAAAAGACTATGACTAAAGCTGAACTTGAACAAAAGCTTATAGATAATTTTGTAAATCTTCAAAAAGTACTTACAAATCTTTCTGTGAAGTTTGATAATCTTTCTGAACAAATCTCCAAATTATTGCAATTATTTGAAATTTCTGCTAAAAGTTTTGCAGAAAAACAAGAAAAAGGAGAACTAAATATTGGTCAGAATAAAGAAAAAGATGGGGAACTAGTAAACAAACTTGATACTTTAATTGATCAGAATAAAACAATTGCAAAAGGCCTAACTCTTATGGAAGGAAAATTAAGAGAAAAAAATTATCATAACACTGAAAATAATCCTCCAAGATAAATACTACTTTTAAAATGTTAAAAAACATAACTCACCAACATAGAGCTATTTTTCTTGCACTTTTTATTAAAGAAGTTATTCTTAATAAATTAGAAAAAATAAAAAAAGAACAAGAAAAACAAACTCCAAGAATAATAGCTTTACAACAACCAGAAGTTTCTGAACAAGAAGAACAGGAAAAAATAAAAAAAGAACAAGAACCAGGAAAAGAATATATAGAATCCTTATTATCTAGCCAACCAAAACAAGAAACAAAGCAAGAAGAAAAAACAAAAACAACAACTTATCCAAGAAAAATACAACATGAAGAAGATTTCTCTAAAAAACTAACAAAACCTCTATTTCCAAAAAAATCAAAATTAAGAAAATTCCAATCAAAAAGAAAACCTTCACCTGCTTTTTTTCCAAGAAAAAAACCAAGATTAACAAAACATTTCTTTTCTCAACCTTTATCATCACAAAAAGATTATCAGAAATCTAGTCCTCTTCCAACTAATCAGCAAGTGGATATAGATCTTGGGAAATTAAATCCTTTATTAAATGATAATCAAATAAATATGATAGAATGTCCTGGTCCAAACAAATATCTAAGAATTAAGAAAGCAGGAAGAGTTAGCATGACAAAAATAACTATTTCACAAAAAGAAATTAAAGAAATAATAGATAATTTTGCAAAAAAAGCAAGAGTCCCAGTTATAGGTGGAGTTTTTAAAACAGCAGTAGGAAATCTAACAATTACAGCAGTAATTTCTGATTTTGTTGGAAGCAGATTCTTAATAACAAGACACTCTCCATATTCTTTATTAGAACATCAAGGACAGCAAATTCAACAAGCCCCTTTTCACCACTCAAAAAGATTCAGACCCTGGCCAGGCCCTAGAAAAAAAAGATAAATTAGACTAAAAACTCAATATTTAACTTATCTATATTCTCAATTTCTGTTTTATTTATCTTCCCAATTAACCTATTTTCTTTATCATAAATCTCAAGATGTTCCTTGCCATCTTGTTTAATATTTTTTAAAATAATCTCTTTTTTAACCCTACAGCTTTGTGAATCAATAAAATCAGACATACACTCTGAATAATCTTTACAATGCCTATGTTGTAACCCCATTGAAAAATTTCCTTTTATGAGCTTATGCAAGTCATATTCTACTTCACACTTTCCCCAAGCTCCACATACAAAAATAGGCTCACAATTTTCATCACCTAGTTTAATAGGTGTATTTCCCCCTATTCCTAAGATGCTTTCAGATACAGAAGAAAAATTTTCTTGTTCAGATAAAAGTATACTCTTTCCATTAATATCCCCTTCATAAAAATAATCTTCTAATCCATTATCTTGAAAAAAATCTCTTATTGAACCTGAATTTAAGTCAGAAATCTTATTAACATCAAATAAAGATTCTTGTGTATAATTTCCTTGTTCCCATTCAACAAGATAACTTAAAGGAAATGCTGCACTTTTTATTTTTCCTATTTTTGTTTCTCCATTTTCTTTATAAACAAACTCCCCTATTTTAAAACTATAAGAAAGATACCAAAAAAGACTTCCAATTACAACAATAATAAATACCATTGCTATAATTAATATATAAAACAAATGCTTTTTTCTATTATCTTGTTCCATTTTCCTCTTTTAAAAAATAAAGAGAACTTATTATTTAAAACTTGCTTTATGCTAGATAGTGAGACAAAAATAGCCTATTTATCTTTATAAAATTTAAGATTCATTAGCTAATCTTAATCTTGTAAGTTTCTATTATTAGTTAAATAGCTATAGAACATTTTAATTTTTTATATAAGAGGCATATTATCTAAGATAGATTTTCTCTTTTTATAATAAATAATTAGGTATTTTTACATAATGTTATAGTTAAACTATCACGATAAAAAATAGAATCCTATAAATAATCTAAAAGATTTTCAACATAAACAAAAGATTTTAAGTAGAATTTTCTTAATTTTGTCCTAAAGCCTTTATGCTAAATAAAAAAATAGTTTATCCATCCCAGCTATAGGAAATTTAACTAACTAAAGTAACGCACTTTAAATCTACAACATTATTTACCTTATATTTTTATAAATCTCTTAATCTAAATTTATAAATTTAATTATAGGTAATAGTAAAAAAACAAACTTTCTAGCAATTTTAAGATTATTACAAAACATTTTTATACCTTACAAGCCTTTTAAATTAAAATGAGGTGGAAGTTTTTATTTGACTTATCTGCAGTTTTTAATAAGAATGCTATTATACTTATAGCTATAATTCTATTATGTATAGCTGTTATAATTATATTTGTTGTAATTTATCTTTTAAAAAATAAAAAAAACAAGCAGCAAGAAATTAAAGTTGAAAATACTCCTCCAGAAATGGATAATCTAGAAAATCTTAAAAACAAAGAACCAAAACAAGGTTTAAAAGAGTTGAACAAAATTGCAAAAAAATATTTTAAAAATTATTTAGGAATAGAAAGAGAAATATCTTATAGAGAAATATCTAAGATATTAAAAAAAAGAAATGAAGATTATTTAGTAAGGTTATGCAAATATATGGAATATTATCTTTATTCAGGAAGTAAAATAAAAAAAGAAGATTATATCAAATTAGTTGATATATTTGGAAGATTGTTAGAAAAACAAGAGCAAAAAAAACAAGAAACTGAAAAACCTCATAAATATCTTAATATAAAAAAACCTAAATTTCCTAAACAAATAAAAACACAACAAGAACATAAAAAGCCGATTCAATATGAAAAAAAAGTTCATAAAAACAAGCCAAAACAAAAAGATAAAAATAAAGAAGAACAAGAAAGAGATAAAATAAAAAAAGAAATACAAAAATCTGATTGGAAAAATAAAAATCTTGGAAATTTAAAAAGTTTAAAACCAATAATAAACAAAGAAAAATTATCTTCTAAAAAACCAGAAAAAAAAGGAAATATAGGCGATTTTGATGAAATGTCAAGAATAAAACAAAAAATTAAAGAAATTAGAGAACAAGTTGAAAAAGATAAAGCAGAAAAATTAAGGTAAAATTCTATATCTCGTATTTATAAGAGCAAAATTTAATAAAAATAAAATTAAAGCTATTATCATAAGATATAAAGAAAGATCATAGATACCTTTTTTTTCTCTAGTTTCAGCAATCTGATTTAAAGAAGAATAAAAATCTTCAATATTTTCAATATTATAATATTCTCCTTCTGTTTCATGAGCTATTGTTCTTAAAGTATCTTCTGATATTTTAAAACTTGCACCAGATTCTTCAACTGAACCTTGTTCTGTTCCTACACCTAATGCATGAATAATTACTTTATTTTTATTGCTGTAATCAATAATATCCTGAAGAGTATTTATATTTGCTTGTCCATCACTTATTAAAACTATTGCTTTTGCTTCTTGCTCTCTTAATAAATTAGTAGAAGATGTAACTGCTCCTAAAATATCTGTACCTCCTACAAAATTTAATTTTATATTATCAATTGCTCTTTTAACTTGATTTTTATCTTCGCTCAGGTCTTGTTCTATAAATGATGTTCCAGAAAAAGAAACTACCCCAATTTTAGTTTTTTCAGGAACCATATTTAGAAAATCTTTAGCAGCTTGTTTAGAAGCTTCTAATCTTGTTGGCTCTATATCTTCAGCTTCCATACTCCAAGAAGAATCTATAGCTAATACAAAAGACATTCCACTTGCTTTAACTGTTCTTGTTAAACTCATCCCTGAAACAGAAAAAACAACAAGAATAATTATAGCTATATTAATATATAAAACTGTTAGGTTTTTAGAAAATATTTCCACACCTTTAATTTTTGATATAGCTTCAAAATTAGCAAATTTCACAGCTCTTTTTCTAACACTTTTTAATGAGATGACATGAATAAAAATTAACACAGGAAGGGCTAATAAAAGCATTAGATATTCTGGCCTTGTAAAGGATATTATCATTTTATTATCTGGGCATTACATATTTTCTTTTTTTAACTCTTGATTTTAGAAAGTCAGCAAGAGGTTTAACAAAATCTTTATCTGTATATATTTCAAAAAGATCTGCTCCTATTTTTTTAAAAAAATCATGCATCTCTTGTTTCTGTTTAAAAGCATTATACTTATACTTGTTTTTTATTATATGAGGATTTATCAATAACTGTCTTCTTGTATAGATATCTTCTATAACTATTTCTTTATTTAAATCTGGTAATTGAACATCCACTATATCTCTTACCATTATTCCTATTGTTTCATATTTTTTTGTAAATCTTTTTAAAAGAGACATACATTCTTGATCAAGATTAATAAAATCAGAGATTATAAATACTGCAGAAGCATCTTTAAGATAAGGCAGGAGAAATCTTAGGGTTTGTTTTAAGTTTGAAACACCTCCATATAAATTAGGATTTTTAAGGTTTTTTATAAATATATTAAATTGTTTTTTTCCCTTGTTAAACATCCTTACTTTTTTTATTTTATCACTATACATTGCAAATCCAATACTATCTCCTGAAGAAACTATTAGATGAGAAAGAGTCGCACTTATTTCAGCAGCTGTTTCATTTTTTAATTTATCTTCAGAGCCAAATACCATGTTATCTCCTACATCTATTATAAAAAATACCTTTAAACCTCTTTCTTCTATATATTGTTTAATAAGAGGATGATTTGCTTTCATACTAGCTTTCCAATCAATTAAAGATGCATCATCACCAGGAGTATATTTTCTATAAGAGTCAAATTCCACTCCTTTTCCTTTAAATATCTTTTTATAAAAGATAGTTCTAATTAACATTCTTTTTCTCATAGCTGAAGCAAATTTTGAGATATTTTTGGAAAAATTAACATTTAGTTCTCTCATTTTAATAAATTTAGGGGATAAATATTTTCTGAAAGTATTTAAGAGTTTTAAGACACTGGAGTTTCATTAATTATTTTTTTTATTAACATATCAGAAGTTATATTTTCTGCTTCTGCTTCATAATTCAAGATTAACCTATGTCTTAAAACATCTAGAGCTATTTTTTTCACATCTTCAGGAATTACATAATTTCTTCCTTGCATTAATGCTTCTGCTTTACTTGCTATGAAAAAGTTTATACTTGCTCTTGGAGATGCTCCCCAATCTATATATTTAGAATAATCTTTATCTCTATCCCTTGTTGCATCAACTATATTTATTATATAATCTTGGATTTCTTCACTAAGATAGACTTTATTTACATTTTCTTGCATTTGCAGGATGTCTTTTTTTGAAATTATTTTTTTTAATCCAAAATTTTCAAACTTTTTCAGATTAACATTTTTTTTCATAATTTGTTTTTCTTCTTTCTTTTTAGGATATTTTACTATTATTTTAAATATAAATCTGTCTATTTGAGCTTCAGGAAGAGTATATACTCCTGCTTGTTCTAAAGGATTTTGAGTAGCCATTACAAAAAATGGATCTGGAAGAGAAGATGTTTTTTTCCCTATTGTAACTTCTTTTTCTTGCATTGCTTCAAGTAATGCAGATTGTGTTTTTGGAGGAGCTCTGTTTATTTCATCTGCTATAACAAAATTTGTAAATATAGGACCTTTAACTGTTTCAAATCCTTTTTCTTTTCTGTATATTGTTAGTCCTATAATATCTGTAGGCAATAAATCAACTGTAAATTGTATTCTATTAACACTACATCCACTAATAGCAGCTAGGCTTCTTACTGTCAGGGTTTTTGCCATTCCTGGAACACCTTCAACAATCACATGTCCCTTACATATCAATGCTCTTAATAAGCTATTTATAATTTCTTCTTGCCCTATTATAATTTTTGCTAATTCTTTTTTCATAGCTGATATCTTTTCAGAAATTTCATCAACTTCTTGAACACTTAATTTTTGTTCTTCTTGAATATTTAGCTCTTCTTCAGTTTGTTCTTGTTGCTTAATTCTTTGTTTTTCAAAACCTATTTCTCTATCTATCTGATTATTCATTTTATCCTCTTTTTAAACTATCTTTATGAGTCATTTTATTTTTTTAAACCTTTCTGAAAAAAATCATCTTATTATGATGGCTAATCATGTACTAAAATTTAAAATATATCTATAATTTGTAAATTAATTATTTGGATCTTATGATAACAAGATTAGGGTTGTTAATTTAAAGGATTGAGTTAGTAATTGATTTGAGAAGATTAAGTTACATTATCTGGAAGAGCTTAAATTTCTAAAATTCTCAACAACAAAAATTTCTGATGCTTTTTTGATTAT
>CAYMES010000050.1:0-7739 GCA_964389765.1 Candidatus Woesearchaeota archaeon
TTGAAATCAATTCCTGAATCATTATCCGGAGCATTTAATCGGATAGATGGTGGGGTGAAATCCATATAAAAATTCTTCGGAGAAGGTTTTGTGCTTCTTTCAACTGGCTGGTTATTATCTAAGCATTCAACTGTCCAGTTATGTCTTCCTTCTGAAATTCCTGAAATTACAAAATCGGAATTTAAATCAAGCTCAGCTCCGCTTTTTGTTTCATTTTGCTCATCATCAATGAATAGAGTACAGCTCTGAATTCCCTGAGCGTCTTCAGCAAGATAACTAAAAGTAACTGATTGCCCTTCGCCATAATAATCATTATCCGGGGTGTATAAGGTAATTTTAGGAGGAGCATCAATTTCAAAGTCCCTAACTTCGCTTGTATTAGAATTTCCAGCAGAGTCTCGGCAAAGGACACTCCAGTTATAACTTCCGTCATTTAAACTAAGAGGATATTCTTGAGGAGTTGAATTTACTGCATCAATCTCTTCAACAAACTGGCCGTCTAAATAAAAGTCACATGAAAGATTTTCTGCCATATTATCTGTTGCATTAAAGCTAAAGTTTACATCATTCCAATCTAAAGTCTCGTCTGGAGCTGGAAAATTCAAAGAAATTTTAGGAGGATCTGTATCAACATAAAAAGTTATATTTTCTTCCCCGCCTCCAGTCAATCCGTCTGCATCAACACAATAAACATTCCAGTAGTATTCTCCTTGTTCTAAAACTTCTTCAAAATAATTTGGGAAATCATTATCTATTGGTGTTGAATTAACTTGTGAAAACTCTCCATTTATATATAAAGAACAGTTAACAATTGATTCATCATATTTATAAGCATAGTATGAAAAATTAATAGTTGTATTATTAAACCAGTCTCCTTCTTCAGGAGAGATAAGATCAATTTCAGGAGGAGTAACAGTTACAACAAGCCTTGTTTCAGAAGTATTGGTATTCCCTGCATAATCTGAACAAGTAACATTCCAGTAGTATGTATCTGCTGAAAGTATCTTTAATGTTGAATTCATAGTTCCATTCTGGACAACAAGCTCGGTAATATTGCTGTTGATTGTTAGATTGCAAGTCAAATTTTCTGCCATATTATCTGTTGCAGTGAAATTAAAATAAACTTCAGCAGAATAAACTACCTCGTCCGGTTCTGGAGCATGAAGCTCTATCTGAGGGAACTCATCATCTCTATAGAAATATCTTGTTTCTGACTCATTATATAACCCATAAGTATCATAACAAGCAACACTCCAGTTATAAAAGCCATTTTCCAAATCAATTATAAAAAAAGAATTTACCTGATTATTTGAAATTGATGTGTTAACATCTTTAAATCCCCCATCTATATATAAAGAACAATTTGAAAAATTAGTATTGTCAGAGGGGGTATATCCCAAAGTTACATTATTCTTAAACCATTTATAATTCTGAGTATTTAACTCAACTTTTGGTTTTTCTTCTATTGTTATCTGCCAACTTTCACTAATATTAGTATGCCCTGCACTGTCTGTACAGGAAACATTCCACATCTTAATTCCATCAGTTAATACTGGAACAGAATGATTAGCAATTTCATTATTTGTTGCAGAAAAAGGAGAAGAAACATATTCTCCTGCTCTTAATGTACAAGTCAAAGTAGATGCAAGATTATCACTAACATTAAATGTGAAATTCACATAAGATGATTCTGAAATATTCTGATTTTCAGGGGAAATAAGCTGAATTACTGGATTCTGAGTATCAACATAAAAATTTCTTACAGAAGCATTTGCACTATATCCTCCTGTATCATTCACATAAACTGTCCAATTATAGTAACCATCACTAAGGGTAAGAGTAAAATTGTTATGTTCATTATTTATTATTTCTGTCTCGTTTGATTTATTATAAATCCCATTTAAATATAAATCTGCGATTACCAATTCATTATTGTCTGAAGGAAGATAAGTAAGATTAATTGGAGATTCATCAAACCACCAATTATCTTGTGTAATTAAAGAAACTGTTGGAGGCAAATCAGCAATAGTAAAATTTCTTGTTTCACTTGTATTAAAATTTCCTGCTTCATCTTTGCAAGATACATTCCAGTAATGAACTCCAATTCCAAAATCTGAAACATTTCTTGAAACATTTTCCCCATTTTCAGCTACAAAATTTAAGTGTTCAACAATGCTGTCTATAGTAAGATTGCAGGTTAATGAAGAAGCAAGGTTGTCTGATGCATTAAAATAAAAATTAACACTGCTAACTTCAAAATAATCTCCTGGGTTTGGAGAATAAAGCTCTATTTTAGGATGTTGGGGGTCTATATAAAAAGTTCTTGTTTCATCTGAAGCACCTTCCAGATTTGTTGCATCTGTTGCATTAACACTCCAGTTATAACTTCCATCTGAGAGAGTAATTGTAAAATTATTTATTTGTCCGTTAAGAATAGTTGTTTGATTTGTAATATTTCTCTCACCATTTAAAATTAAAGTTGAATTGGCAATATTGTCATTCACATCAGAGATATTGTAAAAAAGAGAGATGGTTGAATAATTAAACCATGTCATTGTAGCAGGAGAAGTAAGATTTATCACAGGAGGAGCGGCTACTGAAACTCCTACTGTAACAGGAGTTGTAGTTGTTCCATTATAAGAATCATAACTCCCAATAGCAACACATCTTATGTTATTATCCTCTGATTCAGTGTTTCCTTTAATAATAAAACTTGTATTTTGAGAGGATGCACCTATATCCCCAAGATTATGGGGATTTGTTTCCCCATCATCTAAAATAAGATTTCCGGCTGCTCCGATATTTTCCCATCCAGTTGCTGAAGTGTTTCTTTGTATGTAAACATTGACATTCCTGCATGTTCCAAGAGAACAATCTGCCTGGCAAATAGCTTCAAAAGTTCCATCCTGAGCAACATACGGATCTGTTAATGGAGAAACCAAATCAGCACTAAGAAAACCTTCAGATGTCACATTCACAATTACAAAAGAATTTACATGGTCGTAAGTGTGAATGATTTTTCTTTCTGAAGAATAAGAATTATAAGCATTTATAACTAATTTTAATCTGTCCCCAGAATTTAAATAAACATCAGAAGAAATACAAGTGTCATTAGAATAAGTCTGAACAGCGTCCCCTCCTCCTGTTGAATCATCTCCATACTGGCAAAGCAGACTGTCTACTGAACTATTAGAAATATAAAGTTTCCATGTTAAATAAAAAGTTGCAGGGGTAAGAATATTAAACTGAGACCTAAAAGAAATTGTTGAGCCAGAAGGAATTACTGCTCCATTATTTCCAGCATACTCTGAATTTGCTTCAACTAATTTTACAAGCCCACCATTCCCCGGAATTGTATAATTAACTGTATTTGCTGTGCCATCCACTTCATTTCTCAGATTTATATATGCTGTTTCTTCTGAAAAATCCCCCCAGAAAGATTCATGTAAAACTCCTGTAAACCCATCTCTTGTAACCGAGATGTTCACTGTTCTGTTTTCACTCCATCCTGTTCTTCCCAAAAAATCAGTGCAGGATACACTCCAGTTATAAATCCCATTTTCAAGATAATGATAAAAAGTCATATTAGTATCTTTAATTATTGAATCTTCTGTCTGCATTAATTCATTGTCTATATAAAATGAACAATTCGTTATATTGGAAGCATCTGAAACATTATATCTAAAAAAGAAGTCAGAATCACTAAAGATTGTTTCTCCATTACCTGGATGGACTAAATTAACTATAGGGTTTTGAGTATCAATTGAAAAAGTATAATTTGCATCTGCAAAAGCACATCCGTTTTCATCATCGCAACACTGGATGTTCCATAGATATGCTCCGTCTTGATAATAAGTTTTATTTATAAAATTGTCTGCATCATTTATTATTGCTGTCTGGTTAGTTTGGTTTAGATGAAAAATTCCTGTTGAATTGTCCCATAATGAACAATTAATCAGATTTCCAGAAGAATCTGGGGTAAAATTAAAACTAACTCCATAATCACTTAGAATAGATTCATCTTCAGGAGAATTTAATTCAACATCTAAAAACTGGGTTTGGTAAGTTCTGTAAGTTATTCTTATAAAGCCCTGAGCTCCGCTTCCTGCTGTGACTTGGGTATTTGCAGATGGCTTTCTTGCTCCGCTTCCTGCACCTCCATAAGGATTACCTGAATTTCCTGCTCCTGTAGTTCCGGCACCACCATCTCCTCCTAATTCTGAAGTTCCGGTTCCTGCAGTTGTTCCACTTGCATCTCCTCCAGCACCTGTTGAACCTGCTCCTCCCCCACCCCCGCCAGAAGAAGTTGTGCCAGTAGAATCTGCTCCGCTTCCACCTGCATAAATTAAATCACCAATACAATCTGTTATTAAAGCTCCTGCTCCTCCTGTTCCTGCATTTAAACCTCCTTTTCCTCCAGCAGCATATATCAGAGAACCATCATCAAAATAACTCGGATTTCCGTCAGCACCATCACCTGAAGTTCCTGAAGCACTTGCACCAACAACAACATCATAAGTTTCTCCTGATTCAACTGAGAAAGTGGCTTCTGCATAAGCGCCTCCTCCCCCACCCCCGCCAGCTTGAGCACCTCCACCAGAAACTCCTCCGCCAGCGCCTCCGCCTCCCCATGCTTCAACAGTTACTTCTACTATTTTTTCAGGAATAGTCCAGGAAGTTGTAGAAGTAAAATTGATTATATATTCATTTGGGATAGAAACATTTAATGTTCTGTTTTCACTCCATCCAATCCTGCCTCCTGAATCAGTGCAGGATACGCTCCAGTTATAAATTCCATTTTCCAAATCTTCATAAAAAGTTAGGTTTGTATTTTTTGCAATAGAAGTATTTGTTTGTTTCCACTCTCCGTCAATATATAATGAACAATTATTGATATTAGAAGCATCTGAAACATTATAAACAAACTCATCATCAAAAGTTAGAAAATTGCCATAATCTTCAGGAAAAACCAAACTCACAACGGGTTCATCAAAATCAAATGAAAAACTTTGATTTGTAACTGAAAAAATACATCCGTTTTCATCATCACAACACTGGATGTTCCATAAATATGTTCCAGCTTCTGAATATGTTTTATTTATGAAATTAGAACTTCCATTTGTAATTGTTGTTTGATTTGTCTGGTTTAAATGAAAAATTCCTGTTGAATTGTCCCATAATGAACAATTAATCAAATTTGCAGAAGAGGTTGGAATAAAATAAAAATCAACATCAGGTGAAGTTAAAATTTCATATGGTTCTGGGTTTTCCAGGGAAACATCTAAATCTCCTGCTTCATAAATTGTTAAAGAACGATTTGAAGATGCAAAGGTACAACCAGTAAAATCATCGCAGCACTGGATATTCCATAAATATGTTCCAGCTTCTGAATAAGTTTTATTTATGAAATTGTCTGCATCATTTGTTATTGCTGTCTGGTTTGATTGATTAAAAGAAAATGCTCCTGTAGAATCATCCCATAGTGAACAATTGACAAAATTATCTGAAGAAGAGGGAGTAAAGTTAAAACTCATAAAAAAAGAATCTGAACTTGCATAATCTTCAGGAGAATTTAATTCAACATCTAGATAATAATAAACTCTGTAAGTTATCTTCATAAAGCCCTGAGCTCCTGCTCCTCCATTAACAGCCCCGCCATTTCCTTTTTTTCCACCAGAACCAGCCCCGCCATAAATACTTCCTGTACTTCCAACACCATTACTGCTTCTTCCGGCACCCCCTGCTCCCCCATGTTCACTTGTTTCTCCTCCGGGGGTTCCAACATCTGCATTTTTTCCAGTACCTGTTGAACCTGCACCTCCGCCTCCTCCTCCTGACCAAGTTGAATCAGCTGTTCCTCCATCCCCCCCTTTGTACTTTACATTCCCAATAGAGCTTGCAGTAGAACCTCCTGCTCCTCCGCTTTGTGAACCTGAACCTCCATTTCCTCCTGTTCCTCCTGCTGCCCGAACATAAGTTGCTGTATCATTATAAAAATCAGTGTTTCCTCCTGTCCCACCATTTCCTCCTCCTGTTCCTGCAGAACCTGCAGCACCAATTCCAATATTAAAACTCTGTCCAGAAGAAACATTTACATCTGAAATTGCATAAGCACCACCACCACCTCCTCCCCCTCTTGCCGCACCCCCTGCAGCCCCACTTCCACCTCCACCACCGCCTCCCCAAGTTTCAACAGTTACCTTTGTTACTTTATCCGGAATTGTCCAGGTTGTAGTTGAAGTAAAATTAATTACATATTCATAATAAGGGTCAAAAACATAATCAAATTCCAAAACACCTCCAACAACTTTCAAATCAAATGTATCTTGCGTTCCTTCTAATTCAATTAAATAAATTTTATTATATTTGTTTGATTTTATATCTGTAAATTCTGCTAATTTTTCGCTTCCATTTAGCTCATAAACTTCAACTCTTGGAGCTCCAGAAATAATTCTTGGAAATATTGTTATATCATTTTTATTTGTTAAATATTTTTCAAATGTAACCCTTACATACTCTTCATTATATATTGTTTCGCTCCATATATTGTCTAACTGATAAACTTCATCATAAATATCCGAAATAAATTCTCTGTTATTGTTAAGATGTTCTGCTCTTGTTATTTCGATTATAATTTCAAATGTTTGTGTTGATAAATGAGATACCTGCCATTCAACATAATCTATTAATCCGTTAGAATTTGTATCTAAAGCTTTAAAATCTAAATATTTATCTTCTTCTTTCCAGTAAACTTTTATCAAATCTTTTGATTTAACTAGCTCATTGATAATTGTATAAGCAGTAACATTTTGATAATGCATGTCTGAGCTAATTTCAACTTGTTTTATTCTGTTAGAGATTTGCTTTTCTGTTATTTTTGGGGGGGCAGTATAATACTCAAAATCTATTTTTTCGTCCTCTTGTTTATTAACTTCAATAAACTTTTTGTTGTTTTTTTCTATAACCTCATATTGAACTGGTAAGCCGTTTTTAGTTAAGGAAAAATTAAGAAAGTTTGTGATTTCAAGGGTATTATTAGTTACCTGTTGTGACCATTTTACTGGTTGCCCTATTATTGCTTTTCCTTGCTTTGCATCAGTTACAACTTCAAAATTATAGATTGTTTTTCCCAAACCCCTGTATAACTCAACAATATAATTTCCTGATTCTAATGGTTCAAAATAAAAATAATCCTTGCTTCCTAATCTCATAAAAGTATCGTAAGGAGCAATAATTTTTATTTTGTAATTTCCATAAGTCTGCAGATTAAAATAAACTTTTTCTCCTAAATTATAAATTTTTTTGTCAATTATCCCTGAAGAAATACTTGTAAAAATGATAACTACAATAACAATTAATACTATTAAAGAAATTAAACTTATCTTACCTACTTTAACCATACTTTTTTTATTCATTGTTTGCCTCTTTTTGTAAAAATTTAATAGCTTCTTCTACAACATGAGATTTATTTCTAAATTTTCCTGAATTAACTAGTTTTTCAATAAGCTTAATAGTTTCTTTATCAAAAGTAAAACTTGCCCTCTCTTTCATTTAATACCTCTTTTATATATCTTTATTAGAAAAAAGGCTTTATAAATATTACTAAATATTATTAAATATTATTTAGTATTATTAAGTAATATAAATTAAAAACCTTTATAAATTCTTTTATTTTAGATTTAGCATGCATGAAATAAGTTTTGCAAAATATATCTTGAACCAGATTGAAAACAAAGATA
>CAYMES010000051.1:0-7606 GCA_964389765.1 Candidatus Woesearchaeota archaeon
CCTATCTTAGTAATTATCATCACATATTTATTCTTATTCTCATCTATCTTCTTATTGCATCTTATACAGAATTTGTTTGCCATGATATTTATTTTAGCACCCTAATATATATTAGACCCCTAAACCTTATAAACCTTTCGCCCCCTAAAGATTTAAAAATATTTGATTGTTATATTAAACATGAAAGTAATGAAAGTTAAGTCCAGAAATTATAAGGGCAAGCAGTATTATAAATATAGAATAAATCTTCCTGAAAAAGAGATTAAAAAAGCAAGAGTAAAAGAAGGGGATGAGTTATATGTTAGAAGTTCTGAATCTAAACAAGGAAGGATTGTTTTAGAGAAAAAAGAGGAAGATCAAAAGAAAAAAGAATAATAAACCTTTAAATAACTATCTTCATAAACCTATTAATGAAAGCCCTATCACTAAAACAGCCATTTGCAGAGCTAATCTTACAGGGAAAAAAGAAAATAGAGTTAAGGAAATGGAATACTCATTTTCGGGGGGAGTTTTTAATACATTCTTCAAAAAAGCCAGACAACAAGGCTATGAAAAAATTTGGTTTTAAGGAATTGCCTTGCGGGTTTATTTTAGGAAAAGCCAGGATTGTAGATGTTAAGAAATATGAGAATAATAAAAAACATTCCATGGATAAATCTCTTCATCTGGCAGATGACACCTGGGGAAATTACGGGTTTGTACTTAAAAATATTAAAAGAATAAAACCTATTAAATGTAAAGGGAACCTTGGATTCTGGAATTTTAACTATAATTGCTAGTTGTTTTTTTATTATCCATCTTAATTTTAAGTTTTTATTCTTTTCTATCTCTTCTTTTCCTCCCCAATTCAGCCAACCCCCTTCCAACTTAATATAAGAAAAATCTTTCTTTTATTCTTTGGCATTTTAGTTATTTTTGCCCCAATAGTAAATATAGCATCACTAGGATAGTTACATTTTTCTACTAATTTTTTAAAATCTTCAAGCTCTCTAATTTTTACATCTGGGCTACAGATTAAATAACCAATCATCCCATTTATTTTGTCTAAATCTCTTACTTTTTTTAATTTATTCACTGTAGCTTTAATAGAACTATCTTCAACTACCTTGGTTCTTATACTCTTCTTTAAAATAGCTTCAACCTCAGCATAATCAAGAGTCACTAAACTAGGAAATTTTATACCTTCTTCTACAACTTTCCTCACTTTTTGAGATTTTATCTTTTTCAAAATTTGTCTTAATTTATCTTCTATTTTTTCTCTAACTTATGTTTCAATTAATCTAAATTAATATTTATTTCTTTTCCTACAACCAATTTTTAAGGGAAATTAAAGCCCTAGCACCATTTCCATAAATAATATTTGAACCTGCCTTACTTTCATCTCCACCTCCCAAAGCCAAAGCTCCTGCAAAGATGAGTGAGGCAAGGCTTTTTCTAATCTTTCCCATAAATTAATTATCATTTGAAGATATTTAAGTTTTGTTCTTAATTTTTTTCATAGAAAGGTGGTGAATGGCAGTTAGTAAAAAGAGGAATGATATTTTTAGGAATAAAAATATTTAATGGTAACTCAATAGTAGTAATAAACCGCAAGGTTTAAATAGGAGTATATTTTTTTAAGTTTATGAAATTGAAATATCATAACCTGTATGATGCTTTATACAATAATCTTGTAAAAGATGAATATGCAGAAGAAGGAACTCCAACAGAACATTTTGCATATCATTATACTTCAAAAAAATCATTACCAGAAATCCTTGAATCTGGACTGCGCCCTTTAAAAGATTTAGAGATTACAAGAGATCATTGTAATTTGCCAGATTTTGCATATGAAAAATATATTTTTTCATTTTTAGATGATCCTAAACCTTATAAATGGATAGCTAATCCTGAATTTCCTGATGTTTTTGAAAAGTTAATGGGAAATATAGGGCCTGATTTATTTGTTCCTTTTATGTTTAGACATCTTATGCTTGACCAACATATGAAAGCAAATTTAGCAAGAGTAGATTTTCCTGTATTATCTAGTGATGAAGCTTATGTTGTTGATTGGGCAGAATGTGAGAGGAGCAGGGGTTTAGATGTTCCTATGAAGAACAATATAAGCTATGCTTTATCTAGAGTTCCATTATCAGAATATGAAGGACAACATATTCTTCCAGAGTTAATAATTGCAAATTGTATTCCAGCAGATAGGTTAAGAGTTAATAAACAACCTTTTAAAGAGCGTTCAAAAACTAATACATCTATTCTTTTATAAATAATCTAAACTTAAGATATTTACAAATATAACTCAAAAAGTCAGGTGTAAAAAACTTATGAAAATTCTTTTAATTTTTTAATGTCTTTATTCTTCAATCCCTGGCTTTAAAAGTACGCATTTTTAAAAAATCTCTGACAGGCATTTGTTTTGATTTTGCATATAAAGAAGTATAAGCATCCCAGACAGCTTTTCCATGTCTTTTTCTTGAATCTGGAAAATTTTTTAAAAATTGTGGAATATGTATATCACCTCTATAAGATAAAAGTTTCCATGCTTTATTTTTTATAGCTTCTGCTGTTAAAATTAGATCTGTGTAACCAAAGTCTCTACTAATCCTAAAACTCGGAGAAATTATATCAAATGTTTTATCATGTAGGTAATATCTTTTATCTTGTTGTCTCCAGAAAAAACAATTTTCAGCAAGCAATGCCTTTAAACTACCTCTTTTCTGGCTCCAGTCATACTTAAAATCAGAATGAAACTGAGGCCATTTTTCATATAATTTTTCTTTTGTTTGAAATTTTTCTTCCCTAAACTTACTGTAAAAAGGCTTAATCTCTTCAAATATTCTTGTAACAATTCCTTTTTCTATGCTTAGTTGAACTTCTTTCCATATGTCTTCAACTTGCAATTTTGTCCAAGACAAAGCTTCAATAACCTTTGTAGGCTCAAATACATTTTTTTCATGAATAACAACTTCATAGGCATGTTCATCTTCTTTACGAGCAGGCCACAAATCAGGAGCCTTTACAAAAAGTCCATTCTCGTCTACTCTTGGTTTTTGAAATTTTATAAATTCTTTACTTTCTGTTAATCCCAATACTTTTGCAAGTCCATTTAAACCAGAATGATAATCCTTAATATCTGGTTCGTTAAAATTATAAGAATCCCATGGATCTTCTCTTTCATATCTTTTAATCCAAGAATAATGGGTTTTATCAAGAAGTTCAGAAAATTCTTCTCGTGTTATTCCAGGATTATCTAATAATATTGCAGCAGGTATTAAATCAACATATGCAAATCCCATTTTTTTACTAATAAGATTTAATTAAAAAGAATTGTTGTGATTAAATAGGCTATTATCTCTTGCATTTTTACCTTTTATTAAAAACATTTAATTTAGAAAAAATCATCTAGTGACCTCGTAAGATCACTAGGGAGCATGTTAATATTACTAGTCACTATAGGTTTATAAGTACTTTGCGTCTGTTTTTCTTTTGTTTTTGAAAACCAATTATATTATTGACATTCTTTATTTTCTTTTTACTAATTCTGCTGTAATTTCTGGTCTTTCTTGTTTCTTTGAATAGAAATAAGGAATAAAATTGATTTTTTCTTTATTAATTCTCTTTAAAAATTCTTTTAATGTCTTTAACCTATATAAAAACTCTAACTTTTATTCTTTTCTATTCGCTAATTTCATCTGTTCCAAAACCTGTTATAAAGTCTCCTATTATTTTTTCAAGAGGGTTTAATCTAATTTTAGGAATTCTTCCAGAATTAGACAAAACATTATTTACAATTAAAAGGCTTGTTGCTTCGTTTCTTGTTAATCCATAATCTTTTTTTAAATTTTTTAAAACTTCTCTATCTCTTTCTAAAACAGCAAGATTAGACTCTGAATCTTTGATATTTTTAAAATAACTTAAAAGATGAGGAACTATTTCTTTAATAGGAGATTTTTTATCTGAAAACCTGGGAATTTCTAAAGAAGGAACAACTTTTATTCTTGATAATATGTCTTCTTTTAAAGATTGTTCTAATAGATTTTTGTAAGCATTTAAAGTAGAAGGATCTGGGTCATATGCAATACAGATTAAATCTGGAGATATATCTTCAGCTTGTCCTTCTTGCATCATTATCAGCTGCTGGTCTATTTCTTCTTCTAAATTACCATACATTTCAGAAACTTCTTCAGGAAGCTCATGAGATTCTTTCTGATAAACTCCTACATATTCTGGAACATATATTCCTTTTTCTTGTTTAAAGTCTAATTTATCAAAAGAACTGAATTTTTCAGAATCTCCAGTAATTATTTCTTTTATTCTTCCTAAAGCATATTGAAATTCTAATCCTGCCATTTTAATATTAGAACTCTAAGGCGATTCCTTGCCATCACCTCAAAAATTATTAGAAAGAAGGGTTTTTAATATTTTCTAATCTTTATTATTTCCTATAATATCCCTTCTTAAAATCAACTTATCATCACCATCAGAATATCCTTTTTTTATAATCTTAATATCTTTAAATCCAAGAGCATGGTAAAAATTTCTTGTTTTTTCATATGGCTTATAATCTTCTGTCTGAGCAAGAGTATCTGCCTCAATCTCTTTTATCTGCTTTTTCCTGCATATATCAACAAGTCTTTTTATTAATTTTTTTCCTATTCCTTTTTCCTGTTTATCTCTTTTCACTGCTATAAATTTAATAAAACACTTTTTATTTTTTATTTCATAAAATAAAAATCCTAAAACAGAGTCATCTTTTTCAACAAGCAAATCATGATTTTTTAAATCTTTTTTTAATTGTTTTATAGCTTTTGGAGTAAACCATTCTGATAATTCTTCTGCTATCTCTATAATCTGTTTTCTTGTTTCTTTTTCACTTAAATCTGCCATATCTCTCTTAATCTCCTTACTTACTTAAATTTAACTTCTCACTCCTCTCCCAAATCCCTCCTCTTGCTCAAACTTAATTTAAAATCCCTGACAACATCAACCATTTTCTTTAAATCAGGATAAAAATCACACAAAAGCAAAGGTTGTAAGAGGAATAAAAATTATATTCTCTTGTTGTTTAATTGATTCACAATCACAAATAACAATGCCATACTCACTTTTGTATTTTTTTATAGCTTTTCTTATTTGAGAAGTATTTTTCTTACCAAATCCAACTTCTATAGGGATTATTTTCTCATTTATATTCTTGATTAAAAAATCTACTCCTTCTTTCTCAGAATCATAAAAAATACTCATAGGGAAGCTTAATGTTTCCTTCATCCTAATCAAATAAGAAGCAACAAGATTTTCTGCCAATAAACCAAACATTTCCTTGCTCTTAAAATCAAATGAACCTAATTTAAATCTAAAAGCGGAATTTATACAAGAAGATAAAAAATAATATTTCCAAGGTTTGTTAACTACTTTTCCTGCCCCTCCATAAGGCTTTATACTAAAAACTAAATGTGTTTTTTCTAAAACTTCCAAAATGCTCCTGACTAAAGTTGGAGAAGTTCCTAATCTTTTTGCAAGTTTTGAATCAGATATTCCTCCTGCAGACTGCAAAGATAAAAAAGTTAAAATCCTAGTTATTGTATTTCTTGTGTCAGTATTAAATGTTTTTATTGAAAATACCTCTTTTTCAACGACCCTTTCAGTCATATCTAATATTTTTGAATGAGCTTCAGCTGGCTCCATTTTCATACTAAAAGGAAATCCCTTGTAAATTAAAAAATCTTCAAATTCTTTTTTTAATGGTTTTTTTAATTTTAATGTCTTATTTACTAATTGTTTTTCTATTTTGCTTATTAATCCTATTTCTTTATTAAAGATTAAATCTCTGATTGCTTCTGCAGTTCCTTTTGGTGGGAAGATATTATAATTTAAAATTAAATATTCTGAAAAATTTATTGGAAAAAGAGGCTCCCGAGTTATTCTTCTTGCAGAATCTACATTCATTTCAAGATTTAATGCAGAAGAGCCAGTAAAGATCAAAAAGATTTTTTTGCTTTTATCAAAGACTACTTTTGCTGCTTCTGACCATTTTTTGTCAAAATGAGATTCATCTATTAATATAAATAATTCTTTATCAAGATTTACAAAAGTAGTATCATGTATTTCTTCAATAAATATTTTTATCACATCTAAAATATCTTCTCCTAAATAATCTTTCAATTCATCTGCTGAGAAATATAAGATTCTTTCTTGTTCTATTTTTTTAATATTAATTAAATAATCATATATTTGATATACAAGAGTTGTTTTTCCCACACCTCTTAAACCAGGTAAAAGAACAAGTCTTTTAGTTATACTGCCTAATTTTTCTCCCAGCATAAAATCATCTACATATTTTTTAAGTCTCCAATATCCTCTTCTGAATTTTAATTTGTTTCCATTTATCTCTAAATTATTTTTTACTAGTTGAGGAGCTTCAGCTAATTTTGAACGAACATAATTCAATAATTTCTCTCTCTTATCTTCTTCTATTTCCATTTTTTGTTAATAACATTTCTATACATAAAAGTGTATAACCCTTTATAAATAACTATACATTTAAATGTATAGCTGTATTTAAACTTTTTGGTTTTCAGAAATGGTCTTTCCTTCAAAAGCATTTTTCAAAAACTTTTTTGCAAAACTTATCATCTTAAAAACCATCCTCTTTCAACTCATAAAAATAATTTCGCAAATCTTAATATCCTTATTTCTCATCTTCTCCTCCACAGCTTATAGCTCAAATAAGCTATAATAGTCAACAAAATAACAATAACAGCCCATAAACTAGTTATATAGGGCTGGAAAAAATCATACCAACAACTACTCAACTTGCAAGTTTCAAAATTATAAAGTATCTCTGACATTTTAAACAATTTAATTAAATAAATCCTTTTTAATTATTTTTCCTCACCACTTTACCCTCATTTCACTCACAATCTCCTGCCATTCTATTCCTCAACATCCCTCCTCTTGCTGAGATTTAACCTCCAATCTTCTCCAAGCTCTACTAACTTCATAACATCATTATCTAATTCACCTTTTCTTCCTCTGCTGTTAAATCTGGAGTAATTTAACATTGCAAAATCATCCCATAAACCTTTTTTCTTAATTAATTTAATAAGTTTTTCTTTATCTTCTTTGTCATCAGGAAGGATTACTTTTTTTAAGTCTTTAACACTGCACTTGATATTGCTTCCATATATAGTATCTATTTGTTTTTGTTTGGCAAAATTAATTAAGTTAATTTTTAATTCATCTTGTTTATTTTTTAATTCAGTTAGTTGTTTTTTTATTTCTCCAAACTTATCAACTAACTGAACTCCATCATCATCTTTAAACTTTTTGACAGGCAGGTTTTCAATTTCATAAAGATGTTTAAAACTTGGACACTGACTTTTAAATTCACAATAATCACATAAAGATGACTGATTTCTAGGAAACATATCTTTTTGAGCAGATTTTTCAATTTCTTTAATAAGTTTCATAATATCTTTCTGAAGAGCTTTAAGTTGTTTTTCTGTTCTTTCACTTATTATCTCTTTATTAAATGCTAACATATGCCATAATAATTTCACTTTTTTAACATCTGAAAACTTGTCTTTAACCCATATAGAATACATAGCTAACT
>CAYMES010000052.1:0-6869 GCA_964389765.1 Candidatus Woesearchaeota archaeon
TATAGTTAAACTATTATAATAAAGAATAAAATTCTATAAATCATCTAAAAGATTTTTAACATAAACAGAAGATTTTAATTGGAATTTTCTTAATTTTGTCCCAAAACCAGAATTATAGATAATTTTAAAAACTATAATGTTCTTTGAATTGCAGGAAATTTTTAAAAGAGGTAAAAATAAATGGCAAGAAAATGTGTTTATTGTGGAAAAGAATTATATGGAGAAAGTGTAATTGATTTTTGTGAGATTTGTGGAATAAGTGCTTTTGGTGAAAAAACATTTAAAGCAATTATTAAAAATATGAAAGATGCTCAGATAAGAGGGGATTTAAATCAGGGCTCTGTTTCTTTAGAACAAGAAAAAGTATAATTTCAGGTAAGAAAAAGCTTTATAAAACACGTTTTATAAGTATTTAGGTAATAATAAACCTAGAATTAAAAACTAAGGGCAAATGGATGAAAAAAAATTAGGAAAATATATAAGGCTTATAAATTTCAATTTAGAGCCAACAGAATTAGATAAAGTTAGAAAAATATTGGGGAAATATGGAAAAAAGATAAATGAAAAAGTAAATTGTAAAGAATTAAAAATAAGACTTAAAACAAGTAGAAAAGGAAAGACTTTTTTACATGAAATTAAAGCAGATGTTATAACTGATAAAAAAGGGATTTTATCAGCAAAATCAACAGGGTTTAATATTTTTGCTGCAATTGCAGAAACCTTAAATAAAATATTTGAACAAGCAGTACATAAACAAAAATATAATAAATTAAGTTAAAAAATGGCTAGAAAAAAGAAAATAAGAGAAAAAGGAAAAATAAAATTTAGTGAATACTTTAAAAAACTTGAAAAAGGAGATAAAGTAGCAGTAGTAAAAGAACTAGCTTCTAAAGCAAATTTTCCTAGTTATTTGCAAGGAAGAACAGGAACAATTAGTGGAAAAAGAGGAAAAGATTGTATAGTTGATATAAATATAGGTAAAAATAAACTAACCAAAACATTTATAATCCATCCAGTACATTTAAAAAAACTAAAATCTTCAAAATAATGACTAAAAAATAACAAAAATATGTTAAAATGGTAATTAAAAACACAAAACCTTTAAATATGCAAGAAGTAAAAAAACTACTTGGAGAAATAAAAGAAACAGAAGAAAATACAAAGAAAAAACAAGTTGAAGATTTTGTTAAAAAATTCTCAAAAATTAAAAAAGACAAAGCAGAAGAATTGAAAAAAGAACTTACAGAACTTGGAATGATAAAAATTAAGGAAAAAAATATATCTAAAATTATAGATATACTTCCTAAAGATACAAAAGATTTGAACAAGATATTTGAGGATGTTTCTTTAACTGAAGATGAAACAAATAAAATTTTGGAAATTGTTAAAAAATATAAATAAAAATGCGAGAAAAAGAAGATTATGCTATAATACTAGATTATTTACCTTATGGGTATCCTCTAGAAAAAAAAATGATGCCAATAGCTCAGGCTATAGGGACAAAACACCTTACCTTACTTCAAGTAGTTCCTAGAAGAGGGGTTAAATTAGAATTAAAAGAAAAAGTTTATATTGGCGAGGGAAAAAGAGAAAAAGTATATTATATTCTTGGTAAACTTCCAAGGGAAAAATTAACTGAAAAAGCTAAATTACAGCTTGAAGAATTTGTTTCAGAAATTGTTCAAAATCAAGAAGAAAAATTTGTGGAATTTTTTAATAAAGCTATTCCAATAAATACAAGGGTTCATCAGATTGAATTATTACCTGGATTTGGTAAAAAACATATGCATGCAATAGTTGAAGAAAGAGAGAAAAAACCCTTTAAAAACTTTGAAGATATTAGTAAAAGAATACCTCATCTTCCAGATCCTAGAAAAGCTGTTGAAAAAAGATTAACCCAAGAATTAGAAAGCTTAGAAAGACATCATTTATTTGTAAGATAAAATGACAGAGCAAAATAAACAAGAAAAAACACAAGAATTTGAAAAAATACTTAGAATAGTTCAGACTGATATTCCTGGTGAAAAAAATATTTATAGTGGTTTAACAAGAATCAAAGGAGTTTCTTGGAGTTTTTCAAATTTCATATGTAGGAAATTAAATTTATATAAAGATAGAAAAATAGCTTCTTTAACTAAAGAAGAAATAAAGAAAATTGAAGATTTTATTAAAAATCCAGAAAAAGTTTCTTTTATCCTTAATAGGAGAAAAGATTATGATACAGGACAAGATATTCATTTAAATGGTTCTGACTTAGAATTAAGACAGAGTTTTGATATAAAAAGATTAAAGACAATAAAATCTTATAAAGGAATAAGACATTCTTCTAAATTGCCTGTAAGAGGTCAAAGGACAAGAGGTAATTTTAGAAAAAAAGGCAAAGCTATGGGAGTAGTTAAAAAGAAAAAATCAAGTAAAAAAGGATAAATGAAAAATGCCAAAAAGAAAACATAAAAAATTCAATAAACCCAAAAGACCTTTTGATAAAAAAAGGATAGATGAAGAAAAGAAAATAGTAAATAGGTATGGACTAAAAAATAAAAAAGAAATCTGGAAAGCAGAAACTGAAGTAGATAAATTAAGAAACCAAGCAAAAAAATTATTGACAAAAAGTGAAGAGGAACAGAAAAAATTTGTTGAAAGAATGAAAAAACAAGGATTTGAAGTAGAAAGAATATCAGATATTCTAGCACTAGATAAGCAAGATTATTTAAATAGAAGGCTTCAAACAATAATTCATAAGAAAAAACTTGCAAATACTCTAAAACAAGCGAGACAGTTTATAGTTCATAAACATATAACTATTGAAGATAATGTTGTTAATGCTCCTTCATATATGGTTCCGGTTGAACAAGAAGGAAAAATATCTTTAAAAATAAATAAAAAATTAAATAATCAAGATGAGTGATAAAAAGGCACTAAAAAAATCAAAAGAATTACAAGGAATTGCTCATATTAACACTTCTTTTAATAACACTATCTTGCATATAACTGATTTAGCTGGAAACACTATATCAAGGGTATCTGGTGGAATGATGACAAAACACGACAGATTAAAAGCTAATCCAACAGTAGCAATGTTTGTAGCAAAAAAAGCTGCTGATGAAGCAAAAAATTCAGGGGTAACTTCTTTATATGTTAAAATAAAATCAAAAACTGGTTCATCTACTCCAGGACCAGGAGCACATGCTGCTATTAAAAGTTTATCAAGAGAAGGAATTAAAATTATAAGTATAGCTGATTCAACAAAGGTTCCAAGAGGTGGTCCAAAGAAAAAAGGTGGTAAAAGAGGCAAGAGAGGATAAACACTAAATTTAAAAATGGAAAATGCGAGATAATAAAATGAATCAAGAAAAACCAGAAGCAATAGAAGAATTATATGGCTTAACTTCAAAAATTAAAGAAGCTTATCATCCTTTAAAAGAAAACATTTCAGAAGGAAATATTGATAGATTTTATAAAGCTTATCGAGAATTTGTAGCTCAAAGGTCAAGGGTTTTAAGAAAACCAGAAATATCAAGTAATTATAGCAAAACTATCGATAAATTAACAAGTTTTGTTATGGAATTAGGAAATCATGTAGAATATTATCTTGTAAAATCAAAAGTAGCAAAATGATAAAGATTATAGAAAAGAAAAAAAATAAAATAAGTTTTGAAGCAGATATTAAAGAAAGCTTAGCTAATGCTATAAGGAGAAGTGCTTTAGAAATTCCTATTTTAGCAATAGAAGAAGTTGAATTTATTAAAAATGATTCTGCATTATATGATGAGGTTCTGGCACATAGATTAGGTTTAGTTCCTCTTAGTGTTGATAAAAGTATAAAAGAACAAGATAAATGTACTTGTAAAGGAAAAGGATGTAATAAATGTACTGTTGATTTAAAAATCAAAACAAAAGGACCTTGCACTGTTTATTCAAAAGAATTAAAAGGAAGAGTTAAATCTGTATATGAAAATATACCTTTAGTTATCTTAGAAAAAGGACAAGAATTAGAATTAGTTGCTAAAGCAAGATTAGGGGAAGCTACTGAACATACTAAATTTTCTCCAGGACTTGTTTATTATAGAAATTTAGCTAAAATTGAAATAGATAAAAGCTGCGACCAGTGTAAAGAATGTGTTGAAGCATGTCCTCAAAAGGTGTTGCAAGTGGGTAAAGAAAAAATAGAAGTGAAAGACATCTATAAATGCGATTTATGTAGAGCATGTGTTGAAGCATGTAAGCAACAAGGAAAAAATGCTATTAAAGTAACTAAAGATGATAATCTTGTTTTCTTTATAGAAAGTTGGGGACAATTAAAACCAGAAGAAATATTTAAACACGCAGTTGAAGCTTTAAACAATAATTTAAAGGAAGTTGAAAAACAGATAAAATAATAAAGCTTTAAAAGCCCTGTGCATTTAAAAAGATGCGCGGGGATGCCGGAGTGGTCAAACGGACCAGACTAAGGATCTGGTGGCTCAGTGCCTGCGAAGGTTCAAATCCTTTTCCCCGCATTATAAAATGATAAGTAAAACAAAAATTAATAAAAGAACAAGAAGAAAAACAAATCCCTTACTAGTTGAAACTATAAAAAAAGCAGAAAAAAATAATTTAGAAATAGCTAAAATTCTTTCTGGTCCTTCTAAAAATATGGGAGAGATAAATTTAGACGAACTTTCAAAAGAAGTTAAAGAAAATGAAAATATAATTATTGTTGGAAAAATATTGGGAAAAGGAAATTTAAATAAAAAATGCAAGGTAATAGCTTTAAAATTTTCTGAAAAAGCTAAAGAAAAATTAAAAAATAATAAAATCAAATTTTCAACAATAAAACAAGAACTTGACAAAAATAAAAAAATTCAAGGAAGAATCTTAAAAAATGACAATACAAGGTAAAGAAGAAAGGATTATAATCGATGCTACTAATGCAACTTTAGGAAGATTAGCTAGTTTTGCTGCTAAACAAGCTTTACAAGGGCAAAAAGTTGTGATTGTAAATTGTTCTAATGCTATAATAACTGGAAATAAAAAAGGAATTCAAAAAAAATATCAGGAAAAAAGATCAAAAAAAGGAAGCAGTCAAAAAGGTCCTATTTTTCCAAGAAAACCTTCTTATATTTTGAAAAGAACTATAAGAGGAATGTTGCCAGACCATAGAAAAGGAAGAGGTAAACAAACATTAAAAATGATTTTTTGTTATAATAATGTTCCTTCTGAATATGAAAAAGAAAATATGATAAAAACTAAAAAGAAAAAATTTTCAAATTATATTGTTTTAAATAAAGTTTAAAATGGTTAAAAAAGAAAAAATGATTGTTGTTTCAGGAAAAAGAAAAACAGCTGTAGCAAGGGCAAAAATTAAACAAGGTAAAGAAGAAATAAGAATTAATAAAATACCTTATGAAAATTTATCATACTTTAGGAAATTGCGTATAAAAGAACCAATAGAAATTGCTAAAGATATTTTAGAGAATTTTAATTTTAGTATAAATGTTAATGTTAAAGGAGGAGGGCAAGAAAGCCAAATAGAAGCTTCAAGACTTGCAATAGCTAAAGCATTAGCTGAATTCACTAAATCTTTTAAATTAAGAAAAGCTTTTTTAGATTATGACAGAAATCTCTTAGTTGCTGATACAAGAAGAAAAGAACCTTACAAACCAGGAACAAGTAAAGCAAGGGCAAAAAGGCAGAAATCTTATAGATAGATTTTTATATTTCTTTATCTTAATTTATACAATAAAATTGGTGTTTTGAAATGAGTTTTAGAAAAGGAAAAACTCTTGAAGATTTACAAGAGCAAAGGTATCAGAAAATTGGAGAAGATGCAAAAATTTTATTTAAAGTAGATAATAGAATTAAAATATATTCTGGAAATAATAAAGGAGAATATGAACTTTTGTTAGGATTTAAAAAAAGAAAATATTGGCAAAATTAACCTTCTTCTTGTTTTTTTATTTCTTCTTTTATTTCTTCTTGTTCTTGTTCTTCTGGTTGTTTTAAAAGAAAAGAAAATGTGTAAACTACTCTTATTAAAACTTCAAGAACTGCTACAAAAATAAGATACCATATTATGTGATTTAAAAACAAAGGAATTTCAAATACTTTTACAATTACGGATGTAAAATTAAAAAAACCAGGACTTAATAAAAATACTGCTAATACAGTAAAAGGGAACATCTTAGCAACATCTTTTGATAAGTCTTCTCTAAAATAAGCAGTAATTCTAACTGCTCCTACTACTGCTGCAGATATAAGCAATATCTGATCTATTGACTGGTTTTCAGACAACAATAACAAAATTAATGAAAGAACTGCAAACCAAAAAAATACTATAATCGGAACTATAACAACATACTCTACCAAAAAGAATAAGGTTGCAAAAAACTTCTTTTTAAGAGGACGGCTAGAAGTATTATATTGGCTTAGATTTAATCTAAAAATATTTTTTCTTGCTAATAATCTGTAAAATTCAAATACAAATATAGAATAAATAGCAATTAAAATTGTATATAAGAAAATCCTAAATAGCAATTGATAATTTTCAGGAAGAGAATTTATAAATGAACTATAAGGTCCAACTAAAACTTGATTTACAGTTTTTTCGAAAAAAGTTAAATTTTGTTCCATTTTATCCTCTTTTTAAATAATAATTATCTATAATTAATAAATCTATCTATTAAAGTATTAGTTGAACAGAAATAGCCCTATTTAGGGTTATAAATTTAAGGCTCATTAGCTTAATCTAATAATCTTGTAGGTTTCTATCATTAATTAAATAGCGATAGAACATTTTAATTTTAATATATGGAGTATATTATCTAAGATAGATTTCCTCTTTTTATAATAAATAATTGGGTATTTTTACGTAATGTTCAGTATCTCCG
>CAYMES010000053.1:0-6564 GCA_964389765.1 Candidatus Woesearchaeota archaeon
TTTCATTATCAGTTACATTATAACTTACTGACTCATCCATATAAGTAGAATTTTCAGCATAAATTGTATATAAACTATAATAACTTCTTGTTCCTCCATCATTTACATAATCTATTATTTCATCTTTTTGTGTCCATCCACTTTCATTAGATGTTAAATTAAACTGATAAACATCTGAAACATTAAAAGCAGTAACATTTGCTCCACTTACATCTTGTCCTGCTGTATCATTTACATAAGCTCTATACCTCCACTTCCTTATTAACTCACTATTGCTATCAACTGTCTCATTATTTCCAGAAATAAAATAACTCGCATTAATAAAAGTATTATTTAAATTCTCACTATCACTATTATCATCAAAATAAACATCATAACTATCTACATTAGTTATATTTATATCTCTAAATATATTGTGAGAAGAGTGGTCTCCAGCACCAGTAGAATATAATCTTATTCCATATTTATCACTTTTATTTATTTTTACATTTTCAAAAGTATTTGAGTCTGATTCATGTAAATAAACACAAGAATAACTTCCTCCTGTTGAGCAGTTCCAGATATTGACATCTGTTAATTGATTGTTGTTTGAATTTGAGGAAAAATAGATTCCATAATTTCTATTTGAATTTGCTGTTATGTCTTGTAAAGTGTTATTATTTGAGCTTGAGTCCAGATAGATTCCTGCATCACCATTTGAATTTGCTGTTATGTTTGTTAAAGTATTGTCTGAGCTTGAGTCCAGATAGATTCCATAATGAGAAGAATATATAGTATTTTTTGTGAAATTACTATCAGATATGGTGTTATTATTAGATGTTGAAAGATATATTCCATTACTATTATAATCTGATTCTATATTTCTTAATATATTATTATCTCCTGTTAAATAAAAGCCACGTGTGTATGTTGCTCCCCATTTATCTTCTGAAAGATTAAAAGCATAATCTCTCTCTATTATATTATTATCTCCTGTTAAATATGCTCCATATCCATAAGCTTCATAGACACAATCATATGCATGTAGTTCATTATAATAATTATCATGCAAGTTATTATTATTTCCTGTTGAGTATATTCCATAAGCATAAGTTCCGCATGTGCTCACACCAGCAGTGCTTGAAAAATTATTCTTAGAAAAATTGCCATTGTTGCCTGTAGAATATATTCCATGAGTTGTAAAGTTGAAAAGCACTAGATTATACACCAAATTATCACTGCCTGAAAGATGGATACTTGTATAAAATTTATGTATTTTCCCATCGGTAATAGTGGTTTCATTATAACTATCAATATAAACCCCATAATCTGTTCCTGAATTATCTCCTGTAATATTATGCCCATTCATATCAAGAGTTATGTTGTTAGCTAAGATTGTGAAGCAAGTTCCAGATATTCCTGTTATATCATTTTGTAATGTATAAACTGTATTTTCTTTATCTAAAATTCCACATGTTGAAGGAGAAGTTGACAAAGGCATCTCAATATTATGAGCTAAATTATTTTTTTCAGAAGTTACATTATAAACACCAGAAGTATTTCCATATGATTCATTTCCAGTTATTGCAGTTATATTATATAAACTATAAAATGTTTTTGTTCCATTATTTATATAATCTATTATCCCATCTTTCTGAGTATATCCACCCTCATTAGATGTTAAATTAAACTGATATGAAGATGAAGAATTAAATGCAGTTACATTCACATCTGAAATTCCAGTTCCTACCCCATCATTTACAAAAGCCCTATACCACCACTTTCTTATTAATTCACTTCCAGCAGCAACATTATCAATATAATCATGTGAACCACTCCCAATACTTACATTTAAATAAATATTTCCTATAGAACTTCCAGTTATATAATTACCATAATTATTACCAGTTACATTTGCATCTGTCACATTAGTATAATTTCCAGTAGTTATATAAAGTCCATATGTAGCATTTCCAGTATTTCCTGTTCCCTTAAAATTATAAATTTTATTTTTATTTCCTGAAATATATGCTGAATATGCATTTCCCCAATAAGGAGATGTATATGCATATTGAGATGATGAATCAACATCTATTAGGCTATTATTTTCCCCTGTTATATAAACTCCATAAACATATGCTGTATTAAAACTTCCACCAGCCTGACTACAACTACTTCCCACATTTAAATCACTAATATTATTTTCATCTCCTTCTATATAAACCCCATATGCATAACTATATTGTTCAGCTGAGTATGCACAATTAGAAGTTGCATCAGTTTCATTAAAAGAATTATTACTTCCATAAATATATATTCCATAAGCATATGGATATGCATCAACATCAGCATTATTGCTTTCTGCACTTGTTGATTCAAACCTATGATTATTTCCATAAACATAAATTCCATAAGCATAAGAAGAATATGCATCTGAAGATGGATAAATATTATTGCTATCTATTTCTAAATTTATAAATCTGCTATTATTGCCTTTAACATAAAGTCCATATGCTCTTAAATCATCACTATTTCCAGAATCATAAACATAATTAGAATATGATTGAACATCTTGAAAATAACTATTTTCACTTGTATCATAAATTCCATAAACATATGGTGACGAACTATCATGACCACAATATGCATAATTATATCTCGTATCTAAAGAAGTTATATTATGCTCTGTTCCTGAAACATAGATTCCATAAGCTTCTGCATCAGCTTCATTTCCTGCATATGCATTATTATAATTAGTTTCCCCTCCATAAATAGTGTGATTATCTCCTGAAATATAAATTCCATAAGCATAAGAAGTATATGAACTACTTCCACTTGTATCAGCATCATTATAATTTGCTGTGTTATTTTTTAAAGTGTTATTTTCCCCATTTAAAACATAAATCCCATAAGCTTCTGTATCCCATCCATTAGTATCATATGCTGTATTTGAAGAAGCATTATTTCCTCTAATAATAGAATGTGAACTGCCTGTAATATAGATTCCATAAGAATAAGGAGCATAATTATCTCCATCAGGTTCTCCATAATTATCACTTGCTGTATTATTTTCAATAGTTAAATAATCTGAAGAACCTATAAACATCCCTATTCTTTGTCCTCTTAATGTATTATTTATAATTTTAGAATTAGATGAACTTCCAAGCTCAATTCCAATTCCAGATTCATATTTATTTGAACCTTTCTGTCCATCTCCCATATCTATAATACAATTTTTAATAGTTGTATTTTGTACATTTGACCTTATTCCACTAAAATCATCGTCACTTGTAATATTATATCCTTTACAATTTAAAACAATATTTTGAGCACTAATCTTAATACAATCTTCTGTCAAAGTATTATTGATTATGCTTTTATTTAAAATATAAGTCTTGCCTGTTGTACTAAGTTCCCTACAAGAATCAAAATAAAATCCTAAAGTCATACTCCTCTCTTCAGTCATATTAGTGTTTCCTGCTTTATCAACTGCATATCCTTTAAAGGTATATGCTTTATCATTATCTAAATCTGTAAAATCATGTTGATATGAATATTTAGATGAATTATATAAAGCCTGGACCTCTTCTAATGATAATGACCGATTAAATATCAAAACATCATCTATTGTTCCATTAAAATTATGACTGCTTCCACTATCATAAGTTGCAATTTCAATTAGAGAAATAGAATTTCTCATTTCACTTGCAACATGATTTGTATAATTTTTCAAAACACCATCTAAATAAATAATAGAATCAGTTCCATTCCAAGAAGCTACAGTATGGTGCCATCTTTTATCTGAAGGAGTATTATACCTAGTTGTATTAATATTTTCTGCATCATATACTCCAAATCTATATTGGTCTTCAATATCTCTCCAATAAAGAATCCATTGCTGTTTTTTACTTACTATCATCTTTCTGCTACTTGTATCTGCTTCTTTTATCCATGCAGAAATAGATAATTCATTTGTTTTATTCAAACTATCTGGATTTCCAATTGAAATATAATCATCTCCATCAAACCTAATTGCCTTGCCAAAATAACCAGCATCTGTCTGAACTGCATCTCCTACAACAGAACCATTATTTCCATATGAAGAATTATCATATGGATCTCCACTAGAATTAACATCATCCATTCTCATCCAAAGCAATAAGTCACTATCAAAATCTACAAATGAATAATGTTCATTTGTATCATTTGTACTAAGATTTACATAAATTGAGCTTGTATAATCAACTGTTCCATCAGCAGGAGTTGGAGATGTAAAGTTTATATCTGGATTAATTGTATCTATAAAAATATCTGTTTGTTCACTTGCTATATTTCCTTCTGTATCTTGAGAATATGCTTTTATAGAGTTGCTTCCATCATCTATAACTATATTTGTATCTAAATATTTTGAAGATGAATTTGCATATATAGATTGAATTTCTTCTTTAGATAATGAACGATTAAATATCAAAACATCATCTATTGTTCCATTAAAAGAATTTTGATCACTTCCTTGCCAAGTAACACCCATAATCAACTTTTTAGTTGTATCATATTCTAAAACTCTTTCAGGAGAAGGTGTCTGAGCAACCCCATCAAAATAAAGTGTCACATTATTTGTATCATTATTATAAACACACATTGCATGATGCCATTCATTTTCTGAAAAAGCGCATGTATCTGATTGCGCATTGCCATCTGAAGTGTTATATAACTGGCAATAAACACAAGTTCCATAAGTGGTTAATCTCCATCCTCTATCATTCCCACTTTCCCAATCAACATTTGAGATTATTCCTCTTGTTTCACTAATATCTTGTTCCAATTTAAACCAAGCACTATAACTGAAATTTTGATTATAAGCAAATTCTCCAGCATCTCCAATATTCTCAACATAATCACTATCTCCATCAAAACTAAATGCTTTTCCCATCTTTCCTGCA
This sequence comes from Candidatus Woesearchaeota archaeon, assembly GCA_964389765.1. GTDB lineage: Archaea > Nanobdellota > Nanobdellia > Pacearchaeales > GW2011-AR1 > CAYMES01. Next base: position 4,923 of record CAYMES010000053.1, read on the forward strand.
TCTGTCTGAACTGCATCTCCTTCTGCTGTTCCATTATTTCTTCCTAAATAATCAACAACATCTCCACTACTGTTTATATCATCCATCCTCCACCAACCAACTAATCCATAATCCAAAAACATAGATATATTTGAAAGGGCATCTTCAGAACTAATATTAAATTCAACATTATTTGTATCCAGATTAGAATTATTTTCTGGTTCATTTATTGTTAGATTTGGCAAACTTGTATCTATTGTAATTTGTCTTTGTTCTGTTGAATTAACATTCCCTCCTTTATCAACTGCATAACCCTTAAATGAATATGTTCCATCTGATAAATCTGTAAAATTATGTTGATAAGAATATTGTGATGAATTATATAAAGCTTGTATTTCTGTAGATGGAAGAGCTCTTCCAAAAACTAAAACTTCATCTATTGTTCCATTAAAAGAATCTGAATAACCTGCTCCTCTTGTTCCTATATGAGTGCTTGTTGAACCATCTGTATCAAATTCAGTATTTGAAAATGAAATAGATTTTGATTGTGAAGGAATTGAACCATTTACATATATTGTCAAATTATCATTAGCTATATCATAAACTCCTACAACATAATACCACTTATTTTCCTCTAAAATATCTGTTGCAGCAGAAGTATATTCTCCTTCAGATGAAGTTGATTTTGCCCCAATATCTATAACTCCATCTTCTATTTCTAATCTTACTCTTGTAGAAGAATCACTCCACATATCATAAAAAACATACCTATCTCCTGATTTGTCACTCATTTTTACCCATGCAGAAACTGTTGCTCCTGATTTGTCTCCAAATAAATCTAAACTTCCTGAAGATTGAATTTCCACATAATCCCCCTCTCCATCAAAACTAAATGCTTTTCCTATCTTTCCTACACTTGTCTGAACTGCATCTCCTTCTGCTGTTCCATTATTTCCATATGAAGAATTATCATAAACTAAAGCTCCTTCATCTGTCTGATTAACATCATCCATTCTCATCCAAAGCAATAATTCATTATTAAAATCTACAAATGAATAATGAAGATTTCCATCATTTGTAGATAAATTCACATAAATATCTGTATTAGTTTGACTACTTGCATCTGCAGGAGTTGGAGATGTGAAATTAACATCAGGAATTAATGAATCTGCATAAATAATTGATGAAGTCTTGCTATTTTCTCCTTGTGTATCATTTGCATAAAACATTATTGTTGTTTCAGCTTCATTTGTAACATTTATGCTAGTATTAGCTCCGCAAGTTAAACTACTATTGCTTAGCCCATTATCAATACTATACCAACAAGAATCAAGATTATTATCAGGATCAGATACAGATACATTTAGCTCAATACTTTGATTTATATTAACATTAGAATTATTAACAGGGTAAATAATAGATACAATAGGGGCTGTAGAAAGAGTAATGCTTCTCTCTTCTGTCATATTAGTGTTTCCTGCTTTATCAACTGCATAACCCTTAAATGAATATGTTCCAGTATCTAAATCTGTAAAATTATGTTGATAAGAATATTGTGATGAATTATATAAGCTTTGTATTTCTGTAGATGAAAGAGAACGATTAAATATCATTACTTCATCTAAAGAGCCATTAAAAAACCTGTCTATTCCCCTTCTTGCTC
>CAYMES010000054.1:0-5763 GCA_964389765.1 Candidatus Woesearchaeota archaeon
AGCTAATTAATCTTAAATTTTATAAACATAAATAGGCTATTTTTGTCCCACTATCTATAATTCTTAATATTAAAAATATAAAAAACCAACATTTAAATATAAGACCTTATATAAATATAATATAAAATGAAAAGAGGAATATTTTTCATATTTATCTTGATTATTTTTGTAAATTTCTTATTAGTAGATGCAGGAGCTGCAAGATGCACTCTTAGTGCAGAATTAATAAATCAAGATCCTTATCCAGCTGTACCAGGAGATTATGTAGAAGTTGTTTTTCAATTAAATGGAGTAGAAAATCCTGAATGTGATGGAGCAATTTTTCACCTTGTTGAAAAGTATCCTTTTAAATTAGATAAAACTGAAGATGCAGTTAAAGTTTTAGAAGGTCCTACTTATGCAAAAGATTATAAAAAATCATGGGTTATCCCATATGATTTAAGAATAGATGAAAATGCATTAGGAGGACATCAACCTATAGAAATAAAATATTCAAGCAGAAAAACAAAAACCACAGCAAAAATATCAAAAAAATTTAACATATCAATGGAAGATTCAAGAGCAGATTTTGAGATTTTTGTAAAAGATTATGAACTTTCTACAAATACTTTAACTTTAGAAATAATAAATATAGAAGAAGTAGATATAGAAGGATTGACATTAGAAATAGAAAACCAAGAAAACATTAAAATAAAAGGCTCTAAAATCAATATAGTAGGAGACCTAGATTCAAATGAATATACCACTGCTGAATTTGAAGCTATACCTAAAGACGGACAAATAGATATTAAGATAAGATATACCGACCAAATAGGGGTAAGAAGAAGCACTACAAAAACTCTTAAATATGAAAGTGAATACTTTATAGAAAGAAATGGACAATCAGATATAACTATTTCTTGGTGGATTTATTTAATTGCTGTTTTGATAGTTTTAATAATAGCTTATTGGTATTATAAAAGATGCAAAAAAAAGAAAAGAAAAAATTAATGTGTTCTAAATAAAAAGTATATTTTTAATTTTATGAATCAATAAGCCAATTTAACAATTTTTTAGAGAAAAGTTCTTCCATATTGTCTCAGGTTAATTAATCTTGTTAAGTTTCCTATATTAACTATGGATTTATTGAAGAAAGACCAACCACCTAGATAACTGTCCTTTGTGTTGTTTGATGAGAACAATACAGGAATTAAAAGAGAATTGTGAAATAAAAACTTTCCATAAGTACAACCCCTCTTTAAGAATCATTGAGAAGAATATCTGAAGAGTAATAGGATTAGATAAATAGAGAAAAAAATGCTTTCTTGTAAAGGAGCGGGAAAAAAGGTGTTTTATTTTTATTCATATCTTAAAGCATCAACAGGATTTATTTTTGATGCATTAATTGCAGGAATTACTCCAGATATTGCTCCAGTTATTGTTGCAAATAAAATACATCCTAAAAATAAATATATTGAATAATGAGGCTGAAGAAAACCCCATCCAAGATTATCTAATATATTATAAGCTATAGCTGTTAAAACCCATCCAAAAATAACTCCAATTATTCCTGCTATAAATCCTAAAAAACCAGATTCAAATAAAAATATCTTAAATACTTCTTTATTTCTTGCTCCTACACTTTTAATTATCCCTATTTCTTTAACTCTTTCCAACACAGAAGTAATCATAGTATTAGATGTATTGATAGCTGAAACCAGAACAGAGATCAATGCAATTAAAACAACAAAACCTATTACAATATTTAAAGCAGAAGAATAACTTTCTATCATATCTTCAAAACTTTGTACAAAAAAATCTTCTTTACCTTTTTCTAAATCTCTTTCATTTCTAAGATTTTTTTTAATATTTTCTACAACTAAATCAATATTATCTTTGTCAACTCTTGCAACAATCCATCCATATGAATTATTTCCAGGATAAAGTTTATCTATATAACCATCAGTAATATAAACTTGTGCATCATCTTGAGGATTTCCTACTTCTTCATAAAATCCAACTACTCTAGCTTTTTTTCCCTGAACTTCAATCTTTTTATTTATATCTAATCCTTTAGAAAAAATCTTATCATCAATCATATAATTGTATCCTAAAACAACTTTTCCACTTTCACCAGGACGAAGCTGCCTTCCTTTTAAAATACCAATATCAAAAACTTCTATTAAAAGAGGAGTTTCAATTTGTTCTGCCATTAAAAAAGTATAAATATTTTCATCACCTTTCTTAACTTCAGCTACTTTAAAATATATCCCTGTTGCTTCATAAACTCCCGAACTGCCTTTAACTGCATCTAAATCATCTTCAGTAAGTTGAAAAGATTCATCTAATCCTGGAGCAGACATTCCTTTTGGCTGGACAATCACTTTATCACTAGAACCTTCAGAAGTTAATTCTTCTATATAATCATATAATCCCCAACCAAAACTAATAAATATAAATATAGTAGTTATTCCTACAAAAATAGACAAGATAGTTAGAAAACTTCTTGCTTTTCTTTTTTTCAAATTTCTTAACGAGTATCTTATACTTTCTCCACTTATTACCATTTTAATTTCTTAAAGCATCAACAGGATTTTGTTTAGCAGCATTTAAAGCTGGAATAATTCCAGATATACTTCCAACTAAAAAACTTCCAACTAATGAACCTATAATTAAAGGAATATTAATTTGAGGAGAAACTTCTGCCCCTATAAGATTATTTATAGCAAGAGTTCCTCCAGTACCTATTCCAAGTCCAATTATAATTCCAATGATTCCTCCAACTAACCCAAGCAAACCAGATTCAGTAAAAAATTGGAAAAATATATCACTATTTCTTGCTCCTACTGATTTCATTATTCCTATTTCCCTTTTTCTCTCAAGAACAGAAGTTGCCATTGTATTTACAATTCCTATTGCCCCAACAACAATGGAGATACCTGCAATAATAACAATAAAAGCTTGAACACCTCCTAAAATTGTATTAACTGTTTCAAGAGTTGCTTCTGGAGTTGATACAGAAAAATCTTCTTCTCCTTTGTCAACATCTCTCCTTTCTCTTAATAAATCTTCTATTTCTAGTTTTGCTTTATCCATCATATCTTTATCCTTAACTTTAGCACCTATAATATCTACATTCTTTCCAAAACCAGCTAATTTTTCTAAGTCTTTATGAGGAATCATTACAACTCTATCAAGTAAAAAACTCCCTTTTTTCTTTATTATTCCAACAACTTTAAATCTCTTATCTTTTATTAAAACTTTATCTCCGGGTTCAATGTCTTTATCAAAACCATTACTATCTCCATAAGCAAGAGCATTTCCTAAAATAATATTTCCAGAATCTCTACTACTTAGAAATCTTCCTTTTTCTATTTCTAGCTCTTGCATTTCATAGGTTTCTTTATATTTGTCTTCTGGTATAGAAACAGCACTTGTAAAAATAACTCTATCATTAAATTCTATTTTAAGAGTTTCTATATTTCTAGGAAGGACAGTTTCTATTATTCCTAATTTTTCTATTTTTTCAGCATCTTCTTGTGTTAAAGGATTTGTAACTCCTGTTCCTGGAGCTCCATAACCTGTAAGCCCTCCTGCTTGGATTGTTATTATCTGAGTTGAACTTACTCCAAATTGAGCATTAATAGCAGCTTTTAGACCACTGCTAACAGTTATTAAAGAAATAACAGCAGTTATCCCTATGAAAACTCCTAACAAAGTTAACCAAGACCTTATTCCTCTATGTCTTAAATTTTTAAATGCTAAGAAAATATAATCTATTTTCATTTTTATTATTCTTATTTCCTTTTCCCTTTTTTCTTCTTACTTTTAATAGGTTTCTTTTTTTGTCTTTTCCTTGTAATTTTTTTTATTTTTCCATCTATTAACCAATAAATTATAGGAGCGTTTTTTTCAGCTAGTTCTTGCTCATGAGTAACCATTATTATTGTTTTTCCCTTTTCATGCAATTTTTTTAAGAAATTCATAACAGTATCTCCTGTTTTTGTATCTAAATTCCCTGTTGGTTCGTCAGCTAAAACAACTTCAGGATCATTAGCTAACGCTCTTGCAATAGCTACTCTTTGTTGTTGTCCTCCAGAAAGCTGATTAGGATAATGGTCCATTCTATCTCCTAATTCAACCATCTTCAATAGTTTTTCTGCTTGTTCTACTCTTTGCTCTTTATCTGTACCTTGAAACATCATGGGAAGCATAACATTTTCTTTAGCTGTAAGATTAGGAATTAAATTAAATTGTTGAAAAATGAATCCTATTTTCTTTCCCCTAATCTGAGCTAAATCTGATTCTTCTAATTCAGAAATATCCTTTCCATCCAAATATATCTTGCCATGAGTAGGTGTATCAAGACTTCCTATCATATTCATACAAGTAGATTTTCCACTTCCAGAAGGACCCATAACTGCTACAAAATCTCCTTTATCAACTCTTAAATTTACACTTCTTAAAGCATGAACTGGATTTGCTTCGTTTCTTTTATAAATTTTAGAAACATTTTTTAGTTTTATTAACTCTTTTTGTTTTTTAGCCATTTTTGACAATATTATTTTAAATTTAGTAATAAAAAGTTTATAAATCCTCTCTTATACTCTTTTTTTCTAATGAATCTATTAAATAAAAATTTAGACAAAAACTTTATAAACCTTTTATATCTGATTTTCTTATGATAATACCAGTTAGATGTTTTAGTTGTGGAAAACCAATAGCACATTTATGGGAACAATACAGGAAGAAAATTGAAAAAGGAGAATCTCCTAAAAAAGTACTTGATGAGCTAGGTTTAGAAAGATATTGTTGTAGAGCTATTTTTCTTGGACATAAAGACTTAATTCCATTAGTAAGTAAATTTAAAAAGTTTTAATTAACTTATTTTTGAGATAAGAGCAATAGTTATTATTAATAAATGCAATAAAGTTGCTGCAATAAGATTTTTTTTATCAAAATAACTTATATTTTTACTAAATAATGGAAGAGTCTGATCAGCAATTAAACTTAAACTAACTCCTAAAGCTCCTATTAAAACAATAGTAAGCTCTTTAAAAATTATTAAAGGTAATATTATTAATATCATCAATAAACCTATATGAATATGATGGATATTGTATCCTGTTTTTCTTCTTAACCAAAAAGTAATTGTCCTGCTTTTTTCTTTTTTAGTATTATAATTTTTTTTATCATGTAAATAATGTGCTCCCATCCTTACAAGTAGAAAAGTCAACAAAAGCGAAAACAAGAATATATTTATCATTTTATTTTCCATCTAAAAACAGCTCCACAATTTTTACACTTAATTATTTTTTTATTACCTTTTATTTTTATCTGAGCATTTTCAGGATATATAGCATAACATTTTTTACAAAATAATTTCCTTTTATCTTTTAATTTTATATTATGTTTCATTGCAAGTCTTTTAATTTTTTTAATCTTTTGTACTTCTGGTTTTATTTTATGAATATGGCTAAAAAATTTATCAATTTCTTGTTTAGCTTGGTTTTTTGTTAATTTCTTTTTCATAAAACCATTAACAATAGAAAGTATAAAAAGTTCATTGTTTATTAAATTACCTATAGAACTTTTTTATTAACTATTACATTAGAAAAACAATAACAAAAACATTTAAAAACTCATCATTCTCTAGAATTTTGAAGACAGCCATAATAATCGGGAAACACCTGTTTCCATTCCGAACACAGAAGTTAAGCTGATTATGTTTATGGAATACTCTCTTACGAGGGGAAACCATAAAGCTGTCCTCATTTTTTTAAT
>CAYMES010000055.1:0-5674 GCA_964389765.1 Candidatus Woesearchaeota archaeon
TAGTTAATGGCAAATATTTTTCTATTTCTTTTCTTAATTGAGGATAAGTCCATTTTTGATTAAATTCGTCATGCTCAATATTTTTAAATTCTGGATAAATTTCACTCATAGCTTTTCTTGAATCAGTAATGTCTAAGCAGATTATTTTTTTATCTCTTACTCCAAAATTATTATTTAAAATTGGCTTGTGTTTTTTTCTTGCAGTAATAATTATATCTGCCCATTCAATATCTTCTTTTTTTAGGGGATTTTTTGGCTCTGGATCAATTCTACAAGGACCTATCCCCCCATAACGAGTATCGTATCCCTTCTCCTTTAAATATTCTGCCAGATATTTGCTCCTATTAAGCCCCATTGTACAAACACAAAGAACTTTTAATTTTTTGGGATTATCTTCCATAAACAATTTCCTCCAAGTTATTAGTATATCTTTCATGATAAATGTTTAAATAATTTCTTGCCTCTTCAGTTCCAAATCTTTGTTGTCTTCCAATAGAATCCGTTATGACTCTAACAACAAAATCTCGATTAATGGCTTTTTTTAACAAATCCTTATCCTTAATATTAACCTTTTCTACATAATTTTCCCTATAATCTTTCATCTCCTCAGCTTCCAAATCCATTAATGGTCTTGACAAATCCCATGAAGGAGAATCAAAATAAACATCCTCAAAATCTATTAAATAAATATTCCCTTGAGAATCTTGCTGTAAATTTTTATGTTGAATATCTCCATGAACTAATATTTTAGGTAAAACCTCAAAATCCTCTTGAGGATTTTCTTCATAAAAATTTTTTAATGCCTCGACATCCTCCCAAAAATTTCTAACTAAATCGGCATGTCTATCTAATCTATCAACAAATTTTTTAACATAATGATTCTCAAACAATTTATCTTTCCTATAATCCTTAAATTCTCCACCATTTAATGTTAGAGATTTGTTATGATAATCTAAGATAAAACCCAAATTATCTCTAACTTCTGCATCATTTAAATCGCCAACAAATGGAAGAATAATCATTTCATCCCCTTTATACAAAGGCATTAAAGTTGAGAATACCTGATGTTGCCCTAAAAAATCATACATCCTCGTCTCTTTTTCTATTCCTTCAGAATTAACTTTTAAAAAATAAGAAGGAACTCCATTTAATTCCAAAATATAATTTGAATTTCTAGTTTGTCTTCCAAATCTCTTTAATTCAAGCTTATCTTTACATAATAAGCCCAACCTTTCTTTCAAGATGTTTTCTTGTGTTTTCATTTTGCATATCTTCTTTAATTTTATCAAAAAGAGAATTTCTTGCTCCTTTTGAATATTTTGTTGATTCCATATAATTACCCTTATGAGAAAGTGCTTCTATTGGGCAACCTCCAGAAGACAAATGTAGCCAGGGGTTTCCACCTTTTTTCTTTAGATTAACATATCTTTCTAAAGGCATTCTATGAATATCATTTCCAATTAAATTGTCTAATCCATCTTCAATATTTCCCATTTTAAGATGAGGAAAATTCATTGCTTTTGAACAAGGGTAAATATCTCCTCTTGTATCCGATCCGAGAATCTTATAACAGGAGACTGCTGAAAAATCACAGGCCACAGGGAAACCCGTAAAAAATGATCGGACATTTTCCAACATTGGTCTTAATTCTAATTGAGAATCGTCATTTTTCCAAAGTTCGTACAGGTTTATCATCATTCTTGAAGCCTCATCAGAATTCAGCATTAATTCTTCTTCTTTTTCTGCACCATGCCCTGTTGGAGAATAAAAATTGACCTTAGCCCAAGTAGTATGTTCCCTAAAAAAATCATATATTTCTTGTTCTCTTCCGATTGTTTTTTTAGTTAATACTGCTAAAAGACCTGCGTTCCCTTTTGCATATTCAATATTTTCGAGCAACTTATTTGTTTGGTATTCGGTCATTCTTTGACTTTGTAAATCTGGAGCTCCATCATAACTTATTCCAATTTTATACCCTAGGCTTTTAAGATTATCAAATCTTTCAGGTGTTAGGGCTATTCCATTTGTTTGAATAGAATTAGATAGATGTATTCTTTTATGATTATGTCTTTCTTCTAATTCCATAACTTTTTCAAAAAAAGAATCGGACATCAAAAGAGGCTCGCCACCTATCCAAGTAAAATGTGCAAAACTATTATTAAAATCTAAAAAGGATTTTATCAAAGATTCGGCTACATCTTCAGACATTTTTAGGTTCTTTTTTTCTGCAAGATAGCAATAACCACAATTCAGATTACAATTTTCCGTGACTTTAGAAATTAAAGAAAAGTCCAATTTTCTTTTTTCTTGATTACTTGGCTTTTCTTCCATTTTGATTTTTTCAAGAATTAAGCATCTTGAGGTGTTAACACCTCTTAATTTTTGTAAGATACACTTATTTAAATAGCTTTGCTTTTGGGCGGTGGAAAAAAGATTATTTCTAAATAAATCTGAAACGAAGTTTCGGACTATCTGTTTTATCGAAGATAAAACCAGCGCACACCTCGTAACTGGAGCAGGTGGTCGGCGGATGGCTAAGAGAAATTTTAGCTATTTTTTTACTTAAGATTTTAGGAGAATTAGAAATTTCGTTGAACATCGGGCTTAAGGGAAGTTTTGACCCCTCGAAAAAATTCTCCTCGTGAAACAGAGCTGAGAATTTTTTCAGAGCAGAGAAAAAATTTGGATGGAGAAGTCTGCAAGGTTTCGGAGACCGAGGAATAGTGCAACGATTTTTCACGAAGTGAAAAAATTTCGCAGAGTAAAAATTGATTTTTAGGGTTGGAAAATAGAAACATGGTGTGCGAAAGATTTTTAAATACATAAATTTTATCAAATTTATGATCACTATAAAAGCCGAATTTCCAACATGTCGAACACATGAAGTGGATTATGAGAATATTAGAAGAGTTCAGGAAATGGAAGATAGACTTAATGCTGAATCTAGAGAAACTTGTGAAAGATTAGATAAAGCTTATGAAGCGAGAGGGATAAAACAAACTCATAATCCTCACAAATATATTCTAAATGCTTGGAAATTCAAGTAAAAGATTTTTAGGAGCACACCACAAATTTAGGGTGGGCAAGAAAATTGATTTTTATTTCCATTAACATCGCGATTAAGCAACCTGAAGGGCTCGAGGTGAAGAAATTTTTCCCTCGACAAAGTCAGAGCTGGAAAAATTGCGGAACGCTCGAGAGTTTCTCCTGAAAGAAAAAATTTGGATAAATTCAGCAGGAATTTTCCTCTAAATCCTTGTTATATTCTCCCGTTAGGGATTGAATTTTAGTGCAACGATGCCGAAGGCAAAAAATCTCTAGTTCTGGGTTTGCCAAAAATTCGTTGATATTGTAGTTGTTGAAAAATAATCTATATTAACTATAAAGTAGTAAATAAACGAAAGATTTATAAAGTATCTAATTTTCCAAATATTACAATGGGAAAATTAGCAATAATGTATGGAGCGCTTGCAGGAATTGATGCTGCTTGTTCAGCAATGAATTATATCAATTACGCAACTGAGAAAGCTGCCGTATTACAAGCACATTTGTCAAGAGCACCAGAATTGACAGACAAAGTGCTTGAAGCTGCAAATCAATCTGTGGAAGGTGTTGGTGAAGGAAACCTATTGAAGGGTGTCTTGTTTGGTGGAGCAGCTGGACTATTTGCAGGATTAGCTTTATATGAGGTAGCGAAAACACGAAGAGAATAAATCTTTCATTTCTACTATTTTTATTTTTCAACAATTTAGTTTAACTTTTGTTATGAGAAGTGCGAAGCATTTCATAGCTGTTTTTCTTTATGATTTTAACGAAGATAACAACATTAGAATTTTTGGTAGCGAAGCGTACCTGTAAGACAAACCCAGAATTGAACATCGCGATTAAACAACCCGAAGGGCTCGAGCGGAACGAAGTGACCTCGAGAGTTCAAAATCTTTGATTTTTTGCAGAGTTAAAATCACTTTTCAGGGTGGGAAAATTAATCCGAGAAGTTGTTGCGATATTTTTTGCTTCTTTTTTTCTAAAAAAGAAGTTGGGCACTTTCGTTAAGTTAATAAATGAGTTTGAATATTTCTTTAGTATGTCTAAATATTCTGATATAAAAAAGGTGATTTTAGAAAATTTCCCCAAGTGCAAAATAAAATCAATAAAAGAATTTCCTGAAGGGTATAATAATATTGCTTATGATGTAAGATTAGATAAAGGTGATTATGTTATTAAGATAATTAAGCTTAAAGGTTATGAAACTTATGTTCTAAAGCAGAATAAAATTAGGAAGCTTGTTAGGTCTAAATTCAAAAATTTTCCTATTGCGAAGATTATCAAATCAGACTATTCTAAAAAAATTATTGATAAACCTTATATTATCGCAGAAAAATTGGAAGGAAAATCTGTCCTAAAATCCTATAAAGATATAAATAATAAAAAAGAAATTTTTGAAGAAATTGGAGAACTTTATGGAAAATTGCACTTCTTTAAACTGGAATCTTATGGAGAACTTGACCCCCACCTCAATTTAATAAAGACTTACAAAAGTTGGTATTTGAAAAATTGTAAAAAGGTAAAAAAAATATTTGAAAAACTTGAAGAAAGAAAATTGCTTTCTCCAAAAACATTAAAGCAAAATAAAGATTTTTTTGAATCTATTAAACCTTTATTAAAAAAAGAAATAGGGCCAAGATTATGCCACGGAGATGCGTCACTAACAAATATCTTAGTTAGAAAAGTAGGCAAAAAATCAGTTGTTAGTGGAATTATTGATTTTGAATTTTCTAGATCGAGCGGTATAGTAAATGAACTTTTTTCAGGATTAAGAACCCCGGATAGAAAAATCGAATATAAAAAAGATTTGGTTAGAGGATATTTGAAATACAATAAACTTCCAAAGGATTGGGAAAAACTAGTTTATTTATACAAATGGATAAGCTATCTTAATAGATTAAGCGCAATTAATGGAATGGAATGGAGAAATCTTAATGAAGAACAAACAATTGAGCGAAAAAAGAATATGCGAAAAGAATCTTTACTTAATCTAAGAAGAATGCAGAAAAAATTAGAAACTGCCCATGATTTAATTGGGGGCGGTTTTAAAGAAACGAATAGTTGTCCAGAATCTTTAAACTCTTTATTGAAAGACCCATGGGGCGGTTTTAGAGTATTAAGAAAATAAACCAAAAAATTTATAAGTAAGAAAATTCTTACTAATGTATGGGAAACGAATTTATTAAAACATTAAGAGTATCAGATAAAGGTCAGATTTCTATTCCTAATTCTGTGAGACGAAAATTAGGGATTGAGAGAGGGGATAACTTAATCTTATTTGAGATTGAAGGAAAGATTTTACTAGAAAAACAGCAAAAAGTTTCTGAGAAGATGAAAGATGAATTTAAAGATGTTTTGCATTTTTCAGAGCAATCTTTAAAAGAAGTTTGGAATAATCCTGAAGATGAAATTTGGAGTCAGTATTTGGAGAATTAAAAATGCAAGTTAATCAAAAAGAGGTTGTTTTGTTGCCATATCCTTTTTCAAATTTAGAAGGAACTAAAGTCAGACCTGCATTAGTTGTTTCAAATAATCAATTTAATAAAAAATCTGATGATTGTATTATGGCTCCCTTAACTACAATAATTAAAGATGAGCCATATTCTGTTGTGATTGAACAAGAAAATAT
>CAYMES010000056.1:0-3395 GCA_964389765.1 Candidatus Woesearchaeota archaeon
TTTCCACTAAACTTAATAATAGCTCTTATAAAAGGGTTTTTAATCCACTTTTTTATAATACTTTGTTCAATTTCTTTTAAAGGATTATCTAATCTCACAAATAAATGATAATTTTTATATCCAAATTTAGAAATATCTACCATTGTCCTATATCCTTGAATAAGCCCTTTTTTTTCATAATTTCTTATCCTATATTTAACTGCATCTCTTGAAAGAGCAACTTTTTTTGATATCTGAGAAAAAGGCATTCTTGCATTTAAAGATAAATTGCCAAGTATCTTTTTGTCTTTTTTATCAATTTTTAATTTCTCTAATTTCTCTGTTTTTTGTAAATATCTCATAATTATTATTAACCTTATATTATTTATAAATATTGCGATAAATAAGTAATTTTTAATAAAATATTTCTTATATATCTTATTCTTGTATATATTGTACCTGACTGAATTTATTAATCAGAAAGATAAAATGAAAAATCAAAATTATGAAAAAACAAAACCAGAACAACAGCAAGTATTAGTTACAAAGATATCTTATCGACTGACTCCTAAATTGCCTTATCATAATTTTGAACATGAGCTTGATGTTTATGCAGACGTTGGAGTTTTAGCACTTTTAGAAGGATTTAGTAATAAGGAAAGACATCTTTTAAAAACAGCTGGATTAGTGCATGATGCTCTATTTGAACCAGGATATCCATATAATGAAGAGAGAACTGCAAGTTTTGTTAAAAAGACTCTTCCTAATCTTCCTTATGGATTAGATTATTCTCCTGAAGATACAAAAACAGTAGCAAGAGTTGTTTTAGCAACTAAACCTCCAACAAATCCAAAAAATAAACTTGAGCAAGCATTATGTGATGCAGATGTAGCTAATTTAGGAAAACCAGAGTTTTATGAAAAATCTAACAAGCTTAGAGAAGAATTAAGTGTAAAAGATGATGAAAAATGGTATCAGATGCAATTAGATTTTCTTAATTCACATAAATATTATACAAAATCAGCTAGAAAACTATGGAATCCAGGAAAAAGAGAACATATTAGAGAATTAGAGAAAAAATTAAAAAGATTAGAGGAGGTAAGAACATGAGGAATTTAGCAAAACCAAGTTTAGTTGCTGGCTGGTCACTTACAAAAGCTTGTAATTTAAATTGCAGGCATTGTTCTGTTAGTGCTGGAAAAAAACTTTATAATGAACTTTCATTAGAAGAAATATTTGTTATTTTAAATCAGCTGAAAAAACTTAACATTAAAAAAATAGAATTAACAGGAGGAGAGCCATTACTTAGAAAAGATTTATTTGCTATTATAAAATATGCAAAGAAAAAAGGATTTATTGTGAAGTTATTGACAAATGGTTCATTACTCACTAAAAAAATGCTTAAAAAACTTGAAAATTGTAATTTAGATAAAATAGCAGTAAGTTTAGATGGTTTGAGCTTTGATGTTTATAGAAAAATAAGGCCTGTAAACAAGGAATTGTTTGATAATGTTATTAATAATATAAAAAATGCCTCTAAATCTCACATATTTGAAAAAATAAATACAGTTGCTATGAAGTATAATTTTAAAGATATTGAAAATATAGTTAATTTCTGTGAAAAGAATAATATCAAGAATATGAGAATATGTTTTTTTTCTAAAATGGGAAGAGGCAGAAATTTAAACCAAATAATTGAGTCTGAGAAGTGGATTAATTTTTTAACAAGATTAAAGAAAAAAATACAAAAAAAGAAATTTAAAATTAAGATATATACAGGAATTACTTATTTTTTAAAAGATATTGATGAGAGTTGTTTTTTAAAACAAAAACCTCCTGAAATACCTTTGTATATTTCTTCATGCGGAGATATTTATTTATGTTGTATGCTTAATTCAGTTGGAAATATAAGGAAATACAGTTTTAAAGATATTTTAAAAAAGATTAATCTAGATAAAATAAATCCTTGTAGAAGAGGCATATGTCCTTTAAAGAAGTTTGATATATGTAATTTAAGATTATAATTTTTGAAACAGCCAGCCTAGTTTGAAATTCTACTTATTTTTCCTTTTATTTTTAGAAGGATTTTTTTTCTTAACTTTTTTACCTTTATTTTCTTGTTCTTTTTGTAAATCTTGTAAACTTACTCCTGCTTTTTGCAATCTTTTTAATAAAATATTTCTTTCAATAGTTATTCTTTTTGCAATTTCATCATATTTATGTAATTTCCTTGTTAATTCATTCATTAAAGAACTAAAATCAAAATTTTTAATACTTATCTCTTCTGGTTCTGTAATTTCAATATGTGAAGGCATATAAACAAAAATCAATTTAAATAAAGCTGAAATATCTTTAAATTCAATTTCAGTTTCTGCAAATGAAGTATAGATTTCTTCCTCTGCTTTTTCAACTTTTTTAGGTTTATTAATTTTTTGATTAAAAACTTCTAAATCTTCTTCTTTTGAAATTTTATCAACAAACTGGGATAAAGTTGATTCTAGATGTTTAGGAGGTCTACCTAACATTTCAAATATAAAAAATCCTCTTAATTTTTTAGCCATATATTCATAAGAGATACTGTCTTTTTAAATCTTTTTTATCAAAACTATTATAATCACTATTAATAAAGCACTTAAAAAATAAATAGAATATTTTTTCATTTTTTCACTTGAAGATTCATATAAAACCTTTCCTTTATCTATTTTATCTAAAGAATTTTTATTTCCTAATTTTATTATCCCATTACCATTCTCTTTATCTGGTGTTTGTTCTATATGTTGTTGTGAAGTAGTTTTATCTTCATCATATTGATCTAAGGAATTATCTTCTTTTTCATCTTCCTCTTCTTTTTCTAAAATTTCTATATCTTTATTTTTGAAATCTTTTATATCTTCTGTATCTGCTCTTCTGATTCTTGCATTAATTTCTGCATCTCCTTTAAAATTTTCATAATCTTCATTTATTCTTAATTTAATTTCCTTATCATTATCTGGTCCTGAAACAAGTTCTATAATATAATAAGTACTAGAAAGCCATTTATTTTCTTGTTTATGATATGTCTCTGACATTATATCATCATTATCTTCAATCCAAATTTTAACATCATAATCCTCACTTTTAAGATTTTCTAAACTAATATCTATTTCAAATTCTTTTCCATTTATAATATCATCTTCATCCCAATCTAAATCAATAGAAATTTCATCATCTTCATCTACATCACTATCTTGTTCAATACATTCTCCATTTTCACATATCTCATCATTATTGCAATTCCCACAACTGCCTCCACATCCATCATCTCCACACTCTTTATTATCACAATCAGGAGTACAGCTTTGTTGTTCACAATTATTTTCTAAATTAGGAGTAGCTTCCTCTTCTATCCATCCATCTTCACAATATTGCCAAGATTT
>CAYMES010000056.1:3495-5629 GCA_964389765.1 Candidatus Woesearchaeota archaeon
AATTAGGAGTAGCTTCCTCTTCTATCCATCCATCTTCACAATATTGCCAAGATTTTCCAGCAGTAGATGAGCTATATGTAAAATTACTAACTAAATTTGAATTATTAAACAAAAAAACAGATTCTCCGCTATTCACTAAACCAATTCCCAATTCTATAACATTATTTTCATTAACAGAAAAATTTCCAATAAATATATTTTTATCCCTTGTTATTATTAAATAATCTTCTAAATAAAAATTAAAATTAACAGCTTGATTAGTGGTATTTATAATCCAATTAGTTAGATTAATAGGAACATCAGAATAAATTTCAATATATTCACAATCACTATCAGGACATCTATCTGGATCTGCCATAACTTCATTAATCCTTACACCAGAACTTAATTCTAAACTAATAAAAACAAATAATAAATATACAAAACTAATTCCAAACACCATCAATTTTTTCATGTTAAAAATTATTGATTTTTAATCACCCCAAAATCCTTTGATTTTGATGTTACAATATTTACATCTTCCTTGTTTTATATTATTTTCTGTAATTGAAAATAATCTTCTTTTTATAAGAACAGAACCACATTTATAACAAAAGGTGTTATTTCCATCTTCATCTGGAAGATTTCCAGTATAAACATATTTAATTCCTTGTTCAAGAGCAATTCTTCTTGCTTTTTTTAATGTTTTAATATTTGTAGAAGGAAGATAAGAAAGTTTATAAGTAGGATAAAAAGCTGTAAAATGTATTGGTACTTCTGTCCCTAAATTATTTTTAATCCACCTTACTAATTTTTTTATATCTTTTTCAGAATCATTTAATGTTGGTATTAAAAGATTAGTTATCTCAATCCAAATTCTATTTTGTTTTAAAATTTTTAAACTCTCTAATATTGGATTTAATCTTGCCCCACAAGTTTTTTTATAAAAATCATCTGACATTGACTTCAAGTCTATGTTAGCTGAATCTATAAAAGGTAAAAGCTGTTTAAGAGGTTTAGGATTAATAAAACTATTACTAACTATTGTATTTTTCATACCTTGTTTTTTAGCTAGCTTTGCAATATCTAACATATATTCATAGAATATTGTGGGTTCTGTATATGTGTATGAAATTATCTTAACATTTTCTTGTCTTGCTTTTTTTATTACTTGTTCTGGACTTATTTTTTCACTGCTTATATCTTCTCCAATTAATTGACTTATTTGCCAGTTCTGACAATGCTCACATTTTAGATTGCAACCAACAGTAGCAATACTTAGAGCTTTTTGTCCAGGTAAAAAATGATAAAAGGGCTTTTTTTCTATAGGATCAATAGAAACAGCACATGGATGCGAATAAACTAAGCTATATAAATTTCCATTTTTATTTTGTCTAACTTTACATTTTCCAGTTTCTCCAAGTTTAAGAGTACAATAATGAGGACATAACTGGCACTGAACTACCTTATCTTTTAATTTTTTCCAAAATAAAGCTTGTTTCATTTTAATGAATAATAATATCTTTAATTTTTAATTTATATTTTTCTTCTAATAATTTTGCTTTTTTAAAAATTTCATCATGATATTTTTTAGGATTATTTATCATATCTTGAAAATCTTTAATTTTATCTGGGAAATTTTTTCTAATTACAGGCATTAATCTTTTTAATATATAGCTCCTAGTATTTAAAAGTTCTATCCAAACATAATTACAAAAACTTAATTCTTTAAATAAATCTTCTAAATTAGTAATTCCTGGAAGAACAGGAGAAATAAATCCAAAAACTTCTATTCCTTTCTGTTTTGCTTGTTTTAAAACTTTTATCCTGTTTTTAGGAGAACAAGCTAAAGGCTCTATAATCCTTGATATTTTTGAGTCCAGAGAATTAATAGAACATCCGATTTCAGCATTCAACTTTTTTATTAAATCAAAATCCCTTTTTACTAAACAGGACTTTGTTAAAATTTCTATTGTAAATTTATTTTTATAAGGAGAACTTGAAATTATCTTAAGAATTTTTCTTGTTAATTTATATCTACCTTCAACAGGCATATAACAATCACATATACTGCTCATCCAGATATGTCCTGGTTTATTATTTTTTAATTCTTTTTTTAATAATTTAGGACAATTTACTTTAACATGAACAAAAT
>CAYMES010000057.1:0-5531 GCA_964389765.1 Candidatus Woesearchaeota archaeon
ACCATGGAAATACTGTTTATGAATTATTAGCAAATTATCAAGCAAGAACAAATGGAGGAAATGGGTATCTTAGAATTATGAAATTTTATCCTTTAAAAGATAAAGTTCATGTACAAACATATTCTCCTTATCTTGGTATTTATGAAACAGATTCAGATAGTGAATTTTCATTTAATTATAATATGGATTCATAAAATATTTAAACCTCTTATTTTAATTTTTTATAATGAAAAGCAAAATATATCTTGCAAAAAAACAACAATATGAAACAGATAATAAAGCAATTGATAAAATAATAGATAATATTGATTTTTCTAAATTAGGAAATAATATAGGGATAAAATTACATTTTGGAGAAAAAGGATGTAACACTTATCTAAATCCTGAAATTGTTAAAGCTATATATGATAAAATTATCTCTTTAGGTAAAAAAGCAACTCTTGTCGAATGCAATGTACTATATAGGGGAAGCAGGACAAATTCAACTGAACATATAAAAACAGCTAAAGAACATGGTTTTGATTTTGGAAATATTGATATATTAGATGGAGAAAATGGACAACAATCTATTGAAATAAATGTAGGAGGAATAGCACAAAAAGCAAAATTAGGAAAAGGATTAGAAAAATATGATTCTTTAATCTGCATTTCACATTTTAAAGGACATGAGATGGCAGGTTTTGGAGGAGCTTTAAAAAATCTTGGTATGGGCTTAGGAAGCAGAGCAGGTAAGTTACATATGCATTCCAATATTTCTCCAACTATAAATAAATCAAGATGTATAGGTTGCGGAATATGTGCAGAAAATTGTGATGTTAATGCAATTTCTATAAATAATGGAAAAGCAGAAATAAATAATAAATGTATTGGATGTGCCATGTGTATTGCTGTATGTCCTCAAAAAGCTGTATCAGTTCCTTGGCATGGAGCTACTTCTGAACAACTTCAAAAAAAGATAGTTGATTATTGTAAAGGAACAATAAAAGCTGTTGATGAGAATATTATTTATATAAATGTTTTAGAAAATATAACTGAAGAATGTGATTGTAGAGGGATAAAACAATCTCCTATAATACAAGATATAGGAATCTTATTAAGCCATGATATTATTGCTATAGATAAAGCAAGTTTAGATTTAGCTAATAAATTCTCAGATAATAAATTTAGCAGTATAAATTATGCTGACAATAACCTCCAGATAAATTATGGACAAAAACAATGTTTGGGAAATAAAGATTATGAGATTATTGAGATATAATTATCTGATTATGATTTATTAATTATATCTAGAAATTTATCTGTATCTTCTAAATTATCTAAAACATAATCTGCACCTGCATCTTTTAGTTGTTGTTTTGAAAATATTCCTGTTGCAACTCCAATAGCAACTAAATTAGAATTTTTAGCAGAAGATATATCATGAAAAGTATCTCCTATTACAAATGCATTATCTCCTTTAAATTTAAAATTTCTTTTTTCTGCTTTATCTAAAGCTATTTTAACTATATTATCTCTTTCTATTGAATCATCTCCAAAAACCCCAAATTCAAAAAAACCATCTATTCCTGCTTTTTTTAGTTTAAGCTCTCCTATCTCTTTTACATTTCCAGTAACAATGCCTAGCATATGTCCTTGTTTTTTTAATATTTTTAATAATTCAACAATATTAGGATATAAATTAACTTTTCCAGATTCGAGATATATACTGTAATATTTGATAAGATTTCTGATAAAATCATCTAATCGATTTATTTTTTCATTTTCACTAAGTTTGTTATTTTTAATAGCAGCTAATGCAATCTGTTTTTGTGTCTTTCCTTCTGATTTGCTAACAATATCAATGTCAAATTCTTTTCCAAAAGTTTCTTCTAATGCTTTTGACCAAGGATCTCCTGTTTTAATAGTTTCTTTAACTAATGTCCTGTCTATATCAAATAAAATTAATTTATTATTCATTTTTTTGCTTCAAAAATAAATAAAGGAGGTATATTTAAAGGTTGTAGTTCTGTATTAACTTCTTTAAAATGCTTTTTTAGAGGTTTTTTTAATTTTAAAGAAACCTGATAAGCAAGAAATTTTCCATTATCTGAGATAAGCTCTTTGCTATCTGATAAAAGGTCATGTATAAATTGCTTGTTAAAAAAACTAAAAGGAATTCCAGAAACAATATAATCTGCTTTATTCTGGTTGCATTTTTTTAATATTTTTTTTATATTACTTGCACAATCATTAAAAACAATCAGCCTCTCATCTTTTATATTACTAAGATATTCTGCAAATTTTTTATTTGTTTCTGTGGTTATAAGCTGAGAATCAGGAGTCATATTTTTTAAAATAAACCTAGTAAATGCACCATTTCCAGGTCCATATTCAATAATAACATTATCTTTTTCAAAATCTATTTTACCCCCTATTTTTTTAACAGTTTTAGAAGATGTAGAAGCAACAGAAGCAACATACCTATCTTTTAAAAATTGTTTAACTAAACTTGGACTCTCCATATTAAAAAGTGAATATGAAGGTTTATAAGTTTTTTTAACAGATAAAATATTAAATAACAAGTTTTATTAATACTTGTTTTTTATTTTAAATATAAAAGAGGAAAAAATGAAATTTGATGTTGTTACATTTGGTTCAGCAGTAGTAGATGTATTTGTAAATACAGATGTAGCTGAAAAAGGAGATTCTATATCTTATCCTGTTGGATCTAAAATCCTTATCAAAGATTTAAAATTTGATATAGGTGGTGGAGGTACAAATACTGCAGTTGCATTTTCAAGATTTGGATTAAAAACAGGCTATATAGGAAAATTAGGATATGATGAAAATGGGGACAAAATAATAGAAATATTAAAAAAAGAAAAAGTCAAATTCTTAGGTAAAAGAATAAAAAGTGCAAAAAGTGGTTATTCAATAATTTTAGATAGTAAAGAACATAATAGAACAATCCTAACATATAAAGGAATAAATGACCAGATAGGAATAAATGATATTAAAAAAATAAAAACAAAATGGTTATATCTTACTTCTCTGTTAGGAAAAAGTTTTGAAACACAAAAAGAATTAGCTAAAAAATTAGCAGCTAAAGAAACTAAAATAGCATTTAATCCAAGTAGTTATCTGATTAAAGAAAAAAATCTCACTGAAT
The DNA here is from genome assembly GCA_964389765.1 of Candidatus Woesearchaeota archaeon. Lineage (GTDB taxonomy): Archaea > Nanobdellota > Nanobdellia > Pacearchaeales > GW2011-AR1 > CAYMES01. The sequence continues at coordinate 3,149 of CAYMES010000057.1, forward strand.
TGCTTTCCATATGTGAAGTCCTTATTTTAAATAAAGAAGAAGCTCAGATGTTAGTAGGCAAAAAGCAAAAAATATCAAAATTATTAAAAAGCATTCATAAATTAGGTCCAAATATAGTTGTTATTACTAATAAAAATAAAGCAACATATGCTTATGACAGTTTAAATAATCAAATAAACAGTATTATACCCCATAAAATCAAAGTTATTGAGAGAACAGGAGCAGGAGATGCATTTGCTGCTGGTTTTGTAGCAGGACAAATAACTGGGAAGAAAATTAAAGAATGTCTAAAACTTGGATTAAAAGAAAGTGAATCAGTTATTAAACATTTTGGAGCTAAAAACAAATTATTGAAGATTAATTTAAAAAAATCTTAAATTGTTAATTGGAAAATGAAAACCCTTATAGTATATTATTCAAGAACAGGAAATAATGAAAAACAAGCTAAATTAATAGCAGAAAAATTAGATGCTGATTCTGATAAGATAATTGATTTAAAAAATAGAAGAGGAGTTTTAAGAAGCATCATAGCTGGATTTGACGCTTTTTTAAAAAGATTAACTAAAATTAAATATGATAAAAACCCTGAAAAATATGATTTAGTTATAATTGGTGGGCCAATCTGGTCAGGTACTATGGCTCCTGCTATTAGAACTTATCTTAAAGAAAATAAATCTATACTAAAAAATAAAAATTTAGCTTTTTTTTCTATAGCTGGAAGCAGAAAAGAACAGAAATTATTTAGAGATATGGGATACTTAACTACGCAACCTGTCTCAAAATTAATATTAAGCGAAAAACAATTTAATTCTAACCAATATAAAAAAGATTTAGATTTATTTTGCAAAAAATTTAAAAAAAATAAAAATTAAAATGGTAAAAACTGAGAACAAAAAAACAAATAAAAAGAAAAACAAAATAAAAATTAACAAAATAACAAGAAAAGGAAAAGCTTTATTTCTTGCTTATGACCAAGGTTTAGAACACGGGCCAACAGATTTTAATGATAAAAATGTAGACCCCAAGTATATCATAGATATTGCTAAAAAAGGAAAATATACAGGAATTATTTTTCAAAAAGGAATAGCAGAAAAATATAAACAAGAAATTAAAAAAGCAAATATTCCTTTAATAGTTAAGTTAAATGGAAAAACAAATCTAGTTAAAGGAGACCCAATTTCTCGCCAGATATGTTCTGTAGATGAAGCTATTTCTCTTGGAGCATCTGCAGTAGGATATACAATTTATATTGGAAGTGAACATGAATCTGATATGCTAGAAGAGTTCTCAGAAATAGAAGAAAAAGCCCATGGTAAAGGTATTCCTGTTATTGTTTGGATATATCCAAGAGGAAAATCCATTAAAAAAACCAAGAAATCAAGCAGAGAGCTAATGGCATATTCTGCTAGAACTGGATTAGAAATAGGTGCAGATATTATAAAAATAAAATATGATGGAAATATTAAAGATTTAAAATGGGCTGTTAAATCAGCAGGAAAAACAAAAATAGTAATAGCAGGAGGAACAAAAAAACAACAAGATGAATTTCTTAAACAAGTTAAAGAGATTATTTCAGCAGGAGCTATAGGACTTGCTATAGGAAGAAATATCTGGCAGTCTAATCAGCCAATAAAAATAACTAATAAAATTAAAAAAATAATATGGAAATGAAAAAAATATTAATAATTTTGGGAGGAATTATTATATTTTCTATAAGCATATTTATATTTTATATGATTAAATCTCCTTCTTTTAATAAATCAGAATTTAAACAATATAATAAATCAGAATATTTTAATGCTAAACAGCCACAAGGTTGGCAAGTTAAAGATAATTTTGAAACTGAATCAACTATTTCTAAAGTTACATTTTTTAAACTTTTAAATAAAAGTTCAGATGAACATTTTAATTATCAGGAAAAAATAGCAATAGAAATTAGTGTTTGGCCAACAGAAATTCCTCTTAATATGGATTGGTTAAAAATGATGACTTTACAAGAAGGAGGGGTAACAGAACATGGAGATATTGTTTTTAAAGAAAAAAAAGGATATTATGCTAGATTTTTAACAAATCAAACAAGAAAAACCCACAAATATACTGGAGGAACTTTTAATGAAACAATAGAAACATTGTATTGTCATATTGGGAAAGGTCTGTTTTTAAAATTAGATAAAAATACATTAGGAAAAATTCTATATTATGTTGTTGTTAGAGAAGATAGATGTAAAGATATTAAGAAATATTATGATAAATATATAGATGTTGGAGACCAAACAATAAATTCAACAGAATTCAATATTTAAAATGACACTCCTCGCCTTAAAAGGCGAGGTATCAATAAATAAAAATGTTAGAAAAACTAAAAAAAGATAAAATAATTAGC
>CAYMES010000058.1:0-5158 GCA_964389765.1 Candidatus Woesearchaeota archaeon
CTGTTTCAGCAGTTTCATCGCCAGCTTCATCTTGAGCAAAAACAAGAAAAGAGAATATAGAGATTAAAAATATAACTAATAAAGTAGATACTAAAATCTTTTTACCTCTTTCTTTTTTCATATTTGCTTAAGAGATTTAATATTTATAAATGTTTCCCTAAGAGATAAGAAAATTTCATTAAAATTAAGTAATAATTTATTTTCCATTAAAAATCAAAAAACCAATTGACAAACCCATCCATGCAATTCCTACACCTATAAGAACGTTTTTTTCAATTCCTAATCCCATAATTAGACTAATTGCTGCAATTATTATGCAAAGAAGGGCAATTCCTGTTGAAATTGTATTTACCATTTTAGAAAAAATTATTTTATTATTCACCTAGTCCTTGTGCATTAGCTTCTTGTTCTTTTAATTGGTCAACAGCAATTCTTTTCTGCATCTTTTTCTGAGCATTATTCATTTTAGCTTCCATTTTTCCTGACCAAATATGTTCATCAATCCATTTATTAAAGAAAACCATTAATAATGCTAATACACTTGCAACACCATATACCCAGATATAAATTGTATTTGCAGATAAACCTTCTTGTATTGGTGTAGATATAGAAGTATAGATAGTAATTCCTAAAAGATAAATTGCAAAAAACATCCATGCAATTTTTTTCAAAAATGTATTAATTAACATATATTGAGTAAAAAAGAACATTAATGCAAAAGGAATAATAGATATTAATGCTACACCTAAAGCAGAATATGGGTTAAGCATAGGCATTATTAATTCAGTTGGAATAAACATTACTGAGAGAATTGTTATTACTATTGATATTAATATTTTAATTCCTTTTCTTTCTTCAAATAAAGGAATAGCACTTAATATACTAACAATAATTAAAAACACTAAAATAAAAAATAAAACTCTTACAAATTGAGTTTCATTTAATGTGGAAGTTACTCCATCTTGAATTCCTTGAATAAATCCTGCAACTCCTGTGGTCATTTTTTCTGTAACACTTCTAATATCTTCATCAGCAAGAACTCCGGGCAAGATTGTTATTATTAAAATTCCTAATACAAATACTGCAATTAGCTTGTCCATCTCTTTTTTCATATTTTTTTAAGAGATTTAATATTTATAAATGTTTCGACAAATAGAAGATAATTGATGAAGAGGTTTTCATTAATAGGGAGGAATAAAATTAAAAATATTTTAAAGAGAAGATTTTTAAAGTTTGAAAACAAGTTTATATTATGGATAAAAAAAGGTGGTTAGTTATTTTGCTTTTATTTGCAATTTTAATCTTTCCTTTAGTTAGTGCTCAATCAGATATAGGAGGAAGATTAAGGCATGGTATGGAAGATGTTTTAAACTGGATTGAAGAGATTATGTCTCCTATTTTTGAAGTTTTATTAAATACAAGTTCTTTAGATGAATTTTTCTTTGCAAAGATTTTATTGTTTTTACTTTTATTTATGATAATTATAACTGTTCTTAAAAAAGTTCCTAATATAGGGGAAAATTATGGGGTTGTTTTTATTATCTCCTTGGTTGTTTCTATTTTATCTATTAGGTATGTCCCAAATAATGATTTTTTTAGAGGAATGTTGCTTCCTTATAGTGTGTTAGGAGTTGCTTTAATTGTATTTCTTCCGTTTTTATTATATTTCTTTTTTGTCCATTATTCTGTTTTAAGTACTTTTGGAAGAAGAGCTGCATGGGCAGTTTATGGAATAGTATTTTTAGTTTTATGGGCAATTAGAGAATATGGACAAGATAGTATTGGAGCAGCTAATTTTCTTTATATGATTGGAATAGCTTTAGTTATTTTAGCATTTATATTTGATAAACAAGTTCATAAGTATTTTGGATTACATGAGTTAGGAAGAGCAAGAGGAATGCATAAACAAAAATTAAAAAGAGACATACTAAGAGAGATGAATCAATTAGCTTCTGATTGGCAAGCTGGTTTAATAAACAAGGCACAATATGATAAGGAAATGAAAGATCTTAAAAGGAGATATAAAAAACTCTAAAGATTTAATCAATATTAGTTAATTTTTAATTAATTTTTATTTTACATTAAGAAAAAATTAAAGAATTATTTTTTCTGTCTTTTATATCCTACTATTTTTCTCTTCTTACCTTCACCTTCATAAATAGGAACTTCATCTGCTTGTTGTTTTGTTTTATTTTTTGAAATTACAAGAGAAACACCTACAATTACTAAGACAAGACCAGCTACAATTGTATAAGCTGGTTTAAAACCTGATAGACTTTCAACATTTATACTTCCTAAACCTATACTTAAAGCTATAACTACTAGCCCAAGAATAGAAACTATATACCCTATTATTTTAAGTTTCATTTTATCCTCTTTTATATATTATATAGATATTTATTATTTATAAAGTTTTTTAAATTAGTTCTGTAAGGAGTGGATGATAGAAAAATAGATTTTTAGCAAAATTGACAAGTTAAAACTTGAAAAGAATCAATAAAATTATTAACCAAATATTATTAATATTACCTTTTTTGAGATATTGGAGTTTCATTACATCAAAGGCAAGGATACCTATGTTTTAAAGCTGAGCGAGGAATTGCCTTCCTCTATAAAATTTAATTTACTAATATGATTGTTAATATAATGTCTGCTAATTATTTTTGTCTTTTTTTAGTTTTTCTAACATTTTTATTTATTGATACCTCGCCTTTTAAGGAGAGAGGGTCATTTAGATAATTTTATAAATATATGATATCTTTTTTAGTAATGGCTACAGATATTGAGGAATTTGAATCAGAGATTATGCTTGTATGTAGTGTTTATAAAGATTTAAAAGAACTTAATTCTCATCATTCTCTTTTATCTTTTATTGAATTATCAGAACAAGGTTTTAAGCTTACTAAGAAATATTATGAAAGATATATTTTTCCTTATTTAGAAAGAGATAACAGACAATTACTTTTATGGCAAGAGATGTATCCTAATCAATTTCAAGCAAAATTTAAAGGTTTGACAGAATATAATAATGATTTACGTAATGCTGTAAAAAGAGAAATTCATGAAAAAGGATTAGATAAGGTATGTGGAAAGTATTGTGGCAAAAAAAGCAGGTTTATAAATTAGAAAGAATAAGCTATCAAGCTAAGAGAGTTTTATTTTAATTTAACTTTTCCTTTAAATTTATACCCACCTGAACCTTTAAAAGAAAATTCTGCTTTATCCCTAGAATTTTGTCTCATTGTTTCTGTTATTTGAGAAGCAATGCTTTCATGCGTGTTTATGTGGTTCATATTATCTATGATTTTTGTTGCTAGATTTGGTTTTGTTCTTCCTATTGTTGATAAAGGATTTTCTGTTTGTTGTAAAATTGGCATATTTTCATATCCTCTGTAAGATGAGGTAGGATATATCTCGCTGGGTGGAATTCTTGCTGGTAGATCTCTCATTTTTTCTTTCCTTTGTTTATTTTCTTCATCATGTTCTTGTTCAGAAACTTTATTATATCCCCAAGCTCCTGCAGCTGCTGCACCCATTGCCATAGCAACTATTGGTGCTGCTAATCCTCCTGTTGCAAATATAGCTGCAATTCCTCGTGCAGTTGTTGCTCCAATCAGAGCTTTTCTTTTTTTATGATAATCCATATTATTAGGGTGTTTTTTATCTTATAAGTATTATTGAATTAAAACAATTATTTTAAAAATATACTTTTCTTAAGAATAATATGACATTAGATGTTATAGGTTCAATAGCTATTTTTAAATTTCCTGAAGAAATAAAGAAAAAAGAGAAATTAAAACAATCTAAAAAGCTATTAAAAAACAGGAAAAATATAAAGACAGTTCTGGAGAAAAGTGAAAAAGTTAAAGGAAAGCTTAGGACAATAAAAACAAAATATCTTGCTGGAGAAAAAACTTTAGAAACAGTTCATAAAGAAAATAATTGCTTTTTTAAACTAAATGTAGAGACGTGTTATTTTTCTCCAAGATTAAGTGAAGAAAGAAAACAAGTAGCTCAAAAAATTAAGAAGAATGATAGGGTTTTAGTCTTATTTTCAGGAGTTGCTCCTTTTCCAATAGTTATAGAAAAAATTTCATCTCCAAGAGAAATAACTGCTGTTGAGATGGGGAGGCAGTGTCATAAATATGCAAAAGAAAATATAAAAATAAATAAGATGCAAAATAAAATAAAATTAATACAAGGAGATGTTAAAAAACAGATTCCTAAACTGAAGAAGAAAAATAAAAAATTTGAGGTTGTTGTAATGCCTCGTCCAAATTTAAAAGATACTTTTCTTAAAGAGGCATTTCAAGTATGTAAGAAAGGAACAAGAATATTTTATTATTGTTTTGGAAGACAAGAAGATTTAAAACAAGAATTAAGAGAAATAAAAGAACAAGGAAAACAAGAAGGCAAGAGAATAAGAATATTAAAAAAAGAAAAAGCTGGAAATATTGCTCCTTATAAATATCGTTATAGGATTGAATTTAAAATAGTTTAATTAGTCTCAGTTTTTTTTGATTGATTAATTTGTTTAATTTTTTTAGAAAGATATTCTGCAAGATTTTTAACAGAGCCATATTTATTTTTGTTATTTGAATTTTCTGATATTGGAAATAATTTTGTGACTTTTTTTTGTATGTCTTGATAAAGCTCATCTTGTTGTAGAGAGAGGATATTTAATCCTGTATATTCATTTATTATATCTGAGCTAATAGTTACAAGATCAATTTCGTCCATAGATTGTTCAAGTTTTTTTAAACTATCTCTTTTAGATATATCTTTATTAGAAAGAATTCTTAATTTTTCAATAACTTTTTGTTCAATTCCTTGAGTATTGATTTTGTTAGTCATGTTTTTTATAACAAGTTATAAAGATCTAAGTCAATTCTTATATGATTTATTAAATCACCATAAGTTGCAGCTTTTGCTTCATGTTCCCAAGGATAAGATATCTGGGGAGATTGTCCTCTTGCTCCTTCTTCCCATAATTTTGTTGCAAGAGAATTAATTATATCTGTATATTCTATTACTAATTTTTCATATTCTTTATCTTCAGGAAGTATTTTATCTTCAATATCTTCATTTCTTAAATTTTTCAATTCAGGATTTTGTTCTTTTAAAATATCAATAAGCCCTTCTCTAGTTTGTATATCAG
>CAYMES010000059.1:0-5153 GCA_964389765.1 Candidatus Woesearchaeota archaeon
GTAACTATTCGTGATTTAGCTGGAAATAAAAATTCAACTAACACAAGAACAATAAGATTAGATACTAGTTTTCCACTTATTGAGATTACCTTTCCAGAAAATAAAACCTACTCTTATAATATCACAGAACTAAATTATACTGTTAGCGATCCTTTATTAGATAGTTGCTGGTGGACAAATAATTCTGGACAAGTGAACAACAGCATTACTTGCGGAGAAAATATTTCTAATTTAAATACAGGAAATGGCCAGTATGAGTGGACAGTTTATGCAAATGATAGTTTTGGTTATCAAGCAAAAGATTCAGTATCTTTTGATATAGATACAGATATTCCTACTGTGAGTATCTTTTTTCCAGAAAATAAAACCTATTCTTATAATATCACAGAACTAAATTTCAGTGTTTTAGATTCAGCATTAGATAGTTGCTGGTATAGTTTAAATGGAATAACAAACACAAGCACTAATTGTAGTGAAAATATAACAGGAATTAGTTCATTAGAAGGAAGTAATCATTGGTTTGTCTATGCAAATGACACAGAAGGAAATATTGGGTATAATGAAAAAGCATTTGTTGTTGATACAACTAACCCTTTAGTAAATATTGAAAATCCTCAAAATATAACTTATAGCATACTATCTTTTGTAGATTTTAATATATCTTCTAATGAAAATCTTAATTATTGTAAATTTAGTTTAGATAATTGGCAGACAAATTATACTATGTCAAAATATAATGATACTTATTTTTACTATCATAATGATTCTATGTTGCAAGGAAACTATATAGCCAAATTCCAATGTAATGATAGTGTTGGAAATGTTAATAATACAGAACAGATTAATTTCAGTGTTGATTATCCAAAAATAGGACTTGATTTAATTTATCCTATATCAAATATTAATGTTACTCAAAATGAATTTTTTAATTTCAGTGTTAATATCAGTTGTTCTATTGTAGATTGTGGAAATATAAATATATCATTAGATCCAGAAAACTGGTGGAATTCTGCTTGGAAATATAGAAAAGAACATAATATAAGCGGAACTTCTGCTGGTCTTCAAAATAATTATGTCATGCATTTTATAGTACATTATGGAACAGGAATTGATTCTGGTAAAAATGTTTATTGTAATAATAATTGTTTAAGTAATTTTTCAGATATAAGGTTTGTTTCTGATAACAATCAACTAAGTTATTTTTTAGAAGAAAAAATAGATTCTGATAAAGCCTCATTCTGGGTAAAAATAGATAATATACCTTCTAGTCCTCAAAATAAAAGTATTTATGTTTATTATGGAAATGAAAATACAGTTATTAATTCAAGTGGCAATGACACTTTTGAATTTTTTCAAGGATTTGAAGGAAGCCATACTCTAAATTCAGGTTTAGCTTCAATTACATTAGAAGCTGGAGGAATTACAGGACAATATCAGGCAGATATTGATGGAGATGCTGATTATGCTGTTGCATATAATTCAACATCAAATTTTTCTAGAGACAATCATTTTTTTGAAGCTTATGTAAAGTATACAACCTCAGATACACTTCCAGTAGGAATTCATTTTTGTGGTCAAAATTCTGGAGAACAAGGTTATCAGATGATTATTGATGATAGAAATAGTGGAGATACACCAAGTTTAAGAAAAGATAGGGAATACGGTGATGCAGTAACAGGAAGTTATTTAGTAGGAACAGATAACTGGGTTTTTTTTAGAGCTTATGCTAATCAAACTGATTTTTTTGGAGAAGTTTATGAAAATGGTTTTAATGAAACTACGTCAGAATTAGTATATAAAAGAGATACTTCATATTCTTCAGGAAGTGTAGGGGTTTTTGCATATCAAGATGGTGGAGGTAAAATGGATAATTTAAGAGTAAGAAAAAGAGCAGATCCTGAACCTACTCATGGAATCTGGGAACAAGAAGAAGAGTTTGTAAAAGGACTAGTTTCAACCCAGATAGGAGATGAGCCTTTTTATACTAATGAAAGTAATCCAAGAACCATAAATCTAAATAAAAGCCAATCTCAAATAGTAGAGTTCTGGATAAATGCAACAGGTTCAGTAGGTTCAGATTATGAATTTTTTGCATATGCTAATTTAACTTCATATATGAATTCCAGCAATATTACGAGAAAGATTAATATAACAATTGAACCTAAAGCAGACATTACTATTAGCTTGATGTCTCCTGAAAATACAGAAAACATAAATTCTAATCAAATACCTCAATTTAATTTTTCAGTTTCAGTTACTAAAGGGACTTTAGATAATTGTGAATTATGGGGTAACTGGACAGGAATATGGCATAAAAACCAAACAATTACTAACCCATCTATAGGAGAAAATAATTTTTCATCTGTTAATGTATCTTATTATACTTATTATAGATGGGATGTTAAATGTAACAATACAAATGGGTTTTCTTCTTGGAGTGAAAATAATTATGTTTTTTCAACATTTATTCCTCCTTCAAAACCAGTTGTTATAAACATCACCCAAACAAATAATAATGGTTTAGGAAACATAACTTTATTTTGGAATTTAACTAATTATACACAAGGATATAGGGTTTATTACAATGAAACAATGAATGGGAATTTTACTTTATTAAATGAAACACAAAATCTAAATTTAACTGATACAACTTTTAAAGGAATAAGAAGGTTTTATTATGTAAGTTCTTTTAATCCTGGAGGAGAAAATTTCAGCGAAAATTATTTTGCAAAACATATATATGAATTAAAACATAATCAAAAAACCAGAAATTGGATATCTTTCCCCACAAATTTTTCTTATTTAATAAATGCAAATGAAACCTTACAAGAAATAACAAATGCAACTACATTTAATATGTGGAATCAAACAATACAAAAAAGAGTAACCTGTAACTTATATTCCTGTCCTTCAGAATTTGAATGTACTGATACTAATTGTAATTTTAACTTAAAACAAGGCAGAGGATATGAAGTTAATATAAATAGTTCTTCTCCTAGTGAGATTAATTGGTCAGGTGTAGGAATTGTCAATCCTAAAGCAACAATAAATTTAATTAAAAATTCCACATCATTTGGAAAAAATTGGATAGGAATTTATGCAAACACCACATTAGATAATGCTAAAGATATATTAGAGAATATATCAAATTCTGATGCAGTAACAAATTGGAATTCTCAATCTCAAAAATCAGAAGGATTAATTCCTTCGCCATTTCCTTGGATAGATTATATGGGAACAAATTTTTCAATTAAAATAGAAAAAGCTTATGAAGTTTCTGTAACATCAGATACTTCATGGCAACAAACATAAAAATGTTAATAAGAAAAATTCATAAAAAAATCATATCAAAAGACTTTACTAGAAGAGATTATTTGTTCTACTTGAATAATACCTCACTTGTTATTATATTCATTTTATTTATTTTTTTAATTTCATTACCCTTAACAAAAGCTCATTTTATTTGTGGAAAAGTAATTAATTTAGAAGATGGAATGTCTGCAAATTGGTTTGATGTAAATGTTTTTTATCCAGATGATGATACTTATACTAGTTGCGAAGTTAGTCCTTCAGGAAATAAATATTGCTGTGATATTGAAGATATTCCTGGAAAAACATGGAAAATTGGAGATATTGTTAAAGCAGAAATTTATGAAAATACTACAGGTTATTTTACATCTCCTGTTTCAATAACTACAACAGGAGAAGGATATGACGTAGCTCCAGAAATGCAATTAAAAAAAGCTATAAAAATTCACAATCCAAATTCTAGATTAATTTTTTCAAATAAAAGCGAATTTTTGTTAAATGTAAGTTTTGAAAAACCCTACCATGATATTGAAGTCTATCTTAATGATGAAAAAATTTTACAAGGAGAATATTCAACAATTTCTGAATTTATTAAAGGAGATTTTGGACATAATAATCTATTTATTAAAGCAAAACACATAAAAGAAAATAGATATTTTAATGAAAATATTAGCTTTTATATTATAAAAAGGTATAACTTTTTAAGAAAAATTTCACCTTCTAATGGAGATATCCAAGTTAAATCAGATGAAAAAATTGAGGTAAGTATAAATATTAAGTTATCTGAACATGTTAAAAATATAAATTTAATTGAATATATTCCAATTAAATGGAAAATATTAAAACATAAAGGAGAATTGAAAAGATACAGTTCAAGCCACAACATTCTTATCTGGAATGTTTCAGGTAAAAATATAATTAAAAATTATACTCTTTTATCTCCTTCTAAAAAATTAACTCCAAGAAAATATGTTTTTAAAACACAACTAGATAAAAAAATAATAAATAAAAGCAATATTGAAGTTCAAGGATATTTGCCTTTTTTTCCTAGAAAAAAGAAACTTAGAGGAGGAAGTTCAACAAGAATTGATTTTAATATGGTATCTTCTAGCAAACCAATTGTATTAAACAATTATTCTGGAATAGATAAAATTGCAGTTTTTCCTAATAAATCAAAACAAAAATCTGAATTTGGATTAATAAATTATTCTTCTAATAGTGAAATAAAAAATATTTTAGATTATTATCTTTTTGACACAGATCTTTCTAAAGATGAAATTCAAAAAGTATTTTTACAATTATCTCTTAATAAAACTTATCTGCAAAAAAAAGGTTATAACAACATAAGTTTATATGGTTTACAAGATGGAAAATGGATAAAATATAACAAAGATTATTTTGAAAATAAAAAGGAAATAGGATATCAAGGTTATCTCCCTTCAATACAAGGTTTTGCGATTGCAGGAGAAGATAAACAAGGAATAATTAGTTTATTTTTTAACAAGATGATGAGTTTTATAAAGAATTTATTTAATTAGATAGAAAATATGGATTTGGGACAAAATTAAGAAAATTCCAATTAAAATCTTCTGTTTATTTTAGAAATCTTTTAGATGATTTATAGAATTTTATTCTTTATTATAATAGTTTAACTATAACCTTCTATAAAAATACCCAATTCTTTATTATAAAAAGAGGAAATCTATCTTAGACAATATGCTCTATATATTAAAAATTAAAATTTTCTATTGCTATTTAACTAATGATAGAAACTTATAAGATTATGATTAGCTAATTAATCTTAAATTTTATAAACATAAATAGGCTATTTTTGTCCCACTATC
>CAYMES010000060.1:0-4819 GCA_964389765.1 Candidatus Woesearchaeota archaeon
TAATGTTCAGATAGGATTTGATAATCAATTTAAAGAGGGTGGAGTAGAAGCAAGAGGCACATCAACAGCAAGAATAATTAAACTTTCTGATAGAATATATTTTTCAGGAGGAACAGGGCAAACAATAGGAACCACTCCAAGCGAAACAGAATACTTTACAATAATGTTAGATGATGGGGATATAGGAATAGGAACAAATAGTCCAGAAACAAAACTTCATATTTCTGGTGGAGACCCATCAATTAGATTACAAGCAGGAGCAAGTGATGATGCAAGAATAGATTTTGAAGATAGTGGAGGAACAGTTAGATGGTATTCAGGTTATGATGTAAGTTCAGGAAATTTAGTTTTGAGTGCAGATGAATCTGGTTTTGGTAGTTCTAATATTATGGTTATGGATGATAATGGAAAAGTTGGAATTGGAACGAGTAATCCTGACGCAGAACTTCATATTGATGGAGATGTTCTTATTAGTGCAGGAAATTTAGATTTAACAGCAGATGGAAATACTATTACAGCACAAGATTTAGTTTTAGAAAATTCAGATGCTGGAATGGAAGGATTTTTTTATATTAAAGATGGAACAAGTGCAACCAAATTTCAAGTTGAAGGATTAGATGGAATGACTCAGATTGGAGGAGCAGATGGAAATGGAAGATTAAATATATTAAGTGATGAAGGAGTAAGTTTAATTCAATTAGAATCAACAGCAGATGAAGTTACAAATAATCCTTATTATGATATTATTCAATATGATGGAACTACTACTAGTGGAAGTGAGAAAACTATTGGAACTTATTCATTAGATTCTTCTGCAACATATAATGTTGAATATAAAATAATTGGTAGAAGAACTGGAGGAGCTTCTGGAACAGATGATGATACCGGATTTTATCACGGAAGTTCAACTTATAAAGTTTCAAGTGGAGGAACTCCTTCTATTGTTGGAAGTTCAAATTCATATGCAATAAATGAAGACCAATCTGGTTGGAGTGGAAGATTAACTCCAAGTTCAAGTCCAGCACAAGTTAATATAAAAGTAACTGGAGCAACTAATAACGATGTAAGCTGGACAGCAACATTATTTATTACTAAGGTATCAAGTTAAATGAAAAAACTAATATTAATAATAATTGGAATGGTTTTGATAGTTGGATTAGTGACTGCTACATTAACAACATCAAGTGATTTAAAAGAAGCTACCTATGAAAAGATTGAAACGAGTATTGGTGATTTTTATAAAACACTTATAACAAAAACAGATGAAAAAATACAAAAAGAGAAAGAATATTTTAAATATACTATTGATGATTTTGATGTAAATAAAAAATTATCTTCGAGAGATAGTAAATTGAAACCATATACAATTAAGGAAATGAATGAAATGTTAAAAGAACATAAAAAAAGTGAGAGTGAAATAACTATTTAAAATTAATAATAAATAACAATAATAAATAAAATATATAAATGAAAATATATATTCATCTATGTGTGATGTGGGAGTATTACTCCTCCTTCCACTATGTTGCAAGGAACAAACTTTCACACACATTACTCCCATTTAGAATTTTTTAGTGGTTACAATTCTTTATAAAGATTAAAGATTTAATTTTTTTTATGAATAAAGAAATGAAACGAAACGAAGAAGAACTTAACTATAAAAGAGCTAAAATATTTTTTAAAAGAAAAGTTATTGTTCATGCTTCATTAAATAATGGTAATTTTTACAATGGTAGAATCTTCTCTATTAAAACTGATTTCTTTGAAATACATGATAGAGTAACTGGTGTTCAAGTTGTATTTTTTTCTGAATTAAAAAAACCATTGCAGGAGTATGTTGAGGAGGTGAGAGAATGATAATTGATATAAGATATTGTAGAAAATGTGGTAGGGCATATGATATTAGAACAAATTATGATATCTGTCCTGATTGTAGATATAAACAAAAAGAGAGGGAAAATGATTTCAGAAATAATTGAACAACTTAAATTTCTTGAAAAAAAGGGATTTGGATTTGAAAGAGATGAGACACTTCAAATAATTCTAATAAATGAAATAAAGGAGTTAAAAGATACAATTCGGAAAACCTGATTATTATGAAAAAGAAATATATGAATTTACAAAAATTTGGGTGAATGATGATGATACCAAAACAATTACAAAAAAAGAAAATTAATTTTGTTTTATTAGAAAAAGGAGGAAAGAAACCATTTCAAAATGGATGGCAAAAGAAAAAAATTCCTTTTGATGATCCAGAATTAATGAAACATATTTCTAATAATGGAAATTATGGAGTTCTTGGAGGAGGGAAAAAGAATTTAATTATTATTGATTTTGACGACGAGAAAATCCAAGAAGAAGTAATTAAAAAACTTCCAAAAACATTTACTGTTAAAACAGGAAGTGGATTATTACATAAATATTTCTTTAGTGATAAATCAGATAGTTTTAAAATATTCTCGGAAAACATGGACACCTTTGTTGATGTTCAAGGAGATGGTAAACAGGTTGTTGGAGCTAACTCAATACATCCAAATGGAAATAAATATGAGGTAGTTGATAATTCTGAAATTTCATTTATCCCATATTCTGAAATTAAAGCAATATTAATGGCATATGATAAAAAACCTAAAAAGGAAAAAAAAGAATTCTCAAAACCAAGAGTTAATCTTACAGATAATTTTTTAGATGATGTTAAAAGAGTGGTAAGTATTGAAATGGTCTTGAATTCTTTTGGTATTGATACTGCTAAAAATCCAACTTCTTGTCCACTCCATAATTCTAAAGGAGGAAAATGTTTAGGTTTTAATTATGAAACTGCACATTGTTTTCATTGTGAGAATAGTTGGAATATTTTTAGTTTGGTTAAAGAAGTTAAAAATTGTGATTTTAAAGAAGCATTAGAATATTTAGCAAAAATGGGGAGGTTAGAAAAAGAATTAGAAGAAAGTAGAAAAAAATATATAGAAGAAATAAGAAAAAATTCTGAAGTAGAAAAAGACGAAATTAAAATAAAATTTTTATCACACATAAAAGATAAAGATTATGCAGGTGCAAGTGAAATAATGTGTGATTATATTTTAAGTAAAAATTATATTTATACAACTAAAAACGACAACAAATCAGAAATGTGGATTTATAATAATGGAATTTATGAACCACATGGTAAAAGCGAAGTAAAAAAAATTATGAATGATATATTAGGTAAATGGGTAAACGCATATCATTATAATCAAGTTATTTTTAAGATTGAAGCAAGAACGATGATAGATACTAATTCTTTCTTTGGAAATAATTATATTAATTTAATTCCTTTAGAAAATGGGCTTTTAAATATATTTACTAAAGAACTACATCCTTTTGAACCAAATAAAATATTTTTTAATAAACTTCCAGTTACTTATAATCCTGATGCAGAATGTAATGAAATAGATAAATTTTTATCAGAAGTATTGTCACATGAAAGCGATAAAGAGGTATTTTATGAAATGGGAGGTTTTTGTTTGTTAAAAGAATATAAATTTGAAAAGGCATTTATGTTAGTTGGTGATGGTAGGAACGGAAAAGATAAATCATTAGAACTTATTAAAAGAACATTAGGATTAAATAATTGCTGTTCAGTTCCTTTATCTTCTTTAATTCCAGATAGTTTTATTATATCTGAATTCTTTGGTAAAATGGCAAATATTGCAGGAGATATAGGTAATGAGGATTTAAAGGATACTTCAATGTTTAAATCTTTAACTGGACGAAGTTTAGTGTCTGGACAAAGAAAATTTTTACCTCCTGTAACATTTATTAATTATGCTAAATTTATTTTTGCGTGTAATGACCTACCTTTTGCTTATGATAATTCAAGAGGTTTTTGGGATAGATGGATCTTATTAGAATATCCCTACACATTTGTTCCAAAAGAAGAAGTAGATGAATCGCCTAACTATAAATTAAGAGATGAAAATATTATTGAAAAAATAACAACGCCTAATGAATTATCTGGTTTATTAAATAAATTTTTAGATGGATTAAACAAATTAATTTTAAATAAAAAATTTAGTTCTACAAAAGGAACAGACGAAATAAAGAATTTATGGATTAGAAAGTCAAATAGTGTTATGGCTTTTTGTTTAGATATGATTAAAGAAAATTATGATAGTTATATTACTAAAAAAGATTTTAGAAAGAAGTATATTAATTATTGTAAAAATCATAAAATACAATCTAAATCAGATTATGTTATTAAAAGGACTTTGAGTGAAATGTTTGGAGCATCTCAAGGAAATAGAGATGTTATTGGAGGGCGATATGATAGTGTTTGGGAGGGAGTAGAATGGAAGTAAATATTAAGTTTTTGAGGACTTTGAGGGTTTTTAGACCTATAAGAGAGCTAATGAGTTGTCATATAGGGGCTATTTATGGTCAAAGTCCTCCAATTTTTGCCAAATTTGGATAAAAATCAGCAAAAAATGAC
This sequence comes from Candidatus Woesearchaeota archaeon, assembly GCA_964389765.1. Taxonomy (GTDB): domain Archaea; phylum Nanobdellota; class Nanobdellia; order Pacearchaeales; family GW2011-AR1; genus CAYMES01. The sequence goes on from CAYMES010000060.1 coordinate 4,469, forward strand.
AAAAAAAGTGAAAAAATGCGATAATTGTGGCAAAAAACTACCAAAAAACGATTCAGAAAGATGGTATCATAGCAAAAGAGTATGTCAAGGTTGTTGGAATTATCTAAAAAATAGAAATTTTAGAAGTACTTTGTTAAATAAATTAGTAGAAAAAAATGAAGTGAAATGAATGCAGAAATAATAACAGGAGTAGTTAGAGAAATGCAACCAAAAAGTGCAATATGGATCTTTTTCTATATTTTATGGACAATTACCTTTATTTTATTAATGAGAAGAATAAACAAGTGTATCAAACATAAGGAAACTATAAAAAGTTTGTCAGAATCCCTTAAACAAGCAAAAAATACTATT
>CAYMES010000061.1:0-4814 GCA_964389765.1 Candidatus Woesearchaeota archaeon
ACCGCCGGTATTACCGCGGCGGCTGGCACCGGTCTTACCCAGTCCTTATTCGTCTACCTTTTTACAGTAGACAAAAGTTTTCCTTATACAGGAAAACACTCTGGCTCGCTTTATCACGCTTTCGCGCATTGTAAAAGATTCCTGACTGCTGCACCCCGTAAGGCTAGGAATAGTGTCTCAGATTCCTTCTCAGGGCTTCTCCGCTAAGAGCCCTTACTGATCACTGGCTTGGTGGGCATTTACCCCGCCAACAACCTAATCAGCCGCAGCCCCACCCTTAAGCACGAGTTTCAAAGATATTTCATTCCAGAAATTATCTAATATCAAGTATTAGCCTCAGTTTCCCGAGGTTATTCTTGACTTAAGGCCAGGTTAGCTACGTGTTACTGAGCAGTTTGCCTTCCTTTTGAAAATCAAAAGAAAAAACTTGCATGTCTAAGTGCAGGCCAGATAGCCGCAGCCGCCAGCAGGATCAACTGGATTTAAAGCTAATCCTCCTAACAGCATAAATCATAAATCGACGAGAATCTACAACTAGAAGATTACCTATACATCATACCTTAATCTCATCAATTGATGTTATTCTTAAGGCACTCATCCTAGTTAACATTTTAATATAAAATATGGTATTGTTTCATTTATAAATGTTTCGTTGGTAAAAAATATAAATTAAAGATATATTTAAATAAATTCAAAATTATTTCTTTTTCTTAGAAGTCTTTTTTCTGCTTTTTTTCTTCGCTTTTACAGGAACTTCAATAATCTCAATTTTTCTCTTCCACAAACTAAGCCAAAGCCTAATAATAAATGTGGCAACAACTAAAAAACCCAACCAATTAAATCAGAAACAGAATCTTGCAAACCAAAAACAGTATTATCTGTAAAGTTAGGCGATAAAAAAATATGCTTGCTAACAAACCAACAACAATTAATGCTGTAACTTTTCTAACATTCTTCGATAAACCCTTCAAATCAAAAACTTTCTATCTATTCCTTCTTCCATTTTTTCTAAATATCTTCCTATCCTTTCCCCATATATTTCTTTATCCCAACCTCTTATAAATTCTTCTACACTTAAATAATATTTTTCATTTAATCTACTAAAATAATTTAAGAAATTTTTCGCTCTTGATAACTCTACTGCTTTTTAATAATTATTAAGTATGCTACTTTTCATAGATCTAATTCTTACTAAATCACTCTCTACCTGGCCCTCTTAAAACTATATAAAAACAGCTATATGCTTTTCTGCTTCGTGAAGATACAATATTTGGGATTTTCTTCTCTCTCCCTCTAACTCTCTCGTTCTTTTTGAAATATTAAATACTTACAAACATGACAGTGAAAAAATAAAAATAAAAACATTCAAAAATCTTTCTAAAAATTAAATCCTAAATAATTTGTTAAATATTCTTTCTAAATTATCTGTATCTGCTACCTGGACAAATTCTTCTATTGGAATAGAATAAAATTTTCCTTTATTATCTTTAGCATTAAAAACAAAACCAGACCTTGTTACATCTGAAACAGGAATCCAAAACCAGGTTTTATAGTGATATTTTTTATGAGAAATAACAAACCATACAGGAATGTTAAAAGTTCTTTGCATACTTAAATAAATATCTACTTCATCAGCATAAAGAAAGAATTTATCATATTTTTCTGCTTGAGATTTATTTTTAATATCAACAAAAATCAAACCAAAATTAGGAAGAAGAATCATAAAATCAGGTCTTTTACTTAGAAATTTTCTAAGAGCAGGAGAGAAACTTTCTAAAGATTGGTCAACATACCAGTAAGGAATTCTATTCCTATCTAACCATTGTTTAAATTTTTTCTCAGCAAAATTATCCATAAATCAGATAAGAAAAGGAAGTTTTTATAGCTTTTTATAGGGGATTTCCTAATTTTTAATATATTTAAGCAAACAAATATATTAACTTTATTTTAAAAAATCAAAATATTCTTTTAACAAACTTATTTTTCTAACTTAATTTTCTGAAACATATTCTCCATCAAAACCTAATTCTTCTGCTTTTTGTCTAATCATCTCATTTATGCTTGTATCATAAAGTTCTGCAGCATCTTCAGCCATTTTCAAATCATTTACTCTTACAATCTTTTCTTCTAAAGCTTTTATTCCAATATCTCCAGATATTCTTTTTTCACTTATATCATAAACAAGGGAATGAACATTTAAAGGAACACCATTAAGATAATTATCTATACATGGATTTTTTATTTTTCTCTCTAAAACACTATAAACTTTTTTAAGAGGAACAAAATCAACTTCTATTCCAGAAGAAGGCATAACAAATTTAGGATTTCCAAAACTATTAACTTTTCTCCTCCATCCTATGGGAAGAACAATTTTTTCATCTACTTTTTCTACAATAAAGTCATAATCTTTTGTAGGCTTTTCACAACTTCCATATGATAATTCCACAAGACTTTTATAAAGAAATCCTCCTATAATCCATATCTTCCCACAATTATCTTTACAATTATCTCTAACAACAGATAAAGATATACTAAAAGGAATATCTTTAGATATTTTTTCTTGAAAAATCTCAGAAAGATTTTCAATATTTGCCATCATAAAAAATTTAATTTAAAAGTTTATAAGAATTATTGTATCATAAAGATTATTTTAAACTCCTTGTTTAGCTCCACCAACTTTTTTTTCATCAGCATCTTCTAATTTTTCTCCAGTAAATTCCTCAATTTTAACTTCAGAAGCTTCAGTTTTTTTACCTTTGTTTTTAAGATATTCTTTTGCAAGAAGATGAAGGATAACTCCTAAAGATTTTCCTATCTTATTATTTCCAGGAATTATTTTAGTTATATTTTTTGTGAAGTTATTGGTATCACATATAGCTATAATCGGCTTTTTAACTTTTACAGCATCATTTAAAGCATTTTTATCAACCCAAGGATCGCAAATAATAACCAGCTCAGTTTCAAAAAAATCTTCTAATAAAGGATTAGTGATTATTCCAGCAGGATATTTTTTTGTAAAAGCTTTAATTCCAGTTACTTCTGAAAATTTATTAACTGCTTTCCAACCTGCTTCTCTTTTACATGCTATAAAAATATCTTCAGGATTATATGAAGATAAGAATTCAATAGCTTTTTTCAAATTATCATCAATATCATGAGTATTAAGAACAGCTATTCCATCTGCCCTTCTTTTATAAACAAATTTCCTCATTCTAGGAGTCACAGCTTTAGTTCCAAGATGACAGCTATATTTAACATAATCTTCTAACGGAAAAAGAGATTTTTCAGAGATTACCCTTTTCTTCTTAGTTTTCTTTTTCTTAGTATCTTTTGTTTCTGATTTACTTTTCACTTCTTTTTTTTCTGTCCCTTTATCTTCCTTTTCTGTTGTTTTCTTTTTAGAAGATTCTGTTTCTGATAAGACCTCTATTTCTGAGTTTTCTTTATTTTCTTTAATTGTTTTTTTCTCTTCTTCTGGTTTTTTCTTTGTTGGCATGTGATTTCAAAAAGAAAGTGATTTATAAAGCTTTCGAGAGCCTATTTTTTATATAGTTTTTTCAATATCTATAATCCTATTCAACTTCGCTTCCCGCTCTTTTCCAAAAGTTCCACATTTGATAAAATCTGCTTTCCATGCAACAGTTAAATCAGATATTGAAGCATCTAATGTTTCTCCAGAACGATGAGATAGAATAATTTTAATATCTTTTTTCTTACAAAAATCACATATTTTTTTTACATTTATTAATGAACCATTTTGATTTGGTTTAACAATTATTGCATCTATTGCTTTCATCTGATATGCTTTTTTTAATCTTAACATATTTGTAACAGTTAAATCATCTCCAACTATCATACCTTTAATTTCTTTTGTAAGTTTTTGAAATCCAGAAAAATCTTCTTCTTGAACAGGGTCTTCAACATAAAATAAATCATATCCTTTTGAAAATATGGATATTCTACTAATCTGTTCTTTCCTAGTTAACTCTTGCTTTTTATTTTTATAATTATAGCATTTATTTTTAAAAAAAGTAGAAGCAGCAACATCTACTCCTATTCTTAAGTCTCTGTCAACTTTTTTTTGAATTTTTCTCATAACTTCTAAAACATCCTGATTTTTTAAAGAAGTTATCCATGCTCCTTCATCATTGGTTTTTTTAGATTTTAAAATTTCTCCTGCTATTTTATGGGCTTTTTTATTTAATTTAACTGCATCAGAAAATTTTTTTGTTTTGGGAATAAATAAAAACTCTTGAAAATCAGGTCTTTTTTTAATTAAGGTATGTTGTCCTCCACCTATAGTATTTCCAACAGGCATAGGAAATTTTTTTGGTTTTCCTCTAGAAAGGAGTTGCCATAATTCTTTTTCTTGTTCTGCTGCTATTGCTTTTAATATACTTGATTCAAAAGCAAATAAACTATTTGCACCAATTTTACCATTGACAATTCCCTCAACTTCTTTTAAATCTTGAAATCTTTCTAAGTTTATTTTTTTTAATTCTTTTCCCTTATTGTTTAATTTATTTATAAATCTTATATCTCCATTAAGGCTTTTAAAATAAGGAGAAGCTTCATGTTTTCCTCTGCTTTTTCCAAAAGGAGCAGAACTTACAAATTTACCCTTTTTAGTTTTTACAATTACCTGAATTGTTTTTTCTTTTCTAGAATCAAGTATAGATTTAGCTTTAACCTCTATTTTCATTTTAATATATTATATATCCTAAAACAGGCTTTATATTATTTATGGATATATAGCAAATTGTGCGACCAGGTGACATATGTCACCCCCTAAAATAATTTAGTAAAATCAAAGT
>CAYMES010000062.1:0-4789 GCA_964389765.1 Candidatus Woesearchaeota archaeon
CCATAAATGCTTCTATAGTGTTGTCAATATCAGGTTCAGCTTTATCTATATATTTTAACTTATATTTATATGGACAGTTTTCAAATGTGCTGACTCTTGAATGGGAGTATGTTGCCATTTTCCTTAGTCAGAAATACTAATAAAATATATATTTTAAGTTTTTCTATTATCAAATTATGAAAACTGTGAATCAATCAGAGTTTTCTGTTGCTCGCTCCATTCTTCATCTTTATGCTTTTTGATATATTCTACCCAAAGATCAATAAATTCAAGCCTCTCTTTAGCATTCTGAGACTTAAACTTTTTTAATTCTTTTAAATCTACTTTTACTTCAGATGCCTTCATTTTAACAGCTTTAATTTTTCTCTAATGTTTAATTTATCAATAAAAATAAGAAATTCTTCTTTATTAATCTTCTCCTTAAAAAGATTATAGAGATGTCTGGCATCTTCAATATCTTTATCAGATTGAAGTTCCTTTTCTGTACCATCTGCGGCCAAAAAAAGTTTATAGGCTATTTGTATTTCGAGAGGAGAAATAAATAATTCCCCATCACTCAAAATAACTTTAATTTTGTTTTCATAAGAATATTTATCCAAATCTGTCTTTATAATTTTAAACTCAACATTTGGAGTTGGTTTTCCTTTTTTAAAAAATCTTATTGCATGTTTTTTAAGCATATTAAATGCTTCTGAGAGATTAGAAGTATTTATGCATTCAAATCCTGTATTATGTACCTCTGTCCACAACTTTTCAAAATCCTTTAAATTCATTTTAGGAACTAACAAATCAATATCTTCTGTAGCTCTTGACCTTCCAAGCAAGATAGAAACATAACCCGAGACTATAACATAATTAACATACTTTTTTAATATATTTACAAATTCCAATGCAAACTTATCCAACTCATTCAATATCTTATTGCTTCTTATCTCTTTTTTATTAGCATCATAAATCATATTTATTTAAATAAACAAAAGTATTAAAATCTTTTCTATGTCTTTATCTATTCTAAAATCATTTTTTCATCAGGATAAAAGTATAGGATATCATTCTCTCTATCATAATTAATATTGGTTTTCATTTCTATCTAACTTCCTTTGGATTTTCATTTTTACTTTATGAGCAGATATACTCTTTAATCAATTTAAACCTTTTTCTTTGTGTATTTTATTTATTACAATATAAATATTCATATCATAAAGGTAATTAAGTTTGAACCATAATTTAAATTTTAGTTCATCTGGATTATTTGCTTTTTACCCTTCAAATTTATAAAGACCTTTTAGTGAAGATAATAAAGAAACTATTTTTGGATAATTTATGTTCCTCCTTTTATCCTGAATTCTTTGAAAACCATGGCCTGTAGGTTTTATTTCAGATAAATCAAATTTTTTAAGCCTATTTTTTAATTCTTTAATATCCATAAAGTTTTAAGTTATATCTTAGTTTTATGTTTATCTATTTTATATCCTGAAAACAGGATAAGAATTATAGATAAAAGATAATATAGAGATATATTCTTTAAAATATAAAAATGCTTAAAAGTAATATCTTACTGGTAAGATAATGGCAGAAGGTGTTGTTGAGAAACATATTAGGGAAACAATAGGATTAGAGCCAGGAGAATTTTATGGTATAAGTGAAGAAACTCTACCTATTAATCCAACAAGTAATTTAAGAAGAATATATCCTGTGATGTATGTAAGGCAAGAAAAAATTCAAAATGCTAATTACCATGTATTTGCAGGAGCAGAAAAAGATGGTGGAATATTAACAAGAATTCGTGCTCCTTTGAACAGATTAAAAGTAGATAAAAGAAAAGAAATAATAGTAGAGCCAAATTTTTTAAAACAATTTTCTGTTTTTTTTGCTAAATTTGAAAGAGAATCAATGGGAGAACATCTTGTAAATAGTTTTATTGAACAAGCATATAATCTAATAAGACATGGACCTAATGCAACAACTTTTGAAGAAGATGCTTTTACTCTTGCAGGAATTTATCCTTCAGATAAATCTAGAGCAAGATTAAAGATAATAATTGAACATTATCATAGAGGAGATTAGAATAAGACTTTTAGCTCTTCAAAACATATATTTACATATCCTTATTAAAAAAATTAGAATAAGCTTTTCTAATTTCTTGATTTTTTTGTTCTGTTGCTTGTTTTGCATATCTGAGAAAAACATCAGATTTGTCAAGAAAAGGTCCGAGACTAGAAGAACCTAAAGATACAAGGGTTCCAATAAAAGCCCATATTTTATTTTTACCAACATCTTGTTCCACTAATCTATCTACTGAAGCTTTTAGTGTACTTCCTGTTTCAATCAAATCATCAAATATAATGTAAGTTAATCTAGGATTTTGTATTTCTGGAATTAATTCTTTTCTTCTTTTTCTATATTTTTCTTCAAGATTAAGTAAAAACCTTGCTCTAGCAGCATTACCTACATTGTCTGGAGGAGTATAGTAGAATTTTCTTTGATCAGGAAATTTTTCTTTAGTTACCATTTCAATTAAACTTAATCCATCTTCTAAACAAAAACAAGACCTAGAAGTTATTCCTACAGCTACAATTTCTTCTGGAGTTGCAACTTTTAATAATTTATCAGCTCCTTCTTGCCAATTCATAGGTTGAGTTATTTTTTTTGCCATTTTAAATTACCTAAACAACTGCTTCTTCTCCTTTTATTTTAAATATTCTTTCTTTTAATCTGTCCCAAGCCCATGAACAATTCTCTTTAAACATCTGGGGAAGTTTTTCAAAATAATCTCCAAGATAATCCCATTCTGGTTGTTCAAAATCAATTAAATAAGGCTGTCCTTTTTTATCTACTCTAATATTTTGTGAAAAATCATTTGGAAGTCCAAATCCTCTTCTATGTAAGCTCCATATCATCTTAAGTAATCTTGCATATACTAATGGTCCTCTAAATCTCTCATGAAAATCATCTCCATCAATATATTCTACTAAAGAACCTGAAAATTTATCTGGATCATATTTTGGAGTTGAATCTCCTCTCCACCAATAACCATCATTATATGCTTTATACATTTTAGGTATGCCTTTAACTCCTTTATCAGCCAGGTTTCTAAATATATTGCCTTCATTTTCTCCATTACCAATTCTATCACTACATGCACAAACTTTTAGAAGTTTTAATCTATCATTATCTCTTACTAAATAAGAATATCTCGAACTTCCTTTAAAGGTTTTTCCAGCATATTCTAGAGATGGATCTATTTCTGCAACTATTTCTAAAGGACTTTCATCACAAGGAACTCTATTAAATGCTCTCATTTTTCTATAAATAATAAGAAAAAGCACTATTTAAACCTTTGTATTAGTAACTACTAATAAGTGGTTATAATTATGTTTTTCCCTCTTAATCTTTTAATCCCAGACTCAAAAATAACCAAAAAACTTAAATATTATAAAACATTATAAAATATAACAAAACATTATAAATTGAGTTTGTAAATATAATATAGAAAATGGTTCAAAGCATAATTGATTTAGGAGAAAAAGAAGACAGAATCTTAAATATTGTAAAAGCCCAGCATGGACTGAAAAACAAAAGCCAGGCTGTTGCTTTAATAGCAAGAATTTATGGAGAAAGTTTTTTAGAGCCTGAATTAAGGCCTGAATATCTGGAAAAACTAAAGAAAATAAAACAAGAAAAAGGAATTTCTTTTAAAAATATTGAAGAGCTTAGAAAAATAATTGAAGGGTAAAATGTACTCTTATGAGATAAAGCCCTATTTACAAAAAATACTTAACAAGATTTCAAAAAAGACAAATCCACTTACCATCAAGTTCTAAAGAAGATACAGGAGATTATTAATTCTTCAGACATAAAGCATTACAAAAATCTAAGATATAATATGAAAGATTCAAAAAGAGTTCATATAGGCCCTTTTGTACTTGTATTTAGCCTTAATAAAATGAAGAAAGTAATCTCATTTGAAGATTTTGACCATCACGACAATATTTATAAAAAATGAAAACCCAACATTATTAAATTTTTACTTTAGAAATTTTAATTATAATAAATTATCAAATCCTGCTCAATCTATGTGAGATCTCCCTTAATCTATCTGCATCTGGCTGAAGATCTTTATGTTCACTTAAAAAATTTAGATAATCTTCAAGAAATGTTTTTGCTTGTTCTGCATCTAAATCAAGAATATCTTTTGGACAAGCATGTGAACGTAAAATAAGTTTTCCTTTTTCTTCTCTCCAAGTATAATTTACTTTTCCATCATATCTGCCAAAACTTTCAAACCAACTAGACTTTCTCTGATTAAACTCATCTTCAGTAATTTGTGGATTTTGCATTAAATATTTAAATTTTTCAACTGCATCTTCTAAATTTTCTTTTAAAATAACAGCTCTTTGATTTTCTGGAAAATATTGAAAAGGATTTTCTCCTATCTTTCTATGATAAAAAACACCTGGAATAATAGGGATTCTGCATAAATCTGTTCTAGTACTTCCAAGATAATACATCCCCAAAGAAACTCCTGTTGAATCAGGATAGTTTCCATAAGATTTATGAAATCTTGCTTTAAATGTGAATGTTGGTTGTTTTGCCATTTTAACTCAGAATTCGCTCTGAGGCGCGAACACCTCTTGAATTAATTATAAATAGGGATTTTTAAGCTTTTTCTTTTTCTTAAATTTTACTTAGAATTCAGCTGCTTATTTTTTTTAAATAAAATTCTAATACTTCTTTTGCAGTTTTTTATATTTTGTTGCTCTTCTATAATTTCTTCGCAAACAGATGT
>CAYMES010000063.1:0-4698 GCA_964389765.1 Candidatus Woesearchaeota archaeon
ATGCCTTATATAGGCTCCATCCTACTAAAGGAACACTTGTTGTTTCAGGATTGCAGGCTTCTGCTATTAAAAGTATTTTTGGTTTATTCATTGTTTCAATCTTATTGCAACATAATCATTATGGATATTCTTTAGTTTAATTGTTTTTTTTAATGGAATTAATTTCCAATTAAGAAGAGATTTTTTAATTCCAAGTATACTATAATTTAATTCTTTAAACAAGTTTTTAATATTTTCAGAAAATGTTTTCTTACTATGTTCAAATACTATTGCCCTAGGTTTATATTTTGAAATTAAGGATTTAAAATTTTTTAATACTATTTCTTCATGTCCTTCAACATCAATTTTTATCAAATCTATTTTTTTTATGTCACTTTTTTTGATTAATGTTTTTGCATCAATCATATTAACTTTTATTATTTTTTCATCTTCATTTTTCTCTAATGAATTAGTTATCCTGCTTGAAGCCGTATGATCTTTATGAATTTTCATTATACAATTTTTATTTGAACTATATATGGCAAAATTCAGTGCTTTTGCTCTATTTTTCCCACCCTTTATAATATTCTCTTTAAGTAAGTTGTATATTTCTGGTAATGGTTCTACAGATATGACTTTTGATTGAGGTATTTTTTTAATAAATAACAGCTAACATAACCAATATTTGCTCCAATATCAAGAATTGTATCTTTTTGTTTACTAAAATATTTTAGAACTTCAGGAATTGTTTTATCAAATTGTCTTGTAAAATATATTTGTTTCCCTATAAAGTCATTTGGAGGTATTTTGATCTTAAAACCATGCATTGTCTTAACGATTAAATAATCTTCATTAAATCTTGCTTTTTTAAGATTTGTTTTATATACAACCCTTCCATGTCTATAAGGAAAAGGATAAAAAAACATTAACCACCTAATAATTTTATATTTTAATTTTACCATTTTCTATTTTTCAGGTTTCTAGCAATAACCTCGGCGCTTATTTTACTGTTGAATGATTTTTTAATCTTTTTTCTACTATTCTTGCTTAATCTTTTAGCTAATTTTTTGTTTTTTATTATTTTTGAGATAGCATTTGTAATTTTTTTGGGCTTTTTTGGCTTAAATAAGATTCCATCTTTGTTGTTGGTTACTAAATCTGAAACCCCTCCTACATCTGAAACAGCAACTGGAACACCCATGGCCATAGCTTCCATTGTGGCTACGCCCAATGCTTCATTATAGCTTGCAAGTACGAATACATGGGCTTTTTCAAGCTTTTTTATAACTTCTTTTTCTGATATTGCTCCAAGCAATTTTACATTATTTTCCAAAGATAATTTTTTAATTAGCTTTTCAAGTTCTTTGCGGTATCTTTTTGGTTCAGAGGCGTCTTCTCCTGCAATGTTCAATTTAGCATCTATCCCTTTTTTGTTTAGGATTGAAACTGCTTTTATTACATCATGATGGCCCTTGCCATGATTTAATCTTCCACATGAAAATATTTTTAGATATTTCTTTTTATTCCAAGGTTTATATTTTTTTAATCTTTTAAATTTACTTATATCAACACCCATTGGAGCAATTTCTATTTTTTTAGATATAGACCCCCCCACTTCTTGTTTAACTTCGTCTAAAAGATATCTTGCTACAACAATCCCGAATTTTGCTTTTTTCCATTTTTGAATTTGGTTACCCTTATAAGTTGATAAATGAGGTCCGTGAAGAGTTATACTATATGGAATACCAGATATTAAATTTGCGAACATTACTATATTTGCACAATTACCACAAGAATGGGCATGAATATGGTTTATTTTTTTATTGTTTGCGATGTAAGCAATTTGACTTCCAGCAAATAAACATTTAATTGAATTTATTTTTAATTCATTAGAATGCAATATTCTTTTAATAATCCTGAACCAAATAAAAATGCCAGATTTCAACAAATTAAATGTACTCATAAAAAACTTTAATTTTATTGGTAATAAATATTCAGTTTCTTTGATTGCTTTTTTTGACCAATCATGAGAAATTATTGAATCGCTTGGTTTTTTAGTTGAAAAAAAATATATATCAAAACCTTTCTTCTTTAATTCTTGGGCTTCTCTCCAAAAAAAAGTATGTGTTTGTCCAGGAAATTCTGGAATTAAATAACCAATCCTTATTTTTTTTTTATTAAATTTTTTCATTTTATGTTGGATTTGTTTTTATTTCTAGTTAAAAACCTTATAAGATAAATACTATCACTTAAAGATCTTTTCCATAAATATTGGCTCTTCTTTTCTTCCAGATTTTCTTCTTAATCATTTTTTATTAATATATCTTTTAATCAAATAATTTATTATATTCTTTTACTGCTTTCTTAGCCATTTTTTTCAGACTAAATTCTTCTATTGCTTTTTTCCTAGCACAAGTTCCTAATTTTTTACGTAGATTCTTATCTTTTATTAATGTTCTTAGAGCATTTGTAAGCTGTTCTTTATTTTTGGGTTTTATTAAAAGTCCTGTTTTATTATTTTCTATTGCAACTGAAGTATCTCCTACATCTGTAGCTATGATAGCGAGTCCTGCCATCATTTGCTCTAATAAACTCATACTAAGCCCTTCATGATGGGATGTTTGAACTGCTATATCTACATTTCTAATTAATTTAGCAGTATCATCAATCCACCCTAAAAATTCTATTTTTTTTTCTATTCCTTCTTTTTTTGCCAATTTTTTTATATCATTAACCAACCATTCTCTGTCTGGAGTATTTCCTGCAAATTTAATTTTAAAATCAAATCCTTCTTTATAAAGTTTAGAAGTTGCTTTTATCAATATTAATGGGTCTTTAATTGGTGAAAATCTTGCCATCCATAAAATAGAAAGAATATTGTTTGTTTGTTTGTTTTTTTCTTTTATAATAGGGACGCCATTTTTAAATACCTTCATTTTTTTACAGATTTCTGAAAATTCTTTTTCTTTTTTGAACTTTTCCATTATCTCATTTGATGAAGTAAATATTAAATCACACCTTTTCATAGACCATTTTCTTATCCTGTTAAGAAATCCTTTTTTTTTCAGGATGCTTCCAGAATCATGCCATGTAAAAACTAGTTTTGGCATATTTTTTAATTTTATTGATGCAAAAGCACACACAGGAAGAGTCATTTGAGTACCATGTATATGTAGAACATCCAAATCTCTTTTTTTTAAAATTTTTCTTAATTTAAATATTGCTTTAAGGTAACTTTTTAATTTAGTATTTTCTGCTTTTAGGTCTATAATTTCAAAATTTTTATTTTGGAATGCATAACTTCCTTTTTTTCTTATAGATATGCCTATACAGTCCATGCCTTCTTTTTTTAATGCTAAGCCTAAATTATATGCTAATCTTTGTGCTCCTCCGTTTCCAAATTCTCCGATTATTTGAGCTATTTTCATTATTGTAAATTTTTATCAAAAATATTTATAAGTTTATTATGATCCATAAATCTCGATATTGCGAGATGAGGATTACGCCTTTTAATTTTTATTTCTTTACTCTCTAATTTAAATATGTTTTTATTATCAATAAAACTTTTTATAACTTCAGATAATCCTGAATTTATAGTTAAGCTATCATTTTTTTCATAAAATATATAAATATTACTTTTTGTTTTTTTATTTAAATTATTTAGAATATATTTATCAATATCTTTTTTTGATTTTCCTATTATTTCCTTATATAAATTTTTATGTTTTTTATGTTTCGAATACATTTTTTTTATTTTGAAAATTGGACATAAGGAAATGATATATTTTGCATTTATCTTAAATCCAAAATAGATAGATGCGAAGCCACCCATGCTACTCCCTAGACAGATAATCATGTTTTTTGAGTTTTTAGAATCTTTGATTATCTTTTTAATTAATAGAGTATATGCTTTTTCAACAGAAAAATCACCATTTTCAGCCAAATAAAATGCTCCTTTATTCCTAAATCCGAATTCGTCTTTTAGATATAATAGATCATACTTAGCTTTTAAATTTTCATAATAACCCCTTATCCTTACATATTTATTTGACCATCCTCCAAAGCTGATAAGTAGACCTTTTTTTTCTTTACTGTTGCAGGGAATATGTAGGTATTTTATTTTTTTAGATTTATACATATACTCTTTTTCATATTTTTCAACTAATTTAGAAATTGTTTTTTTTGATATCATTTATTATTTCACACTCCTAAATTTTTCTAAATTTTTTTCCCAATCTGGGAATTTCGATTTTTTTTCATATATAATTTTATTAATAAATGAAAATTGTTTAATATCTTTAGTCCAGTTTTCTCCTTTTTTTAAACTGTCTTTTTTTATTAATTCATTAAGTTTTTTGATCATGTATGAGAGATAATATGAGATATTGGTTTTTTAGAAGAGAATAGGATAGGCATAATTCCAAGTTTTTTTAATTCTTTTATTTCTCTCCAGAAAAATATATGCGTTTGTCCTGGAAATTGTGGAACAAAGTATCCTATTTTCATTTTTTTATTAAATTTTTTCTAATTTTTTAATTATGTAACTCATTTTAATTTTTTATTAAAATTTTTATTAAATTTATCCCATCTGAAAAATATCTTTTCCATAATCTTGGTTCTTCTTTTATCCTCCATAGCCATTCTAATCCTGATTTTTGAATTATTTTTGGAGCTCTTTTAATATCTCCTGCAATAAAATTTATCGTGGCACCTACATGA
>CAYMES010000064.1:0-4686 GCA_964389765.1 Candidatus Woesearchaeota archaeon
TTTTATTGGAGATAATTATCCTTACGTTTTCACATTCACTATTTATTACAAAGAAAGTGGAGAGGAATTAAAGACAGAAACTTTTAATGAAATAATTCCCATTAAATAAAGGTTATCAAAATAACGAAAAGCTCCTTGTTATATTATTTTCTCTTACATAAATTGTTTCAGATTGATTTAAATATTCTTGAGCTCGGATTAACTTGTTGCTTGCTGAATTAAATTTTCTCGCTTTAAAATCCTTAACCGCCAAATCTTGTAACTTTTTAGAATTTTCTAACAATAAATTTGCTTCACTAAGGTTATAGTTTGGACTTTTAAAAAGGAACACATAAGAAATAGAAAAGAAAGAGGGTTTGATTTCTTTCACACCACCATATTTTCTATTAAAAGATTCATACTCCTCATTAAATTCTGTAACTTTTTTATTTATTCTAATATTTTGTGCCAATATTATCTCGTGGTTGTTTGGATTGTGTAAATAGGATTGATAATCCAAAACTTTTCCATAAGCTTCTTGTGCTAACTGATAATCTGTTTTTTCTATTTCTAACCCTTCATCAACATTTAAATTAAACAATGCCCTAAAGACATTTATCAACCAATCAAATGCCCCCTTACTAATTGAAACAAGAGATTCTGTATAAATTTTTAAATCATTTTTAGCAAGATTAAGATTTGTAGTTAATCCATAAATATAACCCTCCTTAGCATAATCATTCCTAATATTTGAAAGATAAGTATTTACATTTAACAAAGATTCGATTGCATTATTTAATTTTTTATTGTCATAAGAACAGCTAATGCTTGCAGCAAGAATTGCAGGATTAAACTTACTCACAGCTCCAACACTCCTAGCACTCTTAACAACAGTATTAATCTCTCTGGCTTTTTCAGCTCCTAAAATCGGAGCTATGGTTTCTGACGTAGAAGCTGCTAGATTTATGGTTTCTTGTCTTATTTTATTTGTTCCAAAAGGATAGCAAACATCAAATTCATTTAATTCAAATTGGATTTCAGATAAATCTCCTTTTTTTAAATAATATTTAATATAATTAAGATCTATTAACTCCGAATTATATTTTTCTTCTAGAAACTTTCTATTCTCTAAATCAAAAATTACCCTTGTACAAGACTCTTCTGAACAGCACTCATAAAATGTTGGAACCGTGGAACAATACCTTTGTGAATTAAAAAAAGTAGGGCAATTATATTCATAAACAAAATAATCAACAACTCTGCAAGTTTCTCCAAGTTCATTAAATTCGTTTAGATAATCTTCTGCATTTGCTTGAACAAGGTTTATACTAATAATCAATATTAATAACCCTGCTATTATTTGAATGTTTCGATTCATATTATTTTCCTAGAAGCAGTCAAAGAGGCGAATCTTCTCTCGACCACCCCTTTTATTATAAGATAGAATTATTGAAGTTTTTATATTTTTCTATTAATTAACTCTCTTAACTAAAGATCTATTTACTTTAGAAAGTTCGGGAATCTCATTTATTCTTTTATGTGCAATTTCAAACTCATTCTCTTTTGAAAAAAGAAAACGATTAGAATAATCAACTTGCAAACATCTTTGAAAATCGATGTTTTTATCTTTAGCTTTAAACCAAGGAGGAAAATATTTGCATTTTTCAGGATCACAAATTAATAAACAATAATTAGGAGAAAGTGGAAAATACAATTCACTTTCTGGAGAAGCTAACCCTACACCTCCAAATTTATTTGGGGCATATAATGTAATGGGGTTGTCTGAAGTCCAATAAGGACTTCTTGTTTTATTTATAACTAAAATCCATTTTCTTTCTAAGATTATATCTGAAAAAAGTTCAAAATTTTCTAATATAAAGTTCCTATTTGTTTTTCTTATTTTTGCAAGATCCAATGAATCTTCAATTTCTTTTTTAAAATTTGGCTCAATATTCTTTTCGGTTTCTAATAAGATTTTTGGTATTTCTGACCAACTATTTTTTGTAGATTCTGTTCTCAAAAATTGTAATGAAGTAAATTTTGCTATTATTTCTTTATCTTCTTTACTAAGAAAATTTATTCCTTTGATAATTTTATCAAAAATCTCATTATATCTTTTTTCAAAATCAGAAAATACCTTTTCTAATGTTTGATTTTCTTCAACCGTTTCGTAAAATTCTTTTATCTTTCCAATTTTTTCTGGTTGGGTGCATCTAACCTCTTTAGTTTGTTTATTTAATGCATAAAGAACATTCTTACCATTATCAATAAAACAAAATTTTCTTAGATAAGTTGTTGGGACTATATGTTGTCTTTTTACTTTATTTTTATTCATTTTTTTTAGACATTCAAACCTTTTTCCATTGCAACAATCTCTGCTGCATAGATATCACTTATTTTATTCTCAAATTCTTCTTTTTTCTTTTCTACTTCTTTATCCAATTCTTCTTGACTTATCCCTGTTTTTAAAATTATGATCTTAGAAATTCCTTCATAAGTCTCATTAATTTTAAATGATAAAATTTCCATTTTTTCCTTATCAACATAATTTTTATAATCCACTATTAACTCTACTAAAGTTGATTTTAACATTCCATTGCCATGTATCTGATTATTAGAAATACTTGCCTCAATTATCTCATTAATTTCTTCTTTGTTAAAGGGTTGCATTTTTTTTAGCATATTAAATTTAAAATCTGCCATTTTGTATGTATCTATATGGGGTCTTCTTAATTTGTAAATAATCCCCTTTCTAATATGATTTTCAAAATTTATTCTTAAAGCCTCTATTATCTTTGTTTTTTCATGAAACCTATTTTTTCCTTCTTTTGAATTGTCAAATCTCAGAGTTTGGTATTTATTTAAAAAACCATAAGGGTTTATTATTCCATTTACAGAGATTGTAACAAAGTTTTTGTCTTCACTATAAGCAATTCCACACTCTTGATCAGTCCAATTAGACTTCTTGAACTCTTCCGTTAATAGAGGGATAAAAATATCACATTCCTTAATATTCTTGTATATTTCATCTATCCAAATTCTTGTGGGTTCAATAGATGTATGGGCTAAAAAAACCGAAAAGTTAAAATTCTCCAAAAATAGTTTTATTTCACTTGCTATTCCGTAATCTTTATGACTATAACTTAAAAATACTTTTAATTGATCTTTTTCCAATATTTCTTCACCAGATAATCTATTCAGAACTTTATTTCCTCTCTCATTTAATTGAAAATATTTGTCTTTATTTTCAATAAAACCTTCTTCCAATAAACCCTTTATTATATTTATTCCAGTATTATTTCCAAATTCTTCTAAAACGTCTTCTATTTTTCTTTTTTCCTTAAAAAAAGATAATTCTTGTTTTTCACTCATTTTTCAAAACTCTCTCTAAGCACAGTCCCCATCAAACTCTCACTACCTTCCTTATTCTCCTTAACCCTCAACTCCAACTCATCACACAAACCCATAAGAACATCAACTTTCTCAACAATTCTTTTTTGTTCGAATAGGGGTGGGAGTGGGAAAAGAATTTTTTTAACATAACCCTGACTTATATTTGGTTGAGCTCCGCCAAAGCATTCTGAGATAATCTTCTCCCTTATTGACTTTAAGTAATAGAACAAATATTTTATTGATATATTAAAATTTTCTCTAAAATTACATACTGCCTGATTAGTAGTTGTATCAAATCCTAATATGCCTAATTTTCCTGCAGTTGCACCATATAATGCTAAAACTAAGCTTCCTTTATTAAACATCTTTGCTGATGAATTTTTCAATCCTTCTTCTGTGATAAATTCTTCAGAACTATTAATATTAAAACTATCATTTAATTCACCTGATTTTAACCAAGGGATATTCCCCTTCCAATAATTTGAATTTCTTCTTGAAGGCGTTCCACCAGTTGAGGTAATAAAAACATCCCCCAACCTGCACCAAACCCAACCCGACGGCAAATCATAAGGAACTTCATCTTCTTCAATTGCAGGCAAATCTTTTGGCTTCTTAATCTTACCTTCTTTAATCAGTTTTTCCTTTTCTTTTTTTATTTTCTTTAATAATTCAGATGCATGTTCGTCTTTTGGGTTTTGTGGAACAAGTTTCCCTTGAACAGCTTCTTGGAGGATTGCTTGTCTAAATTTTGTTAATAAATTTTCATCATGAGAAACATTTTTTTCTAATTGATTAATTTCGTTTTTTATTGAGTTTATTTTTTTGAGGATTTGTTTTTGTTCTTTTAAAGAGGGAAGGGGGACTTCTATATCCAAAAGATATTTTTCCCTAATTCTTGATTGAGCTAAACCTCTTGTTAAATCTTCAAAAATATCCTTAATCTTCTTTTGTCCCAATAAATAAATAAGAATATCGGGAAGTATCTTTTTTTTGTTTATTTCAAACACAGGCATATCCCCTGTAACTATTGCCCCATCCAATTCCTTTGGAACTATTCCAAAAGACCCTTGGTGAATCCCAAGTCTAGAATAAATAAACCATCCTGTCTTTATTTTATATTGTTTTTTAGTTCCAATTTCTACTCCTTTTTTTATTGCTCTTAATTTTACCTCTCCTGTATTAGAAACAGTAACTTGTTTATATTTTTCATTATCTTTAATTTCAAAAACATCTTTCTTTTGTTTCAAGACTTCTTTTAGTTTAACTTTTTCCATTTTTATCTCTTGCAATGATTAATCTCTTCATATGTTTTTT
>CAYMES010000065.1:0-4385 GCA_964389765.1 Candidatus Woesearchaeota archaeon
AATACATGTCTTACTTCGTTTTGTTGGTGTGCAAATAAAAATGGAACTCCTTGTAAAGATTTATATGCTTTCTTTACACTCTCTGGCCTGTAATAAACTCCGTTTCTTGAAGTTTCGTTTAAAGGCATAGCGTTTCCTTTTAGAATTACTTTTTGGTCTTTTCCTTGTCCTACTTTTTCCAGTTTAAATTCTTCTGTATTGAATAATTTTATTTCTTGCATAGTAAATGTTATTTTTCTTAACTTAAATATTTAACTATTTTAATCTCCGATGTTAGAAATATTCTTGTTTAGGTTTTTTCTTAATAAAGTATGGTATAATGCGTTGTTTTTTCCTTTTTTAGAAGTAATTTTTCCTTCTTTTCTTAAATGAATTAATGCTTTTCTAAATGTTATAATATTTCCAGAGCCAAATTTCTTTTCAAAGTGAGAATAAATTTCTTTTGTAGAGTATGATTTATTTTCTAAATCTTTAAGTGTATCTATGATTGCAAAATAGTATCCACCCCTAAATTTCATAAATATATAAGAAAAATAAGGTTTAAATATTTATTGCTTAGATTGAACTATTGCTATTCTTATTGCTTCTTTACTCGCTGATAAATGTCCTATTGAAAGAACATTCCACAACTTATACCAGAAGTTAGATTTTATTTTTTTCATAACTATTTAAGGTTTATGGGGTTTACAAATCTTTCTATTGTTTTTCTATTTTTTATAAACTTACCCTAATCCTGTGTTCTAGACCCGAAAGTTTAATTTTTGGACTACCTTTTCTTGCTGGTTCTAATCCCTTTATATGTGCATAACCGCCCCAGTGATTTAGATAACTTCCAGTCAAGATAAAATGTTTTTGTTTTTCCATTATTTTTTTATTTCTCTTATCAAAAGAATACATATTTCTAATATGATGGTCAAGTGCATGTAAGTGTCCCATTGCATAAATTTCTGTGTCAATCATGTTAGATAAATCTAAAACTGCTTTTATTTTTGTGTGTGGTAACCTGCTTCCTGAATGTCCGTGTGTTGTATAAAGAGTATAACTTTCTTTTCCAACTTTTATATTTGATATTGCTCCAACCCCAAGATATTTTATTCCAAGTAATTTTGCTAATATCTTGCTTAAATTTGCTCCAGAATGATTGTATACTCTTGCTTCGTGGTTTCCGATATGATTTCCTAATATTAATCCTTTTTCTGCAAGTGGTTTGTAAATTTTTTCTGCCTTTTCTAATTGCTCTTGAACTATCTCATCTTGTTCAAATACTCCTGCACCGACTGAATCTTTTGTTGCTGTTTCCATAGTATCTCCCATTAGAATAATTGGTGATTTATTTTTATAACACCATTCGAGATTTTCTAAGTGAGTATCTTCATCATAAAACTGAGAACCAATATGTTCATCACCCATACAAACTAAAGTTAACTTATCGACATCATATTTAAGATTTATAATATTAGCATTTTTTCTTTCGTCAATAGGTAAGCTTTGCCAGTCGTTCTTTGCTTGTATGTTTTCTCTAATTGTTTTTCCTTTAGCCATTATCTAATGTCACCGTTCTCTTTAATCTTTTTGTTTTCATATTTGTTTAAGAATCTTCTTCTTATTTCTTCCGCAGCATCGTTTAGACAACTAATTGCATTGGAAATATTTGTGTAAGATTCTCTCTCTTTGAAGGATTCTATTCCTAAAACATAAACCAAATAAGTTAAATCTCCTTTTTCTTTTTTATTTAATTTGTGTCTTAATTTTGAAACTTCTGGTTCATACATTAATCTTTGTGGTCTTCTTATGTATGGAATTTTTTACTCCATGAATTGTGTTTTTTAGTTTTTTTTATTTGTTTACAAATTTTATTTATTTTTCTGTATGGCATATTTTCTCCAAATCTTTTGGTTTAGATATTATAAACGGTTCTATCCAATCTGAATGTCCATAAAAAAATTCTTTCATTTGTTTGAGTCCATTTGTTTCTTTAAAAAATACTGGAACTTTTCCCTCATCTGCTATTTTTATTTCTCTAATTGTTCCTCTTGAAGTTCTCCAATTTGTTCCAACATAAACTCCATTTGAATTTAAAAGAAATGGTTGTGAATTATCAAAATAGTCTTCATAATTCCAAGTCCCATTTACTAAACCTGCCAACAAATCTAACCCAGGAATAAATACTGCAAACCCTTCTTTACGAACTTCTTCAGCTGTTGTAATCATTTCTCTAACATTTTTTATATAATCACAAGCATCATCATTTAGTTTTCCTGCGATATATATTCTTGGTATGTCTTTGTAGTTCATTCTATTTTTTTCTTTTTATTTAAATATTTCATAAAATTATTTATTTTAGTAACATATCCAATTCCCATTCCGTTGGTTGCATGAGTTAAACCTAATATTTTTTTATCTTCCCCAATTACTGGCGAACCTGAATCTCCTGGAATAATAGGACAATCTATTCCAAAACAACCTCGAGACTCTTCTCCATAATCATCTAAATCACAAACTTTTCCTTTCCTAATATTTGTGCCTAAAAGCTGTGGATTTCCCAAAATATAAACATCTTCACCCATTTGTATTTCTTCTCTAGTTCCATAAGGATAATTTTTTAAATTTCTTCCAGCAGCAATAAATACATCAGACTCTTTATTTGAAACTAAGACTTCTAATTTTTGTCCATTTAAGATAGTTCTACTATTAACAACATCCATTTCCATTTCTACAATTCCAAAAGGACTGGGAATTCGAAACACTTCTAAACTTCTTGGAATATGTGCTACAGAAAGATAATGATCATCTAAACAAACACCCATTCCCTCTAATGAGTTTTCTTTTCCAGATTCATATGTTGCAGTATGTTTTGCTTTAAGAGAATATTTTGATAGTTTATTAAAAATTTCATACTCATCTCTCTTATCAAAAAAATCCACAATTTCTTTTTTAAGAATAATTCCTGTTAGTCCTAATGTTGCAAGAGTATGAAAAAACTCTCGCCTACTTTGTTTTTTATCTAACATTTTAATAATATATATAAGGTATTTGTATTTATATCTTTTTTGTTTTACTATATAATTTATTGTAAGTTAATTTTGTTTCAAATTCTACATGTTTTTCTAATTGATTAATATTTCTTGGTAGGTCTCCCAATCTATAATGTTTTGTATGGATTAATTCATGAATAATTACTTCTCTCATTTCTTCTTGGGGTAATTCAATATCTATTAAAATCTTTTTTCTGTCGTCAAGAGCCATTCCACCAATTATTGGAATATCAACACCAACTTCTGCTAAATAATTATGTGGAAATCTACAATGCTCAATATCATAAATAACTAGGGAATCTATTACATCTTTCAAAGTTAGGGGTTTTCTGTTTTTCATTAAGACCACATCTCTTTTAATTTAATTGTAATATCATAATTCATTATAGCTCCACCTTTAACAGATTCTTTACTATCTTCATTTAATAAGGTTAAAATTTCATAATGTGTATCTAAAATACTCTTAATTCTGTTTAAACTTTTTCTGTCCGTTAGGTCTAATTTATATTCTATCATTTTAATATCCTTTTTCTTCAAGTAGTTTTATTGTTCTTTTAACCATATGTTTTCTTACATCTTCAAAAGCGAAATATTCTATAGTCATGAAATCTGTTTCTTTTTCGTCTTGTTTTTCATTTTCTCTTTCAATATTGTGTTTTGCTCTATAAATATGACAAGCTTCATGTAAAAGAGTTTCTGGAATGTTATCACAATAAGCACTTAATCCAATTCCATATTCTGAGAAACCTAACTTATCTACAAAAGAACTTAATCCAACTTTTCTCCAAGGAGTTTTACAACTTATTCCTCTTAAGAATTTTATTTCATTTCTTGGTTGGTCGTAAAACTTAATTACATCTTTTATTGCAATTGGACATTCATCCACAATTTTTTTTAATTCTCTACTTGCAAGATATTGTTCTGCTGTTTTTATCATTTTTTCGGTTTTATTTTTCATTTAAACTCCTTATATTTAACTACTGCACATTTACTTATCGGTTCTTATGACAATCACGCATGAGCAATTACCGTGACTCTGCTTCACAGGTAAAGGATTGTCTTCACTTGAACCCGCTTTATCTACTTCGTATATTCTTTCTCTACCTTTTGCACCTTGTAACTTTCTGCATATAATACAGGGGTAAGTTTTTCCATCCTTTCCTATATAATCTGGAGAATTAATAAAGGAATAATATTTTATTCCTGCTTTTTGCATTGTTTGAATTTGTCCTGTGTTGTGTGTGTCTACTACTTCTGTTCTGGCTATTCTCATTGCTGAAGATTTTGTTACATTTTTTACTCTTGTTTGAATATCTTTTGTTATTTCTTCATAGGATTTTCCTTGTTTTA
>CAYMES010000066.1:0-4367 GCA_964389765.1 Candidatus Woesearchaeota archaeon
CATCTCAGAACTAATTTTCGGTTGCCTACGACATATGTCTACTGGCTATACATGGATATATAGCAAATCAAAAAAATTCTTTAATTAAAAGTCAGAACGAATCTTTATTAAAAGATAAATTAAATACCTTCTTCTCTTTTTAGCTGTTGACTTTGTTCTTGAGTTCTTTCATCTTCTGGTTTAGCTAATTCCATAATCTCTCCTTCTTCCCTTATTTTTTCTTCTTCTCTTCTTTCTTTTTCTTCAAGTTTTTTGACTTCTTCTTCAATCTTCTCTTCTTTTTTTTCTTCTGGTTTTTTCTTTTTCTTTATTTTTTCTTTTCTTTTTTGTGGAAGAGGTCTTTTAACTGCTATTGGCAAAACTTCAGCTTCTAATTCAAGTTCAGCTATTTTAAGAACATCAAAATTAATATCTTCTAATTTTTCTTTATCAATTTTTAATAATACAGGAGCATCCATAGCAAGTTGCAATGCTCTTGCTCCTAAAATTCTTGCAACTTCATATTTAGTAAACTTGTCTTTTAATTTCTCAATCATTTTATTTCTTTTTCTGTTTTTTTTCTGTTTTAACAAGTTCTTTTTCAATATTTTTGTATTGTTGTTCAGCCATGTCAATTATTTTCAGTATTTCCTCTTGTGTTAATGTTTTTTCTTCTCCTTTTTGTATAGCACTGACAACCATTTCCTTTTTAGAATTCCTATATAAAGCTACACTTAATCTTCCCTCACTTGCAGTTTCTTCTTCTGTTACTGGGTCTACAAGAATATTTTTTCCAATCTTATGAAAAGTAAATGTCAAAGGCAAAAAATCTGCAAGAGGAACTTTTTTATTAGTTTTTGCTTCATAATCTGCTGTTTCTTTTTCTTCATCATATTTAGGTATTTTTGCATCTTTTAAAGCTGCGACAGTAGCTAAAGCACCAGCATCAAGAATATTTCCTTCATCATTAATAGTATAAATATCTATAAATACAATCCATACTTTTTCTCCTTTTTTAATACATAATTTTTTAAAATCAATAAATCCACTTTCTCTTATTCCTCTATCAATTACTCTTGCAATTTCAATAGCATTTATTCTTGGAGGGCCATATTCAAAATTTTCAGAACTTAAAGGAAGTAATTCAACTGTTGTAACCATTGTTCCTTCATCTTCTTTATCAGGATAAGGTTCGCCTACAGCAAGTTTTACACCTGCTACAACTTCAGTATTTCCTAATTTTACTTTCGCACTTCCTTCTGCATTTTTTGAGATTCCTGTTTCAATTTCTACATCTCTATATTCTGAAAGCTCTCTTTTATCAAATCTCTTTCCTGCATTTAGATAATCTTTCATTCTTTTTTTTGTTAAATTTGCAATTTCCATTTTATTTATCTCCTTTATTTTTCTATATCTTTAAGTGCTTTTTTCTGAACTTCATGAATTTGCTCACAAGCTTTTTTAGCAGCTTCAATAGCTTCTTTTAATTCTTTTCCTCTTATTTTTCCATCTAATTGTAATAGACTAATTTCTTTATTTCTATTTAAAATAGCAAGAGGAATATCTGTTGCTCCTTCTCCTTCTCCATAATCTTCTTCTTCTTTAGAAACATCTACTACTATTTTTTTATCAAGTTTACCTATAGATACAGAAGACACCATATCTTTCATAGGAATTCCTGCATGAGCTAATGCAAGTGCAGCAGCATTTATTCCTGCACATCTAGTAGAGGCATTAGCTTGGAGTATTACAATATGAACATCAACAACAGTATTTTGGAAATTATCAATCTGTAATACAGGACTCAAAGACCATTCAGTAACTTTACTTATTTCTTGGCTTCTTCTGTTTGGACCAGGCCTTTTCCTATCTGGAACAGAAAAAGAAAGCATATCATAAACTACTCTTAAAACTCCTTTTTCAGGATCTTGTAAATGTTGAGGATGCAAGGGTTTAGGACCATAAACAGATGCTATTGCAATTGTTTTTCCAAATGCAAATAAAGCTGAACCATCTGCTCTTGGAACAACTCCTACTTCTGCTCTTATTGGTCTTAATTCATCAAATTTTCTTCCATCTGGACGTTTTGTAAATGCCATTTTATTTATCTCCTTCATCTTTTTTATTTTCATTAAACCATTCTTGAACTTTCTCAGTCAATCCTTCTATATATGATTTTTCAACTACAAACATTATTGCTTTTTTTGCAAATAATTCATCTTCTACATTTTTTCCTTCTATCCAAATTACTCCATTCTGTCCTACAACTATATTGCAATTTGTTTCCTTTTTTATTAGATTTATCATGCTTCCTTCTTTTCCAATAACTCTAGGAACTTTATGTGAATTTATATAAATTATGATTCCTTCTTCTACTCTTCCTAATCCTCTTCCTTTAACTGTTAGATCTATCCCTTTTCTTTTTACATTCCCCACTTTGCAAACCACCATATCACCTATATCATAACATTCAGCTAAATCATTTTTATTTACATATCTAGGATATTCAGAAACAGGAAGAAAAGACGAGTAAGGTGCATTTATTTCCATTAACCATCCATTAAACATGATATCGATAACTTTTCCAATAACAGTGTTTCCTCTTCTAGGCATATATGCTCCTGAAAGAGGAATAACTTTTATTAGTCTTTCAGATCTATCAACTAACCCAAATCTTAATGAGATTATATCTTTTCCTTCTCTTTTTGTATTTTCTCCAGGAAGATAATCATTTCCAGATACTAATGTTTCTCCAGGAATAACTATCTCTCTCTTCTTTGTTTCTTCTTTTTCTTCAGCTTTTTTTGTTTCTTCTTTTGCCATCATTTTTCTTCATTAACCTCCTGAGTCATTGAATTTCCTTGAGTCATTGAATTTAGCTTTTCAAAAAAGTCATCTTGCAGCCCTATTGGAAGTTCTATAACACATTCAAGGTCTCCATTTGAAAGCCATTCTTCATTTTCTTTATAATTTTGCAATATTCCATAAATTCTTCCTGTATATTGAGCAGGAATCCTTATTTTTAACTTTTTCGTTTTTAATTTAATAGGAAGAATTTCTTTTATTTTATCCATTACTTTAGTTAATTGCTCTCCTATAGCTTTATTGTCTATATTAATTCCCGATTCATCAATAGCAGATGAAATTCTTTCTGCTGTATGAGGATTATTTGTTCTTGGATCAATTGAATATTTTGATAAAAAATCAACTATCTGTTTTTTCTTTCCCTCTCTTTCTTTATCTCTATATTCTTTTGGAACCAGAACTTCTCCTTGTTTTATTATTTTTTTAGCAGCTTCTCTAATATCTGTTGTTCCAAATGCTTCATTTAAATCATTCTCAGAAGCATGTAATCCTTTTTTATTATCATAAAAAACACCCTCTACAGCTAAAATATCTTCTATAGGGACTTCTTTTCCTGATTTCAGTTCAAGAGCTTTATCAACATCTACTACAGTTTCATAATTTTTTCCTTTAATCTTAATTCTAGCTGTTACATCAGTCATTTTATTTTGCGTATTTTTTTAATTGTTCTTTTTCTAATCTTTTAAAATTTTTATCTTTTTTATTTATATAAGCAACTTCAAACCTCTCAATATTAAAATTTTTTCCAAGTACTTCTTTGAATATTTTTAAAGAAAGTTTTATACCTTCTTCTATTGTTAGGTCTTCTTTATATCTTTTTCTTAATTGTTCTTTAAATTTCTCATCATTTTCTCCAATTGCAGTTGCTTTATATGCTGCATAATTTCCTGTAACTTCACTTACATATAATTCTTTTTTGTCATTTATTCCAGCTATCATTACTGAAACACCAAAAGGCCTTGCTCCAGGATATTGTGTAAAAGCTTGCATTGTATTTGCAATTTCTTTGATTATTGATTCTACTTCTATTGGAGAATCATAAGTTACTCTATGTTGTTGAGATACTACTTGAGCTCTTTCTACTAAGTTTCTAGCATCAGATGAAATTCCTGCAGCAGTTGCAGCTATATGTTCATCTATTTCATATATTTTATTAACAGAATCAGGAACAATTAATTTATCTCTTATTTTTTTATCTGCTACAATAACTACTCCATCCTTACATTCAAGCCCTATAGATGCAGAACCTAATCTTACTGTTCTTTCTGCATATTCAACTTGCAATATATGGCCATCTGGAGAAAACATAGTTGCAGCTCGGTCATAACCCATCATCTGATGTTGCATATCTACTGGCATTTTAAATTTATATTTTTTTTAGAAACTGATAATCATAATCAGTCTTTTTTACTTTTCTTCCTTTCAAAACTACAAAAGAAAAAGGGTTTAAAAAGCTTATGGTTTGGACCAGTATCTCCGAAAGAGGGCAAGAAATAGGATAGTTGAAACTATCCTATTTGAAT
>CAYMES010000067.1:0-3871 GCA_964389765.1 Candidatus Woesearchaeota archaeon
TATACATTAAATCAATCAATAACAACAACAGAAACTTGTATAAGAGTTCAAGCAAACAACATAACCTTAGACATGAATTCATACAACATCACAGGAGATGGTGGAGCAGGAGATTATGGTGTTTATTCAGATGGTTATAATTCTTCAACTATTAAGAACGGAGGAATTAATAATTTTAGTGATGGAATTCATTTGAGAGATAATGAGAATAATGTAATAAACTATATTTCTCTTTTTGATAATTATAATAATGCAGGTATTAACATATATGGGAGTTCTTATAATAATATAACAAACAATATAATTGAAGGAAGTTTGGATTATGATGCTTATGGTATTTTTCTCACTTTATCAGATAATAATTTAATATCTGATAATACACTTAATTCAAATACAATTGGAATCGAGCTTTCCTCAAGCTCAAACAATCAATTAACAAACATAACAGCAAATTCAAATACTGATCATGGAATCGAGCTTTCCTCAAGCTCAAACAACAATTTAACAACAGTAACAATTAATAATTCAGGGAGTTATGGTGCATATGTAGATTCTGATTCAAATAGCAATATCATGGAATCTTTGACAATGCAGAACTCATCTTTGGCTCATGTTTATGTTCAGGGAAATAATAATTATGTAAGTGGGACATTTGATGGTTCTGCTGTGGGAATAGAGATAGCTGATACAGATAAAAATCTATTTTTGCAGGGAAATTCTGATTTTACAGGAACTGGAATAAATATGACTGCAAATAACATAACTTTAGATTTTAATGGTTACAACATTACAGGAGATGATGATCTAGGAGATTATGGAGTTTATGTGAGTGGATATAATTCTTCTACTATTAAAAACGGAGAAATTTATGATTTTTATAATGGAATTTACTTTGCAAACAACCAAGACAATGATATTACAAATGTTTCTTTAGCTAATAATGCAGGATCTGGGATTTATTTGGATACTTCTTCTTATGGTGTAATAAACAATATAATAACTCAAAACAACAGTCAACAAGGAATTTATGTTTCAGGTTCATCATATAATAACTTTACAAATATAACCTCTAGTTTAAACGGAAAAAATGGAATTTCAATCGGGGGAGTAGCTATAAATAATCTCTTTAAGAACCTTACCTTAACTTATCATACTGGTTCATTTTTTGCAGAGGGTGCTGGAATTTTTTTATCTGGTGGTGCAGAGAATAATAGTTTTGAAAATATAGTAGCAAATTCAAATCAACATGCAATTGAGTTTGATTTAGAGGCTGATGTTATTGGGAATAATTTTATAAATCTAAGTATTTGGAATTGTACAAGTTCTGAAGGATGTATTTATGCTGGTGTTGGAGGTGCTACACATGTAAGAGATTCTACTTTTTCAGGAGGAACAATTAATTTAAGTTCAAGCAATCTGATTTATTTTCAAGGAAGGGATGTTACTTTTCAGGATCTTGTGCTTTTAGGAGCAACATTAAAAGATGTTAATATAACTGAGTCTTCTACAAATATTAATTTTATTAATGTAAGTTATGATTCAAGTAAGGAATATGTTGAATCTGGCTCTGAATTAATAAGGAAGTGGTGGTATAGGGCTTATGTAAATAATGGGGCAGGAACTGGAATTTCAGATGTGAATGTAACTGCATTTAATTCTTCATTTTCATATCAATTTAATCTAACATCTAATGAAAGTGGATGGACACAAAAAGATGAAATTATAGATTATGTAAATGATGGAGGAACAAAAACATTTTATAGTTTATATAATATAACTGCAATAACTGGAAATGAATCATATGGAAATACTTCTGGTGTTTATAATGTAACTTCTGAAAAAAATAATTTAGCTCATAATATTGAGATGCCTTTGTCAACTTCTCCTTCAACATGTGGAATTTTAGATAAAGAAAATACAGTTTATACATTACAAAATGATATAACAGGAATATCTGGAACTTGCTTTACAATATTGGCTAATAACATAACTCTTAATATGAACGGGTATAATATTACAGGTGACAATTCAGGAACAGATTATGGAGTTTATTCATTATATTATAATTATTCAACAATAAAAAATGGGAGGATATATGATTTTTTTTATGGAATTTATCTCTCCTCAAGCTCAAACAACACTTTAACAAACATAACAGCAAATTCAAATGATTGGTATGGAATCCGTCTTTCCTCAAGCTCAGACAACACTTTAACAGACATAACAGCAAATTCAAATAGCTATGGAATCCGTTTTTACTCAAGCTCAAACAACACTTTAACAAATGTCAATATCTGGAACTGCTCAACAGGAGGAAGTTATTCTTGTGTTAGTTTATATGAATCAGACTCAAACACTTTTGAAAATGCAAAAATAAATAAAAGCGATAAATATGGAATAAGATTATATTCTACTGGTGCTGGAGACCATTCTTCTCACAATATATTTAGAGATATAAACATCACAAATATAGATGATTATGATATTTATTTAGAAGATAATAGTGATAGTGAAAATTTAAATAATACTTTTGTTAATGCAAGTTATGATTCAGATAGTGAATCAGTTAGTAGTAATTCTGAGTTAATAAGAAAAGGTTATTTTAAGAGTATTATTGCAAATGTGACCTATTATGATGGGGAGACAGATGTTGTGCAAGGGGAAAATGTAAGTCTTAAAAATGATTCTGATGATGTTTTAGATAGTAATATTTCTAATATTAATGGACTAGCTACTCTTGATTTAGGAAGTGAACAACTTTTGAAATTTTATACAAATGATGGAGGAACAAAAAATCACCATCTTTACTTTTATATAGTTAATTCTTCATCTCCTTATATTGCTCAAACAACAAATCCTTCTTGGAGTTCTTTATTAAATGAAACAAGCATGATAAATGGACAGATTCAAGATATTATGATGTATTATGTAACTTATACAGTAGGAGGAACTCAAACTCTTCATGATGTTTATTCAAATATAAATAATAATGTTACATTTATTAATATGTCTTCAGTTAGTGAGCCATGTCATTATATTGCAAATGTTTCTTTACAAGTAGAAGGAACTTTAATTTCTGAAGGATGTATATTGGAAATGGATTCTCAATGGGATTATCGTGAATTAATTGTTGAGGATGGAGGAAAATTAATAATGAATTATTCTAATATAACTGCGTTTGATACTTCAAGTTACTATAAATTCTACTCATTGGGAGATTCTAACCTTATTTTAAAAAATTCTTATATTAATTATGTTGGGATAGATAATAGCAATTATAACAGGGGTTTGACAATTAATTCAACATCTTTGACTTTTGAAAATATAACTATGTATAAGAACTTAAGGTCAGTAGCTCTTTATGCTCCTGATTTAACAATTCAAAATTCTAAAATTTCAGGAGCATGGGACCTAGATATTGGAGATAATATTAGAGTTTCTGCTTCAGGAGCAAGAATTGTTGATTGTAATCTTTCTGGTTCTTCTATTTTAAGGGATGATATAGTTATTGATTCAGGAAAAGATGTTTCAGTTATTAATTCTAATTATTCAAGTGTAGGATTTCAATCTGGAGCTAAACTTTATAGAAAATGGTGGTATGAGGCATATGTTAATGACACTTTTAATAATAATGTTTCAAATGCTAATATAACTGCATATAATGTATCTGGAGATTATCAATTTAACTTGACATCTAATGCAAGTGGATGGATTCCAAAAACTGAACTAATAGATTATATACAAAATTCCTCTGGAGATAAAGATTATTATAGTAACTATACAATCTATGCTAGAAATAGCAGTTATACTTATATGGATTCAAAATCTGTTAATATTAGTGCTGAAAACAATATCCCTGACCATGTATTTA
>CAYMES010000068.1:0-3861 GCA_964389765.1 Candidatus Woesearchaeota archaeon
TGGAACATTGAAGAAAAAGAAAGGAAGAAAAAATGAAAGGAAAAGATATTGTTGAGAAAGTAAGAAAGATATTTAATTTAGATAAATCTGATAGATATGGTTTTGCCATATATGTTGGGTTTAATGAGAATATTAAAAAAAGAGATTTTATGATGATCCTGCAAAATCCTGGGAGTCCTGGAAAAAAAGAGGAGAAAGAAATTAAAAATTCTACAAATGATAAAAAAGCCCTAGATTTAAATATAAAATACATGAAAGAGTGGATAGAAAGAAAGAACAATTGGTTTTGGTCAGGAAATAAAGAGAGAAGTAGCAGTGGTTTTATTGAAATTTTAAGAAAATTGTTAGACGTTGAAGAATTAAATAAACAAGAAATTTTAAATTATGTATATCTCACAGATATTGTGAAAAAGAGAGGGGAAACAGAAGAGATAGATAAAATAATTAAAGAAAAAGGTAAGAAAGAGAGAAAACAAAAAGCAGAAAGCCATAAGTTAATAAAAAAAGAAATAAAAATTGTAAAACCAAAGCTGATTTTTGTTATTGGAACAAGAGCTTGGGAAAGTATCAAAGAAATATACGGATTAGAACCAAAACAAAGTTGTAAAAAAGAAGAGAAAGTTACAAAAGCCCATGGTTATTTATTTAAAATTAAAAATGGCCCATATGTTATACCTCTAGCACATTTTAGTGGAAGAAATAATTATTTAAGAGAAAGTTATCTTGACTATCTAGAAGAAGGAGTTAATAAATATAATGCTATAGAGGTGGATGAGAAGAAATAGTTTAAGTATATTGAGAGGTTTGAGTTAAGAAAGAAGAAAAAGGAAAATTGAGCGAAAAAACATCTGCCCGCACGGAAGAATTATAAAAGAAGGAGAGAAATTTGGTTTTGAATCTTTTCTTATATCTCCTTCTGGAATGTTTGATTATGTTTGTCATCAATGTAATGCTGTCTTGGGAAGAGAACATGGAGACCGAATCAATCAGGATCATCTTAAAAATCCAACCTTAGTATTAAAAAAGCAAAAGAAATTTTTTAAGCAAATGAAGAGACTGAGATTTGCCTAAACCCAAATTTTACTTCTAATTTACTTCTAAAATACATTTAATAGATGTAATTAAATGTAAATCTAATTTTGTTTAACAATCTCAAATCCTGTTAAATTAGTGTTTAATAAGAAAAATCCTTATTAAAAGAAATGGCTATTTTGTTTAATAAGAAAACAAAGTTTTAAATAGTCCTCTCAATCATATTTACTATGGAAAAATCTGAATTTGAGGGCGCTTTTGGGGAACTTGCTGAAAAGAAAAGTGAAGAGCATGGAGAATACTTAGCATTTGTTCCAAAAAGCTTGCCTCCAAAATTGGAGTATGATCCGGAAATTGTTCTTGCACTTTCTAAAGCAGACAGTACATTAAGTAAACTTTCAGGAGCAGGTTTGCTTTTGCCAAACCCTAATTTATTGATTGTCCCTTATTTGAAAAAAGAAGCACTTTCAAGTTCGAGAATTGAAGGGACAAGAATTTCTCTTTCTGACTATTTTTTATCTGAAGCAAAGGGAATTGAAAAAGAAGATATTGAGGCAACAGAAGTAGGAAATTATCTGAAATCGATGAATTATGCCTTAAAGAAGATTGAGAAAGAACCAATAACAAAAGATTTGATTAAAGATATGCATAAGATTCTTATGAAAGGTGTTAGGGGGGATGAACTTCTTCCAGGAAATTTTAGGCCTGTTCAGAATTGGATTGGTCCAAAGAATACAAAAATAAAAGATGCAACATTTGTCCCTCCCCCTCAAGATGAGGTAGAGGAATTAATAGACGATTTGATAGATTATCTAAATAGATATCCTGATACCCCTCTTTTAATTAAGTGTGCATTGATGCATTATCAGTTTGAGACAATCCATCCTTTTTGTGATGGAAATGGGAGAATCGGAAGGTCTCTGATAACACTTTATCTTTGCAAAAAAAATAAAATTTCAAAACCTCTTCTTTATACAAGTGATTATTTCGAGAAACACAGAAGAGAATATTATGATATTTTATTAAATACTAACAAAACAGGGAAATTTGGGGATTGGATAAAATTTTTTTTAGAAGCAATAAAAGTTCAATCAGAAGATGCTTTAGAAAGAACAATTAAGATCCAAAGGTTAAGAGAGAGATATCAGGAAAAAACGAAAAATCATAAACAGGCGATCAATCTTTTGAGTGTTGTAGACTTGCTTTTCATGAATCCTTTTATTAGAATAAATCAAATTTCTGACCAATTGAATATAACATACCCCACTGCAAAAAAAGCCGTGCATAATCTGATAAAATTAAATATTCTAAAACCTGTTGGTCAAAGAGAAAGAAACAAGCTTTTTGTTGCCCATGAAATTTTAGAAATAATAACAGTATAAAATGAAATCCTCAATAACAGAAAGTGAAGTTGAAGAAAAAGCATTAGATGTTCTTGGTAGTTTGAATTATGAGATAATTAATGGTGGAGAAGAGGATTATCTTCCTGGAGGGAAAAAGGAGTTACGTGAGGGTTATAAAGAGGTTGTTTTGAAAGAGAGATTGTTTAAAGCTTTGAAAAAGTTAAACCCTGGAATTCCAAAACAGGTTCTTGAAGAAGCTGTAAAGAAAATTATTAGAATAAGTAATCCAAATCAAGTTGAAGATAATCAAAATTTTCATAAACTTCTTGTTGAGGGTATAACTGTTTCATATCGTAAAGAAGGAAAAATAAAACATGAGCAGGTAAAGGTAATTGAATTTGATCCTGAAAAAGCAAATAAAAATGATTTTCTTGCTACAAACCAATTTACAATTATAGAAAATTCAGAGAGAAGACCAGACATAATATTATTTGTAAATGGACTGCCTTTAGTTTTATTTGAATTAAAAAATCTAGCAGATGAAAAAGCAGATGTTTATGAAGCATTTAAACAAATCCAGACATATAAACAAGAAATTTCATCTTTATTTAGATTTAATGAAATCTGTATAATTAGTGATGGACAAGATGCAAGAGCAGGAACCTTAAATTCAAATTTTGATAGATTTATGCCCTGGAAAACAATAAATGGAAAAAAATCAAAAGGCTTACAATTAGATGTTTTGATTAAAGGGATGTTAAATAAACAAACACTTCTAGGTTTAATCAAAAGCTTTATTGTTTATGAAAAAGAAAGAGATGTAAAAGAAAATACAACAAAGCTTGTAAAAAAATTAGCAGCATATCATCAATATAATGCTGTAAATAAAGCTTACAATTCTACAATAAAAGCAACCCAAGGAAATAAAAAAGCAGGGGTTGTATGGCACACACAAGGATCTGGAAAATCTATTTCAATGGTTTTTTATACAGGAAAACTTGCACTATCAGATGAATTAAAAAATCCTACAATTGTGGTAATAACAGACAGAAATGATTTAGATGGCCAGTTATTTGGAACATTTACAAGATGTTCAGGAATTTTAAGACAAAAACCAATTCAGGCGCAAAATAGGGATGACTTAAAAGAAAAACTAACAAGATCTTCTGGAGGAATTATCTTTACCACTATACAAAAATTTTTTCCACAAGAAACAAGAGAAAAATTTCCTTGTTTATCAAAAAGGAAAAATATAATAGTTATAGCAGATGAAGCACATAGAACACAATATGGATTTAAAGCAAAAATAGATAAAAAACAAGGCAGAATAACTTATGGATTTGCAAAATATATGAGAGATGCACTTCCAAATGCTTCTTTTATTGGATTTACAGGAACACCTATAGAAAAAGAAGACAGAAATACAAAAGCAGTTTTTGTAATAAATTAAATGAATCACAAAAAGAAGAAGCAGCTAAATGTTTTA
>CAYMES010000069.1:0-3742 GCA_964389765.1 Candidatus Woesearchaeota archaeon
TAATCCCATATTAAATTCTTAATAAATTCAGTTTATAAAGGTTTTTGAATCTTTGTATTGGGACTTTAAAGGGATCTAATTAATCCTTTTAAGAAAATTAATAACTACTAAAATTTTTGAAGGAATAATCCCAATAAAATAAAGAAAAAACTCAGCCAATATAATTTATGCTTTGGAGGAATCCATCCGCGAACAAGAGGTTTATGCTTCCACATCCAAACCCATTTTTTTGTTTCAGTATTTTTATAAAAGGGTCTCCAGCCGTGCCAATAATATCTTTTTCTCCAAAAAGGAAAATTATATTTTCCGTGCCATATACTTGATGTATTAACTATTACTAAAATAAAAATGCCTAAAATTTGAAAGCCAAAACCCCAATATTCTTTGATCATTTTTCTGGAAAAATAAAGAATTTTTAGTTTATATTTATTGAGATTTTCGATCGGCAGGTTTTTAAATGGAAAAATGCTTATGTTATCACATGTTGATCAATATCAACACAAGTGAAAATGGAAAAAGATAAAGAAAACAGAAATTGGGTTGTGAGAGTTAGTCATTCCACCCATAAAAGATTAAAAAAGATAGCAGACATAGAAAACATGCCCTTAAGCACGGCTACAGAGGTAGCAATCAATCTTCTTGCCGATTCTGTAGAATATAGCGTGGATAATATAAGGAGATTATTAAAAAATCAACCTTTGTTAAAAGTAAGTGAAGATTACTTCTTAAAAATTTTCAAATATGCAGATACAGAAACCTTGAAAGCGATAGTTAAAATTCTTGAAAGAGGAAAAGTATTTTATTATGAATGCAAACTTGAAGAATTTACAGAATATATTAATAAAATAAATAAAGAAAATTGTGATTTTGTTGTCCCTCTTTTAAGAATAAATATCCATAAGACTCCAAAACCTACAGAAGAAACCAAGAAAAAGATAGATGACTTTTTCACAAAATCCAGAAAATTCGATTGTGAAACAGATCCTCAAATGTATTTAGATCACTCTTTGAAAAAAGAAGATTCTCCCGATGTAAAAATCTTAATTTTGGTGTTAAAAAGAGGAGAAAAAAATGGTTAGTGTTCTTATTGATTCATCAACATATGGAAAAATAATTGAAGATCAGAAATTTGGAGAAGATTTAGTTAAAGAAATTTTAAAAAATAAGAATAAATTCATTGTTCATAATTTCAGGGTTATAAGAAATGAGTTAAGAAGAGCCCCAAAACCAGTATTAAATATTTATAATCAAATTGTTTCTAAAAGAATTATCCAAGATTCAAAAAAAATAAAAGATTTAGCTCAGAAATATCATAAAGAATATAAAAAGAATGGTGGAGGGAAAGGTAAAAGGAAGATGTTGAATGATTTTAAAATAGTTGCCTGTGCAAGTATAAAAAATTGTGATTTGGTTTTTTCTGATGATGAATCTTCTTTAAAACATAAAAACTCTATAAAAGCCTATAGGGAAGTTAATTTAAAGGAAGGATATAGAACACCCACCTTCTATTCTTACTCTGATTTGAGAAAAAGATTCTTAATTAAGTAAAATTTTTTCTGTTTTTTTAATTAATCGAGGATTCTCTCTTAATTGTTTAAATGCCCTTTCCACTATTTCAATACTTTTTTCCAATTCCTTGCGTTTCATTTGTCTATTTTTCTTAATTTTAGTTACCATTTTATAGTTACTTCATTATATTTTTAGTAAGTATATATAATTAAAATCTTCTCCTTTTAAATTTTGTCGTAGTATATTATTATACTCTTGAGAAATATATCCACAAATAACCCCCATCTTTACCTCTTTTTCAACCATAAGAGATTTAATACAAATGAGTTTATAAACTTTATTTTTCATTTTTTAGTTTTAGTAGTTCTTTAATTTGTTTCGTCTCCCCAGCAATTCTCACAAGTTTTTTAACTGCTTCTTTTTTGTTCAAATCATATTTGAATTTACAAGATTCTATTATCTTGTTTTCTTGAACATCAAAATCTATTTGAGCTTGTGTCATAAAATACAAAACATATTCACATTTTTATATCTTTCTAATATATTCTATATTGGATTATATTAAATAATTATAGATTATATCATTTAAATACTTTTCTGTATCAAATCCAACCACTTATTATTTCCCAACTCTAATTCAGACAAAGCAAGTTCATAAGGACAGCAATTTATGGCTTGATGTTTTCTTATAAAATTGTAAAAAATCTCGTAACCTTTCATTATTGCGTTTGCTGATTGAAGATTTTTAAAACCTCTAAATGTTTTTGTTCTTGCCCTTATATTATTATGTAACCTTTCAATCTTATGATTAAAACCCTCATTCTTTAATTGAGTTACAACATTATGATAAACATTGTAAGAATGGGTTTTGTTATTGTAACCAAAAACTTTTTTTACCATTTTAGGATAAGCCGTAAAACCATCACTTGTTACAATTTTAACTTGATTTTTTGTTTTGTCTTTTGCTGTTTTCAAAACAGATTTAAGTTGTTTTTGTCCTCTTGATTTAAAGTATTCTGAACTTACCATATAACGAGTTTCAGTATCAATACAATCAATAAACCAACTTTCTTTTCCCTTTGTCTTATATTTCATTTCGTCAATCTGAATTTCAGAGCCAGAATTAATTTTCAAATCATTTACAAAATTATGTATCATCTTTGAATACTTAACAATCCATCTTAAAATTGTTCTATGATCCGCGTTGTGTGGATAAAATGCTTGTAAGTGTTCCTGAACTTTTCTTGTTGAAACACCACGATAAAACAAATCTAAACAAAGCGTTATTTTCTGTGGGCTGTGCCTCATTCTAAAAAACCCATTATCTTCTACAAAAGAGTATTTACAATCCTTACAATAATATCTTTGTATTTTTCCTCTGTTCTCCGTGTATCTAAAGCCACGCTTTTTAGTGTTGTTTTTCTCACACTTTGGGCATTGTTTATACTTACTTACCATAATATACTATAGGTATATAGTGTTTATAAACTTTATGGTGGTATATGATTATAGTAAAGTATTTAAAGTAAAGGTTACTAAATTATGTATGGCTAAAAAAGAGAAAAAGGTTTATGAGTGTAAGTGTGAAAGATGTGGGCATTCTTGGATAACAAGAAGTGAAGAATTGCCTATTGTTTGTCCGAAATGTAAAAGCCCATATTGGAATAAACCATATCAAAATCAAGAAAAGAAAAAATGAAAACAAAAGTCCCAACTTTCGTAAAGTGGGCTGGTGGTAAAAGACAATTATTAGATCAATTTAAACCATACTTCCCACAGAAAATAAACAGATATATAGAGCCGTTTGTAGGTGGTGGTGCTGTTCTCTTTTATATTTTGAAAACCTACAAGCCAAAAGAAGTTATTATTTCAGACATTAATCCTGAATTAATTAATGCTTACAAAGTTATTAAAGATGACGTTGAAAATTTGATTAAAGAATTAAAGAAGTTAAAAAAAGCCCATAACAAAGAGAATTATTACAAGATAAGATCAGAAGATCCAAAACTACTTTCTCAATTAACAAGAGCAAGCCGTTTTATTTATTTGAATAAAACTTGTTTTAATGGATTATACAGAGTCAATTTAAAAGGAGAATTTAATGTGCCTATCGGTTCTTATAAAAATCCAAAAATATGTCCAGAAAAGGAATTAAAAGAAATAAATAAACTCCTAAAAAATGTAAAAATAATAAATGCGAGTTTTGAAGAATGTTTAAAATATGCCGATAAGA
>CAYMES010000070.1:0-3706 GCA_964389765.1 Candidatus Woesearchaeota archaeon
TTCAAATAGGATAGTTTCAACTATCCTATTTCTTGCCCTCTTTCGGAGATACTGTATAAAGAAAAATTTATTTAAATATGTTTTGTTTTTTATAGCTATGAGAGCATTTATAGCTATTGAAGCAAGCCAAGAAGTTAAAGAGGAAGTAAAAAAAATTGTTGAAATATTAAAAAAAAGAGATTTTTTTAAAGGCAAATATGTAGATATAGGAAATTTGCACCTTACTTTAAAATTTTTAGGAGAAACAAGTGATGATAAAATTGAAAAAGTTAAAGAGGAATTAAATAAAATTGATATTAGGAAATTTAAAGCAAGATTAAATAGGCTAGGATTTTTTAGTCCAAAATTCATAAAAGTATTATGGGTAGGTCTTGATTCTGAGAAATTAAAAGAGATTCATGATAAAATAGATAATTCTTTAGAAGATTTCTTTTCTAAAGATAAAAAGTTTAATAATCATATTACAATAGCAAGAGTTAAAAACTTGAATAAAGAAAAAAAAGAGGATTTATTGGGTTTTATAGAAAAACAAGATATTCAGAAAGTTGAATTTGAAATAAATAAAATTAAGTTGAAAAAGTCAACCCTTACACCTAATGGGCCGATTTATGAAGATATATTTGTTAAAGAATTAAATAAGTAAGAAGGATAGTTGAAAAATAAAACCCCTATTAGAAGTTAAAAGTGTTTTATATATTTTTGTTTTTTATTGTATGTTTTGTATCATAGATTTATTTTTAAATACAGAATCATTAAGATTATTTTAATGGGAAAATATAAAGTTACATTAAAAGAACTTGTTCAAGAAGCTAAAAAAAGCTGTGAAAATGGACTTTTTGGTTTGTTGATTGTGGGAGATAATTCTGAAAATATAAATAAACTTAAAACAAATTTTACTGAACTTGTTAGAGGAAATTATCCTGTTGTTATTCAATCTTCAGATGAATTTTATGAAAATAGGCAATCGAATATTATTAATGGAGAAAGTTATTATATGATTTTATTAGATGAATTTGAGATAATTAGTTAATTTTTAAAATGTATAAGCATTCAAAAACAGAATTTGAACAAAAAATAAGGGAAAATGCAGAGAATTTTGGAGGATTTTATAATGCTCATGCTCATATAGATAGAGCATTTACTCATGATAACAAGTATCTTGCACATGTTGGAAAAAATGTTTCTGATTTATCAAGTATGAGTCTTTCTGAAAAACAAAACTTGGTTGGAGCTATACATGATGGCAAAGCATATGAATTAGAAGATTTGAAAAAAAGAATGAAAAAAGTTTTAGATGATTCTATTAAATATGGGGTGGCGAGATTAGATAGTGCAATAGATACTACTGGTTCTGATAATGTAAAGTTGAGGGCATTAGAAATTGCTCTGGAACTTAAAGAAGAGTATAAAGATAAGATAGATTTTAAAATAGGAGCATATAATATTTTTGGTTTTAGACAAGATGATGAGCAGAGGTGGGAATTTTTTTTAGATGGGGCTAAAAAAGCAGATTTTTTAGTAGGATTACAAGAAAGAGATGAAAGGCAAAAACATATTGGAGAAAAACAACATATCAAAAGATTATTAGATTTAGCATATGAATTAGATAAGCCAGTTCATTTTCATGTAGATCAAGAAAATTCTCCAGATGAAGCAAGAACAGAGAAATTAATTGAAGTAATGCATTATTTATTTGATGTGGGTTATGAAACTGATGAATATCCTGAAGTTTGGGCAGTTCATGTTATTTCTCCGAGTTGTTATGCAGAAGATAGGTTTTCTAAATTATGTGATAATCTGAATAAGTATAATATTGGAGTTATATGTTGTCCAAGTGCTGCTATATCTATGAAACAACAAAAAGATAAGGAAGCTCCTATTCACAATTCAATAGCAAGAATAGGAGATATGATATCAAAAGGTATAAATGTTAGATTAGGAAGCGATAATATTAATGATGTTTTTGTTCCTTCTACATCTGCAGATATGTATGAAGAGGTAAGGTGTTTGTCAGATAGTTTAAGATTTTATAATCAATGGGTTCTTTCAAAATTAGCTGCAGGACAAGAGATGAATGAGTTTGATAAAGGGGAAATAAAACATATTTTAGGATAAAAAGATTAAAATACCTGAAAAATTTTTGAAGTTTTAATTTTCTTAATTTTTTTCATCATTACATCAAAGGTAAGGATATCTAGGCTTTAAAGCTGAGCGAGGAATAGCCTTCATCCATAAAATTTAATTTACTGATATTATTATAATATTTGCTAATTTTTTTATTTTTTCTAACATTTTTTATTTATTGATACCTCGCCTTTTAAGGCGAGGAGGGTTATTTAAGAGTTTATAGTATATAAAAAAAGAATTTGTGGACAGGTTAATAAATTTGCTTCTTATACTAATTTTGATTAATTAATAAGGGAGAGGGTACTGTTTTATTGAGAAATTGAAATACAACAGGGTCTTTAGAATACTGTTTTACTTTATAAGTTATATGTTTTGCATTATCTCATCAATCAAATTAAGTGGAAATAAGTTTGAAAAAGA
Source organism: Candidatus Woesearchaeota archaeon (assembly GCA_964389765.1). Lineage (GTDB taxonomy): Archaea > Nanobdellota > Nanobdellia > Pacearchaeales > GW2011-AR1 > CAYMES01. Next base: position 2,548 of record CAYMES010000070.1, read on the forward strand.
GAATTTATTTGGCAAATTGCTTTCCAATTTTAAATACACTAGAACAATTAATCCTTTTTTATCTAGTTCAAAAAATGGAGAAGAGCTATAAATTTTTGAATTAAGAGTTTATAGACAAAATTTTATAAGCTGAACATTCTATATTTATTTGTTAAAATGGATTCAAATATTTTTCAAAGTTATTATCATAAAATTAAAGGTATTTTAGGACTAAGTTTTTCACTTGCAGTAGCTAAATTTAAAACACGAAATGAAGGAAGTTATCTTGGAATTTTATGGTATTTGATTGAGCCTCTTTTATTATTTGCTTTAATTCTTTTTGTAAGGGGAGCTGCATTTTCTAATACTGGAATAGAAAATTACCCTATTTATCTTATTATAGGGCTTTTAACATTACAATTTTTTAGTAAGTCTACAGCATCTAGTTTAGAAACAGTAGAAGAAAATAAAAATTATATTAAAAATATGAAAATTTCTCATGAATCTTTAGTTATATCCAATGTTTTAAGGATGATTTTTTCTCATTTTTTTGAGGTGATTATATTGGTTGTTTTGATGATTGTTTTTGGAGGATATTTTTTAGGAATAATTTTTTATCCTTTAGTGTTTTTTTCTTATATTTTATTTATTTTAGGAGCCAGTTTTCTATTTGCTGTAATTGGAGCATTTATAAAAGATTTTGCTAATGTCTGGAAAATTTTCACTATGTTATTGCTTTTTGCAAGCCCTATTTTTTATGTTGTTGAAAAAGGAACTTTGCTTTATAAACTGAATTTATTTAATCCAATATTTCATTATGCAAGTGCTTTGAGAGATATATTAATACAAGGACAAGTTCCTGCTTTGATTAATATTTTTGTTTTAATATTTCTACCTATATTTTTTATTATTTTTGGGTTGTGGATTTTTGAAAAATATAAATATAAGTTTGCTGAGCTAATATGAAAAAAGATATAAGAATTTCAGTAGAGAAAATCTCAAAGAAATTTACAAGAAGATTTGAAAAAAGTGAAACTATTTTATCTTTTTTATTAAAACTTTTTTCTAAAAGAAGAAAGGAGAAGTTTTATGCTTTAAAAGATATTTCTTTTGGTGTTAAACAAGGAGAAAATATAGGTATTATTGGAAGAAATGGAGGAGGAAAATCTACTTTATTAAG
>CAYMES010000071.1:0-3671 GCA_964389765.1 Candidatus Woesearchaeota archaeon
CTTCCTTTCTTTTTCTTCAATGTTCCATCCTATAATTGCATTATCTATCAATTTTGGAACTGAGGTATTTTTTTGCTATTTTTCTAGCTTCTTTATCTATTATCTTATAATATTTTTCTTTCTTTATTTCCATATTCTCCTTAACAAATTTACCTTTTTAACATTTTCTAATCTTTCAACTCACCAAGAATCTTCCCACATTTCTCGCAAGCAATATAATATTTTTCATCTTTTAAACTTCCTAACATCCTGAACATGATAGATAATAGCCCCAACCCCATAAAATCTTAACATAAATCTGGAATAAGGAATAAAAGAATAAATACCTATCTTAATGCTTATTATTTCCAGAGTAATTAAACAAAATAAGATAGTGGCAAATTTAATATTCAAGCTTATGGCAGTGCTAATTGATTTTTTCATTTTTTATAAAAGGATTTGATATTTTTATTCTTCCCCTTCATCTTCTTCATCATTTGAATCTTCAGCTTTATTTACCCAATGCATTTTTTCTTTTGGTGTCAAGGCATACCATCCAGTATTTATTCCTTCTTGTTCTGCTTTTTTCATTATATCAAATGATCTTTTTAAAGAGGTTTTTATTTTTTCTAGTTCTTCTTCATTGTGAATTGAACATCTTCCCCAATTTTCATGATTTGGAATATTTTCAAATCCTTCAAGATCTTCCTTATTTGTAAATAAATTAATTGCTATACTTGTCTTTCTTGGTCTTACAAACACAAACATTTTTTCTGGAGAATAATAAGTTATTGCTGTTTTAGAGTATTTATCCCAAATTTCTGAATTTATTTGTTTAATAGTTGAATCTAAATAATTAAATAATTTTTTAGTTTTTGAAGTCATATTGTTTTCTTCATAGTGATGTTTAAGATCAAATTCTTCTTTTGAACTCGTTTCTGGATCAGGTAATTCTTTATTTGGAATTTCATCAGTATTAATTCTATCTTCAAGAGCAATAATCTCAACATTTTCTTTAGCTAATTCTTCTTTTTGTTTATCGCTTAAATCATCATTCCAACAAATAATTATATCGCATTCCTTGGGATCATGCATATGATTTAAGAAATTGCTAGCTTTATTTTCAAATTCAATCTTTACTCTTTCCCATCTTCCATTTCCCTTATATTTCAGTCCAGTACAATCAGGATAACCTTGTTGGATGCTTTCTACTCTTAAATTTAAATCTTCAGCTACTAAACTAAATAAATAAATTACTCCTTGTTCATTTATTGGTTTATAAATCATACCTCTGAAATTCATTGGACTTCCAACCTCTGTTTTCTTTTCTACCATATTATATTAATTTGAAGGTTATATAAAAATTTATCCCTCCACCTCCCCACACCGCCCACAACCATCTTCATCCTTTTTAACATCTTCTAATCAAATAAAACCTCATTTAACTTTGCAAATAATATCCCTCGTCTTTCTTCTAAAAAATTATAATATTTTTCTAGTGTCCATAAATCCTTATTTTTAGGAATAAAACTTTTTTTTAGAAAACTCTCATCTAAATTTTTAATCCATTTTTCAAAAGGGGCTTTATTTTTACTTTCATTTTCTGTTGAAGATAAGATTTGTAAATTTCCTATATTATTAATTGCATCATCACCATATTGGTTTTTAAGAATAGCTTCTGGAAATATATGATCCACATGAGGCTTATTTCTTTCAGATACAGGATTTAAATCTTTGTGAGGATATAAAAGACTTAAAACAAAAAAACTAGACCTATCGCCATAAGTTATTTTATCAAAACCTTCTCTTTTCAGTGCCATTGATTTTCCAGGAGGGAGATTGTTTTTTAGTTCATTAACAGGAAATTCCTTCCCCTGATTTTTATTTATCTCTTCTCTAAATTTTCTTAAAAGATCATCTGTCTGGCTGCTGAACAGATTAGTAAGCAATACAGAAAAAAGCCATTTTTTTATTAATTTTTTAGATTCATATACTCCTTTAATATCTGATTGAAATGTTTTTATATTGTTCACAAATGCATAATTAATTATTGGGATTATACTATTTTTACTTATTAATTGCTTCTTAGAGGTTATATTAAATTCATTAACTAATAAATCTATAACTGCACCTATGCTCTCTTTTATTTGCTGCCAGTTATCCTCTATTTCCTTAACATTTTTTTCTAAGTTCTCTACCCTATACTTAACACTTTTATTAATTAAAACAAGAGAAGTTTTAAGTATAAAGTCATTATTAAATTCAAAATCACCTTTTCTATTAATATTGGTTATTAAATCTCTAAATTCCTGATATGCATCAATTTTCTCCCATCTTAATTTAACAATAGAAAATAAAAGGTCAGACTTACTTAGTTTTGTTCCTCCAGAATTCGTTCTTATGAAAATATCCAAAACTTTATCATATTCTTCTTTTTCTTCTAAAAAATACCATATATTTTTGTCAGTTGATATTCTCCTATTTAATTTATGGATATTTTTTTCCAAAAGATTTGATTCTTTGAAAGAAAGATCATTTTCATATTTTTTCTTTATGTTTTGAATATAATTATAAATCCTTTCTTCGTCAAGCAAACCAAAATCTTTTATTCTAACCCATAATTTTTTTATCTCTATTCCCGTCTTTTTATCTTGTTTTGTGTTTAATATATCTGAGTCTTTTTTCTTAAAAAACTTAGTTTCATAGATTATTTCACTTTCATCTTCTTCCCCTTCTTCCTCCAAAGGATTTTTGCTTAATACATTTAAAAAAAGTTCCTTGTCATTATAAGAACCCATTAAGGCAATAAAAAATGATTGTAGCCTTTGTTGCCCATCCAGTACAAGGAGATATTCATCTTTTTCTATATTGTTATTTATTTCATTTTTTGAATGCTTTTTAAAATTTTTTATAAATTCTAATTTTGTAATTTTATTTTTGTTATTAATAATCTTCCAAAATAAAAATGTGCCAATAGGATACCCCCTCATCAAGGAATCAAATAATTTCCTTATTTGTTGAGGTTTCCAAACCAATTCTCTCTGTATGTGCGGAAGAAAATATTTTTCATTAATTCCTTGAACAACTTCTCTTATGGTTTTTGGCAAGTATGTCATTTTATTCTAATTTCTCCTTCACAAATTTAATTAAACATTCTCTTGAACAAAAATTATAATCTTTATCTGCATCTTTATAAAATAATGTAATCTCCTGGTCAGCAGTTATTCCATGCAAATCTTTTCCACAGTAATCACAGTTCCAGGATTCCTCATCTTCTTTAAATTCTTTTTCAGAACATTCTACACATGTAAATTCTTTTAGTTCAATAGGTCCTCCACACTTTGTACAATTTATTTCCATCATATTTATTGTTCGTTTTTCTTATTTATAAATAATATTGTCACTTTTTGACACCACCCAATTATAGAGTCCTTTTCCAAAATCACTAATCTCAAGATTTCTCGAATTACTATTGGTAAGATATCCAAACCTTCTTAATTTATCAGCTATAAGATAAGCTTTCTTTTTATCAATTTTTAATAATTTTGCTAAAGCATAACCACTTAGTTTATTATTTTTAAGATTTTCAAGATTTATAGCCTCAAGAGCTTTAATTTCAATTTCCTTTAATCCTCCAGGTGTAATTTTCTTATCCATAACACCTCCAACAAACCAACCTTATTAAAATTTAT
>CAYMES010000072.1:0-3664 GCA_964389765.1 Candidatus Woesearchaeota archaeon
GTCGTTGCACTTCCTCACCCGAATTTCCTACGGAAACTCTACTAAACTAAATATTCACTTTTTGTTTTGTCAAAACGTGAATCAGTTGGTTTCAACTGAATCCATAGTAGGAGGGAATTTTGTCACTAAATAAAAACCCTCCTACTTTTATTTCATACTTGATTGGCAAAATTCAAGACCATCATAGCTCTGGAGTCGGACACCATTCTAACTCCAGAGTTTTCATAATCAATAAAACAGGAGATTAAAAAATGAAAGAACTTAAAACTTTGAAGGATATTGAAAAGCCAGACGAAATGGAAGCTCTTATTGAAATTGAAAATTTAAAAGCCGAAGCTGTGAAGTGGGTTAAAGAGATCATTAAGGATCAAGCTGATAAAGGAAATTTTAGATCTAATCATATGAACCCAAGAAAGCAGGGACAGATCTCTTTTATTAAACATTTCTTCAATCTAACAGAGGAGGATTTAAAATGATAGAAGATAAAAAACACGGAATTAAAATAGCAGAAAATTCAGAAGAAGCACTATGGGAAAGAGTAAGAAAAGCAAGAGAAGCATCAATAAAAGAATTAAAAGATTCATTAATGATTGAAAAAGAATTTTTAAAAACTGCTGAGAGAAAATTAAAGGAGATTAAAAAATGAAAACTAAAGAAGAAATATTAAGGGAAGTCAATCATATTCTTGCAGATTTTTATGATGAAGAATTAGAAAGAAATGAATACAATGCAAAGAAAAATGTATCAAGAACAATAAGGATTTTAAAAGAAAGAATTGAGGAGATTGAAAAATGAAAACAAAAAAATTAATTGAAGAAGTTGAAAAAGGATGTGGAAGAATCGTTCAAACAGGGTTTTCCTCTTATATTTGTGGAAAAAAAGATGGAAGGTTTAAAAATGGATACAAATTATGCGGAGATTGTGAAAAAGGAATAAAACCAAAAACAATGTTAGAAAGGATTCAAGAGCAATTAATCGCAAATCCCCTTACTCAAGCAAACTCTACGAGTTTGTCGTTTAATAGGAATTAAACTCAAAAAATGAAACAAATACAATTTACAGAACACGAGAATAAGTTTTTAAAAACAAAAAACTATGAAATAAAAGTTAATGAATTAAATGCTTTTGAAATCGCAGAATGTTTTAAAAGTCAATATCCAAAAGAAATTGGAGTTATTGTATTTGGAGAGCAAGTGGATTCAAAAATAAATATTGGATTATTATTTGTAGGAATAAATTTAGGTAAGTTTAGAAAATGGTTACAAAAGTAAATCGCAAAAATTTAATCAACAAGTTGAGGGTCAATCCAATATGGATTTACATAAGTATGTTTATTTATGTTTTAATTAGAATTGGAGAATATACTATTGGAGAGAAAGGAACTCCAGAATGGGTGATTGATTTTTTTCCTTATATTCTACCTCTTTTATTTGTTATGTTGGATAATATATTAGGATTAAATTTTGGGAAGTTAAAATCTCAAATTACAGTCAGCGAAAAAAGGTTGAAGACGAAGGCTCAAATGTAATTCAACTGGAGACACGAAACAGAGCAGAGGAAGCAGAAAAAACAGAGCAAAGGACTGTTATGTGGATAATCACGCTGACATATTAAAATGAAAAACATTGAAATAAGAGCATCACCAGACGCAGAATGTATCTGGCATAAAGTAGCAATGAGAGATTATAGAATTAGAAATAAATTAGAAGATGGAGTTCCAACATTTCCAAAAAATCATCCTTGTGCTATGGCTTGTAATGGTTATGATTTTAATTGTGAGGATTATGATAGTTTAAGTTTAGTTAAATTTAGGACTTCGAAACATAGACATTCTTTTAAATATAATTTAGCAATAAAATTAATTGAGGAGAATGAAAAATGAAATTAAAAAACTTTAATTATATGTTTTTTGTAATCTTGATTTGCTTATCTTTTTCTATGTTATCTGGTGGTTGGAGTTATTTTAAAGCAAAAGAAATTATTTTAAATAATCAAGATTATGAGCATATAGACCAAAAACAAGAAAGACAATTTAATGAATGGGATTTAGACAGAATGTATAAATTTCATTTTGCTTTTGGAAGTTTCCTTTTTGCCTTAGTTTTAGTTTATTTATTTATGTGTATTGAATGGAGAAATATTGAAAATCAAGGAGTAATTTATGGAAAATAAAAGAAATTTAAGGGAGTTATTTGATGCTGGATTTGAATCACTTGCGACAATACCAGATAAACAAAAACTATATAAATAGCGTTTATCTTTTAGGGTAATAGTTTAATAAAATGGAAATACCACAAGGAGAAAAAAAGAGGAAGGGTTTATCTTTAAAGCCGATTAACGAAGACTTGGGAGTTGGAATTAAAAGTAATGGAATGAAATATACAGTTAGAAATGATCGAAGAAGATATTTTTTTCCAGATGAATGGAATAAATTTATTTCATTAGTTAAAAATAAAGAACATAAATTTTTCTTTTATACACTCTTATTTACTGGAGCAAGAATTATGGAGGTTCTTAATCTCAAACATGAAGACATAGATTTAGAAAGAGGAACTGTAAATTTTAAAGTAGTTAAACAAAGAAAAGCAAAAAAGAATTTTTATTCTGTTGGAAAGTCAAGAGGTTTTTTTGTTTGCAGTAATTTCATAAAAGAATATAAATCTTTTATTCGAGGGAAAACAATAAATCCAAAAGAATATATTTTTTTAGATAATTCTAAACTTCCAGAAAATTATGATTCCTTAACTAATAACGAAAAGAAAAAATATTATTCTTCTAAAGCTGTTTCATATTCTCAATTAATTAAAAGAATTATGAAAAAGACAGGAATAAAAGATTGGTATAATTTCTCTCCTCATAATTTTAGAAAAACTTATGGAATGTGGATTAGAAATTTTGTTTCTGATTCTGGAGAACTTTGTTATCGTATGGGACATGATATTGATACTTATATTTCTCATTATGGATCTTCATTAATATTTACAGATTCAGAGAAAAGAAAAATATTACAGATAATGGGGAATGTTAAATAAAAAAGGATAAATAAACAAGAAGAAAAACGCCTTTAAAGTTAAACAAAAATGGAACATTTATAAAGGGCATTAACTCAAATTATTAAACTATTAACATAAAAGATAAATGTTAAAATGGAAAAAAAGAAATCAACATTAACAAATAAGATGAGAGAAAATCCGTGGATAGCATCTACTTTATTTTTAGGGATTTTAGTTTTAATTTTAATGGTTGGTAATTTTGTTGAAGAAGATACTTGGCAAAAAAATATTTGTCAAAATATAAGAGGAACACCTTCTTGGGTTAAAGATGGAGTTGTATTTGATTCTGGATATACTAATTTTGGAAATCAATCACTTGATGTTGTTAATGATGTTTTAATTCCTCAAGAGATTTATTTTATTTATAGTTCTAATTGTGGTTGGTGTGAAAAACAAATAGATTATTTTGGTACTACATGGGGAGATTATGTTGACGCTGGATTAACAATTGATTGTTCAAATTAAAATGGAAAAAATAAAATTTAAAGATCTAGATGTATGGTTAAGAGTTGCAATTATAATTGCATGGTTTGATGGCGTTATTTATGCTATTAGTTTTTTAATTGGATTCCTAGAAGGATTCTTTTTATAATATTTGTTTTAAAACAGAT
>CAYMES010000073.1:0-3658 GCA_964389765.1 Candidatus Woesearchaeota archaeon
AAGCATTTGAAAGGATTAGTTTAGCTTTTACATTTAATAAAGAAAAGAAAGCAGAAAAACATTTAAGATATGCAGAAGAAAGATTAGCTGAATTAAAATCAATGACTGATAAAGGAAATCCAGAATATTCTGATGATTTAGTTGAAGAGTATGATAATAATATAAAAGAAACTAATGAGATATCAAAAACAGCTAAACTATTAAAAGAAGATAAAACCAAACTTACAGAATTAGTTGCATTAGCAACATCAAAACATCTTTCTGTTTTAGATAGAATAAGAGAACAAGTTCCAGAACAGGCAAAAGAATCTATAACTAAAGCTAAAGAATTGTCTATAAAAGGCAATCAAGAATCATTAAAAACATTAGCTACAGAAAATCCTGAAAAATCAGCTGAAATTGCTATGGATGTTGCAGAAGGAAGAATAAACAAAGCAAAGCAAGATATTGATGAAGGAAATGATGAAAAAGCTACTGAAGCAGTAGAAGAATATGAAAAATATGCTCAATTTGGAGAGGAAATTTCTGCTATTGCACAACAAGCAGGTAAAGAAGATTCAAAAGTTCAAGAACTAGTTGCACAAGCCACTTCTCTACACTTAACTGTTTTAGAAGATGTTTTAGAAAAAGTTCCAGAACAAGCAAAAGCATCAATACAAAGTGCAATACAAAAATCAGAAGCTGGTAGAGAATCTGCAGAAAAAGCATTAGAAGAAAAAGGACTTCCAATACCAGGAAAAGAAGAGGAAGTTGAGACACCAGAAGCAGAAATTCCGGAAGTAGAAATTCCTGAAACTGGTCAGGGAGGAAAACCCTAAACAAACATCACTTGCTCACAATTAAATCATATATTTCCCATCAACCATCATAGAACGACCATCGATAATTACTGTTGGTTTCAATATAACTCCATCTATATGGTAATCACAAATATATGGACACCCAGTATCTTCTTCTAAGCTATCGCCGAAAGCCATATGAACAGAAGGGAATTTTTCATCTTGCAAAGTATTTCCTATAATTCCTTTCAAAGCAAGATTTGTGCCCAAAGCAAATTCACCCACTCTAGTGGAATTTGGAGAATTTTTCCTGAATACATAATCCTCAAACTCTTTTTTTAGTGCAGGATTATTACATCTAACACTTCCTTCAACAGCACAACAATTTTTAATATCTATTGTAACTGGAGTTAATGTTGTAGCACCATATTTTTCATCGAAATAATCTCCTAAGACTCCATCAACTATAAATCTGCCATTAACATCTTCTGGCGAGGTAAATACTTCTCCGTCAGGAAGATTACTATACTGTCCAGATTTTATGTTTCCATCACAGACATGCCATCGATACTTTCCTACTTTGGCTTCTAAATCAGTTCCAAGTGCAGTTCTGACTTGAATAGTCTTAGCTTTTTTTAAACTATCATAAACTTTTGATGTAAATTCTCTTAGAGCATTATAATCTGCATTCATACCCTGCTCTAAAATTTCTCTTGAAAGAAAAGGCATATTAGCGTATCTTAATTTAGTTTTATCGACAATTGCATATATGGGCTTCCTGAAAAGTCCTAATTCGCCATCGACATAATTTCCAGTATAAAATCCGACATCTGCTTGAAGTAAAGCCTGCCTTATTTCATCAGGCAATGGAAAAGGTCTCTTGCCAAAATTTTCCATGAGAAAATAAGTTACATCAGAGGTTACCTTCCTTGCTTCTTGTTCAACTAATCTAGTTATGTCGTCAGTAACTTGAGATGCAATAATAACTACTCTTTCATTAGATTGTACTCTCATACAATCGATTGTTTGTTTTGCTCCAAAATGTATTTTATCCATTTTCTATTCTCAGAATTCTAAGGTGATTCTTTACCATCACCTCAACTTTACTATAAATCTAATATTTAAAAATCTTATTCTTCTTGCATTTCAAGAACTTTTTTTACATCTCCAGAAAAAACCTTGCTCGCCCTTAAAATTTCTGCCCTTTTAATTTTTCCTTTCTTGTCTATATCTATAATAATTCCATTAGGCAATTCTATACTTTTCCAATATTCTCCTCTATTTATCTCTATGTTCAAGATATTTTCTTCCTTATCATACCTTTCTTCCATTTTAATCAAGCCAAAAAGCTGTTATTATTTTAATTTTTTCCTTTGTCTTCTTATATACAATCTTCAAAATTCTTCCTGAAGGAGGAATTCTGCATATAACATTTAGAGAATCTTTCCAATATTTATCTTTTAACTCATTTGAGTTTTGAATAACATCTTCAATCACGTCATCAGTTATATCTTTTCTGTGTTTTTCTTTTCTAATGCTCTGAATCTACAAACTTCATTTACTATATAAAAATTCACCTATTAAAAGTTTTACAAATAGTAAGGGGCTGCAATTTTACTCTGCGAAATCCTTCGATTTTCTTGCCACTGCACTCTCGCTAATGCTCAGATATACACACTGATTATGTTCAATAAAAAACCAAGCTCCTACTTATTTCCTAAAAACTTCATCATGATGCCCAAAGAAAATAAAACTAACTATCTTTGTGTTCTCGTTAATCTCAAACTTAAGAACAAAACTTTTCATGATATGAACCCTTCTTTCTCCTGCCAAGTCATATTTTAATGGCTTGTAATGATATGGATTTTGTATTATTTCTTCAATCTTTTTCATAACTGCTTCATACATTTTTCTGTCTTTTTTAAAAAGTTTGTTGAGAATTCTTTGCAACTCGGGCTTTACCTCATAATTGTACATCTTAGCCCTCAATAATTTTCTTTAAATCAGCTATGTTTTTAAATTTTATACCTTTTTTTTTCTTTATTCTTTTTAGTTTTTCTATGAACTCTTTTTTTAGAGGCAGTTCATCAACAGGATGCCAGTCTATTTTCTCGCAAAATTCCCATTCTTTATCAGTTATTTTTCCAGTTTTTATATAATTTTCAAATATTAGCTTTTTCATAACTTCTTCTCTAGCAATTTCACTCCAGTTTACCCATAAAAATTCTTTTAACTTATTCTTAAATTCATCAGATACAGATAAGGTTAAACTAGCCATCTTAGATTTTCCCAGAGCTTTTTAACTCTTCAAATTTAACTAATTCTTTTATCCTTTCCTCAAACTTTTTTTTCAAATACTTTGCCCAGTTTATTTCTGGATGTTCATCTATCATTTTCTTCAAATCTTCTGGTATTGAAACAGTAAAAGTAACCATTTTTCTATAAACTATATTTAGTATAGACACTATAATCTGTGCATATATTTAAACTTTTTGGTTTTAAAAAACCAATAAAAAGAAAAACCCAAGATTAAGTTTAGGTTTCTTTTGATTCTAAACTTCTTGAAAACTCCTTTATATAATGATTATGCATTGAAATCATACTTTCTAAAACTCAATCTCAATCAAAAGTCCCCCTAAGGTCAATGCACGTCAAGAAAAACATTTAAAAAGGATTCTTCCATACTATTATTAAGAAATAAAATATAAAAAGAGATGGAAAATGAAAAAAATATTATTGTCTTTGATAATTTTCGTATTAGCTTTTTCTCCATTTGTTTTAGCAGGAGAGTTAAAACCAGATTTGTCTGATATTATTTCTGAAGCTGGAGATGAAAATGTTTCTGTAATAATTTTATTTGAAGATAAACCAACTCCTGC
>CAYMES010000074.1:0-3527 GCA_964389765.1 Candidatus Woesearchaeota archaeon
TTCATATATCTTATTTTTTTCATCTATAGAATAAACTAAAGGCTTACCTTCTAAATTAACTTTATCAACATCTATTTCCGAATTTTTATTATAAGGATACATATTAAAAGAATAAACATTACCATAAAAGGAAATATTTCTTAAACTAACATCCCTTTTAAAACTAGCAGAAATTCCATATATATTGTTAGTTAAGTTTATATTTTCTGCAATAAAATTATTTAATGAATATCCTTCAATACCATGATAACTATCTTTAATAATAGAATCTTTTAAAATTATTAAAGATTTACTATTAGGATAAGAGATATATAAAGAATCAAAATTATTTTTAAAAGTAGTGTTCTGGATTATTATTTTTAAACCTTTTTTATTAATATAAATTCCTTTTGCATAAACATATCTAATTTTATTAGCCCAATTTTTTATTATACAATTTTTAATAGTCACATTAGTAGCTTTTATATCTATTCCTGCTTCAAAATTAGAAAAAGTTCCATCTATTTTATATCCTCTACAATCTAGAACAATATTATCTTCTATTATTTTAAATGCTTGAAAATAATCCTTTTCTAATTGTGTATTTTCTTTAATTATCATTGGGTTTTTAGATGGTTTAATAAAAATAAAAGAATAATCTTCAGATTGCGTATTTATATTTTCTGAAACAAGCTTTAATCTAATATTTCCTTTAACATCATTTTTATCAGGATTCCATTCACATAATGTTCCATTATCAACTTCTCTATCTGAATAACAGATTTCTCTCCATTTACTTAAATCAGGATCATAATAATATAAACTATATCCTAAGAAGTTTTCTCCTTTAGCTGTTCCTTTTATATATGTATTTTTATTTTTATAAATTGGGGGCTCTATATAAGCTATTGGTGGTTTTTTTATCTGAATAGCTTTTAAAATATCTAATCTTCCTGTTCCTTGGATATTTTTAGAATAATTTAAATTTTTAATATTATTTTTAAGGGCAGCTTTAATTTCTTCTGGACTCCAATCTGGATTTATCTGTTTTATTAAAGCAATTGCTCCTGCTACATGTGGAGTTGCCATACTTGTTCCTGATATAGCTGTATGTTCTGAATCTAAACATTGGCTTCCTTTCCATGCATCTTGATATTGTGCTGAACAAATTTCAACACCAGGAGCTACAATATCTGGTTTTATTAGTATTTGTTTTTTACCTTTTCCAAATATAACAGGTCCTTTTGAACTAAAATATGCTATTTTATCTTTTTTATCACTTGCCCCAACAGTTATTGCTTTTCTTGATGTTCCAGGAGAAGAAACAATACTATTTTGAGGTCCACTATTTCCAGCAGCAATTACTGCAATTGTTCCAATATCAACAATATTATCAATACTTTTGCTTATAACATCATTAGGCCCGCAATTTTGGTTATATGCTCCTCCACAATTTATACCAAGACTAATACTTATAATATCTGCTTTATCAGAATAATCTCCATCTTGATTAGGATCTACTGCTCTTTCTATACCTGCCATAATATCGCTAGTATATCCATAACCATATTTATTTAAAACTTTATAACTAATAAGCTTACTTTCAGGAGCTACTCCTTTTAATCCTCCTTTTCCTGAACCTCCTGCAATTCCTGCAACATGTGTCCCATGTCCATTATCATCTATAGGATTTAAATCATTATTAACAAAATCATAACCTCCTACAACCTTTTTACAATTCTTATTTAAAAATTCTTCTTGAGTACAGTTTCCCAAATCTCCATGTGTATAATCTATGCCAGTATCAATAATTGCAATAGTTATATTTTTTCCTGTAATGTTTTTTCCATTTGAGTCTTGCATATGCCATACATCATCTGCATTAATTAAAGAGGCTGAATCTATTAAATTTATTTTAGCTTTTAAATCAGGATAGATATTTTTTACATATCTTAATTTTTTAATTTTTTCAGCTTCACTAGAAGAGATATCAAGAGAAAATCCATTAAAAGCATTAAAATATTCTTGTTTAGGTTTAATAGATTGTTTAATATCAGCAGTTGCAAATCCTGTTATTTTTTCTTTATTTTCAATTGCCTCAGAAATTTCTTTTAATGCATTTTCATGCTCTTTTTTTAATTCTTCTTTAATTGATATCTCTTTTTTATCTTGTATTTTATTTTCTAAAGAATTTATTTTAATTTGTGAAGATATTCTTGAAAATAGCCCTTGCTCTTGTTTTGCTTTATTTAATTTTTCTTTTCGCTCTTCTAAATTTTCTATTTCTTTTTTTCTTTTAATTTGCTCTTTTAAAAGAGGCTCTTTTTCTAATTCTATTATATAGCTTTTTGGAGCTGCTCTTTGTTTTTCAACTGGAAAATCTAAAGAAAATTTTTCAATTTCCATATTTTTTTGAATTTCACTTAAATCTGCTGAATCTTTCCCAATTGTAAAGATTTTTTCAAAAGCTATTTTTCCTTTATAAATATTTTGTCCTGTTAGATTTTCTTCTAAAACAAAATAAGGATAATTTACTATCTTTTTTTGAGTTGCATGATTGTTTTTATATCTTTCAATTTCAGATTCTATTTCTAAAGATACTCTGCCTGTAGCTTCTTTATCTGCTTTATATATAAAAGAGAATATTAAAACTATAAATAAAATAATTACTAATATAAATATAACAGAAATGCTCAATCCTCTTTTTTTATCCATATATTATTAATAGAAATTTGATTAATAAATTTGTTGTTTTTTTAAAGAGATAAGTTATTTATTTTCCCTTGTTATTCATAAAATATCTTTTGTCTCTTATCCCTCTGTCCCATAACATTCTTGTATATCCAGTATTATCAATATGGTCTTTATTAATATCTAATTCTTTAAATACCTGCCTTATCTTTTTTTTAGCTTTTTTCAAATCTTTTGGCTGACATAAATATTCTATCTCTATATACCATCCAAGATGCTCTACTTTATTTAACTCAATATGCATATTTTTATCTTTTTTCCATACATATTCTTCAGAAGTCTTTCGCTTTTTCATCCACTCTTTAAATCCTAAATCACGAAACAAAGCTAACATATCTTCAACTTCTTCCTTACCTTTTAAAACAAATTCAAATTCCTGTTTAACAACAATATCTTTATCCCAATATTTTTTCTTCCATTTTTTGAAATTAACTTCTATAGAATCTGGTTTATGTCTAAGTCTAAAAGCTTTTTTAGGATATTTCTTACCCTTACCTTTTTTTAAAGCAAAATAATCATCACCTTTTTTTTCTTTTTTTACAAATCTTGAAATTTTTTTTATCTTTTCCCTCATAATTTTAGGTTTATATACATTAATTTTTGTCTCAACTTCTAACCATGGCATTTTATTTTACCTCTTTTTATATTGATAATAAAAAAAGCTAGTTGTATTTAAATCTTTTCCTTACATTTTTATTTTTAATGATATGAGACTTTTTAGAACTATGTTTTAATTTTTTCTCCTCTTTCTAATCTATCTCCAATTTCTTTCTGCCATTCTACATATCCTTCTAAAC
>CAYMES010000075.1:0-3219 GCA_964389765.1 Candidatus Woesearchaeota archaeon
TAAGATGGAAATTAAAGCCAGAAAAGTATGTTAAATTAACAGAATGGCTTGATACTAAACCACCAAAACAAACACCAGATTATTTGAAAGAACAAGAGATAGAGAAACTATTTAAGTCATGTAAAAATGATAAGGAAAGATATTTAATTGCTGTCTTATTTGATTCAGGAGCAAGAGCAGAAGAATTTTTTAATATAAGATATGAGGATATACAATTACCTAAGGAAAATGAAAACTATGTTAAGATAACTTTAAAAGCAGAATACTCAAAAACAGAAGGCAGGACTATTTCTTTATATTGGAAACATAGCTTAAATGTTGTTAGAGATTATTTTCAGGAAAGAGAACAAGAAGGCATTAAATCAAATGAAGCAGTTTTTAATGATAATTATGATAATATGAGGCAGTTTTTATATAGAATAGGTTTGAATGTTTTAGGAAAGAAACTTAATTTTCACTTATTCAGACACAGCTCTGCAACTTATTATGCTTCTAAACTTAACAGGCAAGAGTTATGTTATAGATATGGTTGGAAATTCTCCTCAAATATGCCAGATACATATATCAGTAGGGCTGGGATGGTAAATAAAGAATTAGATGAGAAGTTTAAAGCAACTGAATTAGAACAATTTAAGAAGGAGTTTGAAAGAGAGAGGTTTGATAAAAATAAAGAAATCCAAACACTTAAACAACAGATGAAGAAAGTTATAAATTCTCTTAACGACGACGTTTTAAAAGAATGGGATACTTACGCAGATAAACATGATGCTTCTGATGAGGAGAAACAAGAAGGCAGAAAACTTCTAAAAAGAGCCAGGAATATAACATCTAAAAAACCATAGAATATTTAAATGAACAATTCTTATATTTATTGAGGAGTAAGAAGCAAGAACAATAAAATTATGTTTAAAAAGAACTTCTAATGTAATGTTTTAGCTTTTTACCCTATGATGTTCTTGCTTTATTACTCTTGATATAAAATGTTAAAAGATACAGAAATACAAAAAAGAAGAAGGCAAATAAGCCAAACCAGACAAAGAATTAAAACTCGTAGAGACAATTATAAAAAAGCACAAGAAAGGATAGATAAAGCAAGACCTAAGGTTAAGAGAGACACCAAGAGAGAGTTATTTGGAGGAGGATTAAGAGGTAGAAATGTCAGAAGATGGAAAAGAGGAATGAGAAACAGATTAAAAGGATATGAAAGAGGATTAACAACAGAAAAAAAGCAGTTTGAAGGACAGGTTAAAAATTATCAGGATTATGCAGATAAACAATTAGGATATTTAAAGAGTCTTGAGGCCTGGAAAAGGGGAAGGGCTTTAAAATTAAAAGGTATTGCTCCTTTTGGTCTGAGTAAATGGGAAAGAAAAGGTTATAGGTCAACAGGTTATATGTCTCCTGAAATGCAAGAAGCTGTAAATGAAAGCTATAAGAAACTTTTAGAACAACATAATAATACAACAGGAAATTGGAAAGAAATAAAGAATTTTAACTTAAACATACCAAACTTTAAAAATGTAAACCAGACAGGAAACATAACAGGGAACGCAACAGGCAATCAAAGCAATTTTAGCATTAAAACAACTTCTGGCAAGAGTGTCCCCACATCATCAATAAAAAGTTATATGCTTGTAAGAAGGCCAAGACAAACAGGAAATATAAGAAGTCCATTTCCTGATGAACTGCCTAAACTGAATACTTTAAAACTGCCTAAAAAGACAAAATTTTCATTCAAAGATTTTAATAGAATTCAGAGGTAGTCTTGTTTTAATTTTTCATATTCTTTAGTTTTAAATCTTACTTTATTTATAATCTCATCATATCTGGATATTCTCTTATTGCCTTGCTCCAAATCTGCTTGATTGCCCTTATTATACCCCTCAAAATATTCAGCTGCTTCATATAGATAAAAATAAGCATGTGATTCATTCTTTAGGTTATTTCTCCTTAAAACAAAAATATCTTTATCAACAGGCAGTTCTGCAACCATTTCAGCAAGGTTTTCTCTGTATATGAGGTTATACTCTCTGGATTTCTCACAATAATTTATAGCTTCTTGATGTTCCTTTCTGTCATGTGCATCTATGCAAGATTGGAAATAATAGAACATTTCTTTTTTATTTTGTTGGTGTTGATGCTCCAACATCTCATTTTCAAACAGAATTTTTATTGTCTGGCATTCTTGATGCTGAATGTATAAGAAACCAGATAAAACTATGATAACAATACATAGGCCTATGATGATTAGGTTTTTATGCGATATAGCCATTTTGTTGTTTTTTTATTTTCTCCTGGAATAAATATTTAGATATATTCTTATCCTGAAATATCTGTTTAGCATGTTTAACCATTTCTTGCATAGTAGATTCAAAACTCCTTAATTTAACATCTGCTATTTCAAGATGTATTTCTCCTTGCTTATGTTGTTTAGTTTTCTTTTTCTTTTGTGTCATAGTAAATAATCATCTGGTTTTTTATTTAGGTTTTTCATAGTGTAAATATAGCTTGTTTTTTAGGGGGTGTATTATTCATTATTCCATCTTGCCCAATATCCTGAACGCTTACGCCTTTTCTTGTCTTTACTTCCTGGAGGTCTGCCTAATCTCTTACCCTGAGATTTAAGATGTTTAAGTTTATCTTTTATTCTTTCTCTTATAAGTTGTCTTTCAAACTCTGCAGCTGCTCCTAATATTTGTAAAAAGAACATGCCTTGAGCTGTTGATGTATCTATGTTTTGGGTATGGCAGATAAACCTTATCTTTAGATTTTTAAACTCCTCTACTAATTGTAACAGGTGTTTTAAGCTTCTTCCTAGTCTATCTAACCTATATATTATTACAACATCAAATTCTCTCTGCCTTAACCTTTGTAACATCTTATCTAATTCAGGTCTTGATTCTTTTGAGCCAGAAGCATAATCTTTAAACACTTCATAATCCCAACCTTCTTTATTACAATATTGTATTAATGGATTTTCCTGCTGTTCTAATGTCTGTCCTTTGTCTATTGTGCTGACCCTAGTGTATATTGCTGCTTTCATAAATCCCTCCAGCTGTCTTGCTCAAGAACCCAATAAAGTATATCAATCTTAATATTCAACATCTTTTTCTTGTGCGTTCCAAACTTGTAAGTCATTCTTTCACGGCCTAATTCTTTTATCTTTTGTTTGATTTGTTTTTTTGATTTCATTTTGATTATTAATCCTTACTACCATAA
>CAYMES010000076.1:0-3178 GCA_964389765.1 Candidatus Woesearchaeota archaeon
TTTTTATTTATAGCTCACTAAATATGACGCTCTTCTAAAATATTTCATTTTTCTCTGCCATTCTTTTTCGGTTTTCTCTTCAATTTACTTCTCGTATATATTTCCCAAAAATATCATAGAATGTTTCTGCCTGCGTTTTCGTCCATTCAAAATAACTATCCCATTCATCTTTGTCTTCTAAATCAGCATCCCTTGAAATTTTTATTCTGCTCGCTTTTTTGTTCGGGAGCTCCATCCAATTTAAATTTTCTCCTACTTCCTTCTCTATTTGTTTCTTATGTTCCTTTAATTTCTCAAACAATTCTTTCTTTTCAGGGATATACAATTCGCAGCCCAATTCATTTGTCTGAGTATTTATAGTTAAAGAAAGGTGAGCATCTGAACTTCCTACACTTAAACTGTACCAATGCTGCGGTCTCGGCTTTCTCATGCTTAATTTAGTATCCTGTTCTTTTGAATATTCCTTAAACCCATCCCAAAATTCTAATTGCATGAGTTTAGTTTCGGATAAATCTGTTTTCATAGTGGCTTTTTTAATGGCTTTTGCCCAGTCATTTGGCTCTGAAATAATCTGGAACTTTGGAGCCGGTGGAGAGTTGCCTATCTTCCATAACTCCATTTTTATAGCAAAAAAGTTTATTTCTTCATCAGTATGATCATTTAACCAATCAATGGCTTGTTTATGCTCATCTCTAACATTTTTAACAATCCAAATGATAATTTCTGCATCATGGCCGGATGCATAGGTGATTATTTTTCCTAAGTGGTCATGATTGGTGCTCTCCAGTTGGTTTTCAATAATGATTTTTCTTCCAGTGTTTTCTTCTTCTGCTAAAATATCTACGTTAAATTTGCCTACGCTTGCTTCGGTTTGCAGTAAGCTTATTTCAATACCTATTTCATCGCTTAATAGGGAAAGATTTTCATCTTTAGCCAACCAAGTAGTAAAATCACTGGCTTCATTCTTCCAGGCTGTTCTTAAATTGACTTTTTTTAGTTTTCCGAGTGTCATTTTCTTGTAGGTTAATTCTTATTAAAGATATAAATAATTAACAGTGCTTAATGGGAATGCCTAAAGTAGAAAGTACCTCATTGGCCATGTTTGCATACTTAAAATTTTGTGAAAAATGAAGTCTAGCTTCATACTGAGGGTCGTCTCCATATTTTACCCCATACGCCTCTGCTAAGGCTTTATTTTTTGGCATTTTGTCTACCCATTCGGGTAAAAAGTAAGGCCCCATATTGTAATTAAAGCAAAGCAATAACCCAAAATTATCGGGAGGTAACTGTTCTAGTTTTTTAATCAACACTTTCTTATCCTGCTCCCAGTCAGTTTCCACACCACCCATATCTGAAACTTTCCCGCGTATAAAATTATGTGTAGAAACGCTTGCACCATGCCAAATTTGTATGTTGATGCGTTTATTTAATTTTATATCTCTTAACTCTATGTCCACATCAAAGTGGTTTTTATCTATATAATACTCCTTCTCTATACCTACAATTTCATATTTTTTAGATTCAAAAATTTTTCTAACACAATCTGCATGAAAGATATGGTATTCTGCTGAATTAGATTGTAATTTTTGTATGAGTTTATCTGCACCAATGATCTTGTTTTTATTTTTCTTAAGAAATAGTATATATTTTTCAGTTTTCATTTTCTTACCCATTCACAACCTCCGCCTCAACAAGCTTAATCTCTTCCGGCGTCAATCCATATAATTTGTAAACAAGTTGGTCTATCTCTTTATCTATTTCATTGATCTCGTTTTTCAATTTAGACATTTCTTTTTTATTCTTTTCAAAAAAATCTAAAAGTTCTGATTTCATATCCATAGTCAATTTTACTTTTAATTGTTTTATGAATTCGTTGAAGTCTAATTTATAGAATTCATCTAATTTTCTAGTTACCTTTTCAATATTATATTCCTGTTTTATTAATTTTAAAAATTTATTTTTCTTTTCATAAAATTCTTTGTTTAATTTTAACATTAAATTTACTTTTTCTATGAATGGTTTTTGTTCTTTTTGAGAAAGTGTTGGGATGGGTATTTTTTTAGCAACATCTCCTGAGAATTGAAAACTTCTGATAGCCTTAGCAAATACAAATCTATAGACAAACCAATTCATGAAATTAGAGTTAATTACGGCTAAAACATATTTATTTGAAATATTTTTGTCTAATGTCACTTGGTGAACAGTATTAACTATCCTATACTCTTTATCTTCAAAAATTGTTCCTGCTATTCTTAAATGATCTATAGGATTTTTTACATGTGCAATTATTCTTTGTAATAGAATAGAATTTGCTTTTATTTGTGCTTGATCATTTTTAGAATACTTTTCTTCAATATATCCTTTAATTCCTCGTTGATAATATCTTTGAATTTCATTTCCTCCCAAAACTTTAAACCCTTTTTCATTTTGATTTATTTGTTTGTAGAAAACATCTCCCCATTTATTAATGCCAATATTCCCTAATGAGGTTTTTATCTCTTTAACTTTTGATCCAATCTTAATTTCTTGATTTGTTAAAGAATTTAATAAAACACCATCAAATTTAGGAATTAGTGATTTATCTACTCTGGCTATGATTTTAATTGTTTGTTTATCTCTTATTCCAGAATCATATTCTTTAAATTTCTCTCCTTTTTGAGTAATATAAATTATTTGTTCTAATTTTACTTCTTTCCAAACTTTTTTACAATCAACAATGATCTTTAATTCATCTAAAAGTTTATTTCTTATTTTATCCCAGGTAGATACAAATATAAATGCTTTAGGAATTATGAATCCATGGCAGCCACTCTCTTTTAATAACAAATGAGCTTTTTCCATCATCAATTGCGCAGTTTCAGAATTACCAACAGAATAGTTTTTCTTAACAAAGTTTATTTCTTTTTCATTCAACTTTGCTCCATAAGGCGGATTACCAATAACTACGTCAAAACCTTTTTTATCTGCAAAAAATACTTCAGGAAATTCTAACTTCCAATGGAAGAATTTTTTCTTTTTGGCAATTTCTTGAGCTTTTCTAAACCACTCCTCCTCTTTAATTTTTTCTCGTTTAGATTTATCCTTAGTAGCTTTAATTAGATTTTTATACTCTTTTTTGCTGATATCATTCCCAAAATAAGTGCTTACCCATACATTTGCAGTTTCTTCAAGCCATTCT
>CAYMES010000077.1:0-3016 GCA_964389765.1 Candidatus Woesearchaeota archaeon
TATCTTTAATAGAAGTTTCATACTGCCTTAATTTTGTTAAAAGATTATTTTCACTCATATTTGCTCTTGTCATTTTATAATTAATAATTTATCCTTTTTAAAACTTTATCATAATTATGGTTGAACAGCCATTACATTTTTTCCTACATGTCTTCCATACATATTCATAACTGATTCCCATATTCCTTGTTTAATATTTCCTTTAAAAGTTTCTCTTAAAACAGCTTCAATTGATTTTTTTGGAGAATAAAATCTTTGCCACGCCCAGGATAAATGTCTTCCTGATTCTCGTCTCTTATCAACATCTGGTTCAGTTACATTAACCATTCCATTATAATATTTCCAATTATGAATTCTATTTTCCCCATGTTTTGTCCTTTTATATAATACTGTTCCTGGCAGAGGTGTAAGAATAGAAAATTGTGCATAATCTACTCCAACATCTTCTAGATGTTCTATTGTTTTTTTAGCTAATTCTGGTCTATGAGGGTCAATCATACAAAAGACAAAAGAGCTTATATTATTTTTTTTGAGATTCTTAACAGCTTTATCAAATTCTGCTGTTGTAAAATCTTTTTTATGTTCCTCATTTAAAGAATCATCTCCAAATTCAAATGATATCATAGCAGTAGTGCATCCACTTCTTGCCATCTTTTCTACATAATCTTCATTTTGTAGATTATTTACTCTATCTTGGACTAGATATGTTAATTTACCTCCTCCATAAGCAGCTTTTTCTCTTTGTTTATTAAAGCTAATCAATTTATCAAATAATATATCCCTTATATCTGCAGGATCAGAAAAATTATCATCATGAAAAAATATCCTTCTAAATCCTCTTGAGTAAAGTTCCTGAACTTTCCCAAATGTTTTATCTGCAGATTCATATCTTGGTTTTCCAAAAAATATCCATACACCACAAAAATCACATTTATAAGGACATCCTCTTGATGTAGATATAGAACCTAATCTTCCTTCTAATTTTTCTGCTATTCTTTTTTTTCTTTTTTTAAGTAAAGAATAATCAGGATTATCTAATAAGTTAAGGTCTTGAACTCTTTGTATTTTAGTTATTCCTGAAATCTCCCCTTTAACTGCTTTATCTATAAGAGTTTCACCTTCCCCCCTTATAACAATATCTGCATGTTTTATAGATTCATCTGGAAGAGCAGTAGGATGGCTTCCTCCAAAAATTATATTCTGATTTTGATTTGCTTTTCCACAAGCTTTTAAATCTCTTAATTTATCAGCAATTTTATAACTTCTAGGAGCAGTAGAAGTATTTGTTCCAATACAAATACTATCTGCTTGTAATAAAAAAGGTTCTAATATCTTTCCATTTTCTGAAACAGGTATAGAAGTTTCATCAAAACATCTAATATCATAATCAGGATTTTGATGTTTTAATTTAGTTGCAACATATAATATTCCAAGAGGATAGCTTCCTAAACCTTTATATGCTTCAAATCTTGTAGTTGGTTGTACAAATGCAACTTTCTTATTATCTGACATTTTAACTTTCCCTTAGTCTTTCACTAAAAAGTAAAAAAGAACCCATTTAAATATTTTTATATTCTCAAAATTAGATAAAAAATGAAGTATATAATTCTATAAAGTTGAAAAATAATAAAAACAAAATTCATATACCCAGATAATGAAAATTACAAATTAACAAACTCCAGTAGGAACAACCATATTTTAAAGCAATATATTATCATAGAAAGGTTTATATTTTCTAAATCCTTTTAAAAAATAAGAAAAATCTGAGCCAAAATGTTAGATAAGATATTTAATGTTTATCCATACACAACTATATCTACAGCTTTGATAACAGTTCCTTTAGCTTTAGGTTATTATGATATCTTTGACTTGCCTTCTTGTTTAGGAATTGCATCTATTGTTACTGGGTTTAGTGTTTATTTTAGAATTCAGGAAAATCAAGATTATGAAATAATTGGGAAAGTAATAGAAAATCAAGAAGCAGATTATTTTTCACATGGTAAAAGATTTAAAAAGCTTGATAAAATTGCAAAAATCTGGCAGCAAGAACATCCTGGAATAAACTTAAAAAAACAAAGAAAAAATCAATCATTAGAAGATAATTTAGAAGCAGCTTAATCTTCTAGTTTTTCTAACTCCCATATAGGATCATATATCTCTCTTTCAATTTCATCTCTTAATCTTCCTTCTTTTTTTATTTCTTTTAATCTTTTTAATATATTTAAAGGAGAATATATTCTTTCTTTATCTCCTGCAATTGAACTTTGTTCTGGATGAGGAGTTGTTGAAATATCTTGTTCAAATTTTTCAATATATTTTTCTAAAAGATTCAAATCTAAATCACTTTCTGACATTGGGAAACAAAACTAAACATATTTATAATCTTTTTTATAATTAATCATAACCTTGTTTAATTCTTTCTATTTTTTCTGGTTTTATCAAATCATACAAAAGAATCATTGCTATCCCTATCCAATTTGCTTTTCTTGCACTTGTACCTGTTAATTGTTCTGCAAAATAATTTGCTTTTTCTTCACCTTCTTCTCTCATATCAAATACAGACACTGTAATGTCTTCTGGTACAATTGCATGCCCTATTTCATGTGCAAGTGCAAATCTATTATATGTTGTTGAAAAAGTCTGTCCATTTTCAATTACTCTTGTTCTTGGATCATATTGATGTATAAATTCTTCTGTATTTTGGACAGTTAACCCCTCTTCTTCTGCAATTGCATGAAGATCTAATCTACCATCATTAGTGTGTTTTTCTTTTAATGTTCCTGCTAGTTTTTCTATTCTTGTTTTTGATTCTGGTTTTAAATATTTTGTTTTCATAAATTAAAAAAACAAAACAAGTATTTAAATCTTTCTATTTGTAACTACTTATTGATAACAAAATAAAAGTTCAATAGTCTCATATTTATTAAATTTTTTCATTTAAGAAAATCTGCATTAACCTTTTCTATAGTTTCTCTCAAATAAGATAAATATCTTGTTATTCTTTTTATACTTTCTT
>CAYMES010000078.1:0-2526 GCA_964389765.1 Candidatus Woesearchaeota archaeon
TTTTCATTAATTCTTTTGCTTGTTCTGGAATGTCTTTAGTAATATCTGGTCTTCTGCTTATGTATGCTTTTCCAGCTATGACTATACTGGCAAGTAAAACCAGCAAAACCACAAAAATAATTTTTCTTTTCATATTGAATATATTCTCCCTTTTATTCCCACATTTCCGTTTGAATCTATTCTAACCACAATAGTATTATTTATTTTTAACACAACATCACTTCCATCTTCCTCCCACAATCCTTCCCCTTCATCTTCTTCTCTCAACTTGCCAAGCAAGACATCAAATTTAGGTTTCATTCTGTAGATATATTGACAGATGTAACATTTCCTCCAGTATCATAAGTTAGACTTGTTGTTTTAACGATTCCATTAGATCCTGTTTCTTTAATTTCTGTCACATCACTCCCTGAATAAGTTAAATTTAATTTTCGATTTACTTCAAATTGTTCTATGTCTTTTTGACTAATCATAGTTTCTCTTTTATTTGTTTAATAACAGAGTTTCTATTTTTTCCAGACTTTTCACCCTCTAAAAGTTCTTCTAAAAATTCTTTAGGAGGGTTGTCTTCTTTTATTGCCTTGACTACAGTCCTTGCATTTTGGTCTAAATAGTCATTAGTTATTTTACTGTAAAAAATTAAAAGCCTATATAGTTTTTTTAACTCTTCTCTTAAAGTATCGTACTTCATACCCCCCCATCCAGCCTCAGTTATTTCATCAAGTTTTTCTTTCCAGTTCATATTAATACCTTTATCGCATTACGCAGATAATAAAATTTAAATTCATCAACATCATTCAATTCATTCTTGCTTATTCTTGATTTATAAGCCCATTTTCCATCGTGAAAATAGACAACAAATTCATCATTAGTTTCTTGATATAAAACATTTGCTTTATCAAATTGAACAACTCTTTCAACTAATCTAATAAAATCATCAAAATTCACTTCTTTAGCATTATCGTATTTTTTGTGAAGTTTAGTAACTGTTCTCCCAGATTTAATTTTATTATCTGGTTTTTCTTCTTCATTTTCACTTAACTCTTCATCTTCTGGTTTTCTTGTATCTTCACCTCTTAAAGCTCTCGTACTTCTATCTTGTCCTACTTGACCTACAGGAGTTCCATCCATATCTTCTTCCATAGACATTAATTGTCTTGCTTCTTCTTGAGTAATTAAATTTCTATCTGCTAAAATAGCAATTATATTTGCTTCTCTTAATTCATCAATCTTATAAGTTCTATTAAATCTTAATTTTACATCTCCAAAATGGCTGAATATTTCAGTGTTTACAGTTTCTTCAACAATTTTCTGTAAAAAGTTAATCTTCTTAAAATAGCCCTCATATGCCCTCATCTGATTTGCATCACCTTTAATATCTGCAGTAAAGTTTACTCTGTGAGGTGGAACTCCCATAGCCATTAAAACAACTCTTGTAAAGTGTTTTATCAACTCAGGATACTGCATATCTGCATCAAATGGCTTTATTTGTTCAATATTTGTTTGTCCAGTTGTAATAAGTGCTTTCCACTTGTTTTCTTTCTTTTTTAATTCTTTTAATTGCTGAACTAAAACCTGATAATTTCTATCTTCTTCTCCCATTGCTTCAGGAAGATTTATCATAAAATTAGGAACACCATCATTCTCAAAATACTTCCCAGCATATTCTTTAGCAAATATTAATGTAGCTATGTCAGATAAAAGAGGTTCAAGGTCAGAAAAACCATAAACTCCCCCTCCTAAATTAATTTTTGAAAGATGCAGCATTTCATCTGGGTTTATTTTAATCTCATCATTTCCTACTTTTTGAATATATTTTTTTACTCTTCCATGCTCATCATAATCTATTTTAATTGTAGAAGCTTTTAAATTCTGTAAATCTTTAGGTTTTTTTCCTTCAACCTGTTTTAATTCATAAATTGTTTTCTCAACTTCTTTTTCCTTTTTTCCTTTTCCTTTAGTAACCATTTTAGAAGTTATTTTTTCAAGCAATTTATTTAATCTCTCTTCTTTTACTGAAAGCTTTAAAATATACCCATTCCCTGTAAGAACCAAGTCATAAAGAGCATTTGCCAAAACCTTGTAAAATTTAGATTCTTCAACAAATTTTTCTGCTTTATTAATAGGAGATTTAGAACCCTCAAACTTCCACCCATCTGACAAAATGTCTTCTACTATTGCATTAATTGAGGCAACAACTTCAGGAGACCTTTTAAGCACATCATATAAGGTATTTATATCAACATCTTCTATTTTAGACATCATAGGTTTAGGAAGTCCATTCTGCCAGCTAAATGGTGTATATTCTGGCTCTAATCCTAACTTTTTGTGTAATATTGCTTTTACCATATCCAGTGAACCTCTTTTTCAAAAGAATCTTTAGATGCATCAGGGAGAATAATTAGATTTTCTTTATCAATCAAATTTGACATCACTTTATTTAATTCTTTGATATTGTCATTTGACATGCTTGTCTTAATAATAGTAATTCTCTTAATTCTTATTTTTTTCCAAAATTTCTTTAAT